>JANOWY010000275.1:0-5174 GCA_031418135.1 Rhodoferax sp. | reverse complement strand
GCTGCTGAAGCCCACGATGGGTGGAATGTAATTGAACCCGTTGAAAAAACTGTAGGGTGCCAGGTTTACCTGCCCGGCCTTGCTGCGGGTGGAGATCCAGCCAATCGGGCGTGGCCCAACGATGGCGTTAAACGGGTCATGCGGCAGGCCATGGCCTTCGGCGGGGATGTAACTGTGGATGTCTTTGGCAATCATGGCTGTTCAAGTTCAACAAAAAAGGTGTGGCGGAAACCAGAGCGGCAACAGGCACAAACGCAATGGGCGAACTTCGACCCACTCGCGATGAAGCGAATCAAGGTACCCGGCATTGTCATGGCTGCATCGTGATTCGTCTTGCGACCGCTTCAGAAACTTTGATGCCATCCACTCCTGCTGACAAAATCCCGCCAGCGTACCCTGCGCCTTCACCGGCCGGAAAAAGGCCCGCCACATTCAGGCTCTGAAAATCGTCACCCCGCGTGATGCGCAAGGGGCCGGAGGTGCGGGTCTCCACGCCGGTCAGCACGGCGTCGGGCATGTCAAACCCCTTGATCTTTTTACCAAATACTGGCAGGGCCTCGCGGATGGCGGCAATCGCGTAGGCGGGCAGGGCGTTGGCCAGGCTGCCGAGTTTTACGCCGGGTTTGTAGGAAGGCACCACACTGCCCAAGGTGCTGGAAGGCCTGCCTGCGATGAAATCACCCACCAGTTGCCCAGGTGCCTCATAGCTGCTGCCTCCAAGAACGTAGGCATGGGATTCCAGCTGGCGCTGCATGACGACGCCAGCGAGCGGATGAAAGGCGTCGTCGGGGCGCTTTTTCGGATCCACTGAATCGCCAAACGCCGCTTGAAATGCAGCGGCATCGGTCGGGTAATCCGCCGGGGTGATGCCCACAACGATGCCGGCATTGGCGTTGCGTTCGTTGCGCGAATACTGGCTCATGCCGTTGGTGACCACGCGGCCCGGCTCCGACGTGGCCGCCACCACCGTGCCGCCGGGGCACATGCAAAAACTGTAAACACTGCGGCCTTTGCCTGGGCCGCTTTCTGCGTGATGCACCAGTTTGTATTCCGCCGCGCCCAGCATCGGGTGCCCGGCGTGTTGGCCCCAACGGGCGCGGTCGATCAGGCCCTGCGGGTGTTCAATGCGAAAGCCGATGGAGAAGGGTTTGGCCTCTACAAACACACCTCGCCGGTACAACATGGCGAAGGTATCGCGGGCACTGTGCCCCAGCGCCATCACCACGTTGTCGGCAGGCAACTCGTATTGCGTGCCATCCGCGACGTTCAGCACCGTCAACCCGCGCAGCTGCCGGGTTTTGCCGCTGTGTGCGGCGCTTTTTGAAGCGCCAGGTGCCTCCAGCAGAACATCCACCACCCGTTGTTCAAAACGGATCTCGCCGCCCAAGGCGATGATCTGCGCACGCATGTTTTCCACCACCTTCACGAGCTTGAACGTGCCGATGTGCGGGTGCGATTCGACCAGGATGTCATCCGGCGCACCAGCCTTGACAAATTCCTGCATCACCTTGCGGCCCAAAAAACGCGGGTCTTTGATCTGGCTCCACAACTTGCCGTCGGAAAACGTGCCCGCCCCGCCTTCGCCAAACTGCACATTGCTTTCGGGGTTCAACACCCGTTTGCGCCAAAGGCCCCAGGTGTCTTGGGTGCGTTCGCGCACCGGTTTGCCGCGCTCCAGCACGATGGGTTTGAAGCCCATTTGTGCCAGCAACAGGGCGGCGAAGATGCCGCAGGGGCCAAACCCCACCACTACCGGCCGCAGCGGTTGATTTGCAACGTGTGTTGGCGGGTGGGTGGGGGCTTGGGCAACCGGCTGATACGCCATGTTGGGGCTGGGCCCGATGTGCAGTTTGCCCGCCAGCCGTTGCAGTACCACCTGCTGCGCAGTGGGGCTGCCCAGCGTGACATCCACGATGTAAACCACCAGCAAGTTGGTTTTGCGTGCGTCGTAACTGCGTTTGAAAACCTGCTGTTGGTGGATGTCAGCCGCAGCAATGCCCAAGGTTTGGCAGATGCGTGCGGTCAGGTCTTCGGGCGTGTGGTCAAGCGCAAACTTGAGCTCGGTCAGGCGGATCATGTCGGGTGGCTCCAGGGCTTGTGGTGATCAAGCAGTTGCCCCACATTTTACGGGCGGTGGCCCGCATTGCGCCGTTCGGCATGATGTTGGCGGGCCAGTCAAGCAAAAGCGAAGCGTGCAACGTGGTTTTGTCTCGGTTGCGCTGTATCGGTTGCTTTTGGTGACAAGTCGAGTTTGACCCGTGAATTGCCAAATGCTACAAGTATTGGCGTTTTGGCGGCATCGTATGAGGGTTGCCGAACCGCCAGTTCAACCGCCGCTGCTCAGGCGGAATAACCAGAGGAGAAATCGGGATGCCATTCATGAATCGATTAAAGAGGCCGACAACGCTGTTGGCCGTGGCTTTGGGCATGGGTTGGGCCGGCTTGAGCTGGTCTCAGGACAAACCAGCAGAAGAGCCATTTTGGGCTGTGGGGCGACCCAAAGGTGATGCCACTGCCAAGATGGCGCCCGTGCCTTCTTACCCCGTGCCCACGCCAGCTGACAAGTTGCCTATCAGCAAGATGAAGCTGCCGCCAGGTTTTAAAGTAGAGGTCTATGCCAGCGATATTCTGGATGCGCGCAGCATGCGTGAAGGCGACAAAGGCACGGTATTCGTTAGTTCTTTGTTTGTTGCAGGCAAGCTGTATGCCATTACCAACGTAGGTAGCAAGCGTGAAGTCAAAACCTTGGCCGAAAAGCTCTTTTTGCCCAGTGGTATCGAATACCACAAAGGCAACTTGTATTTGGCCACCCCCAAAGACATTACCGTATTTGAAAACATTGAAGCCAACCTTGGCAACATCGGCAAGGGCAAGGTCATTTATGACAAGCTGCCCGGTGAGATCCCACATGGATGGAAGTTCATCAAGATCAGCCCGGACAACAAACTCTACGTTTCCATTGGCGCTAATTGCAATGTGTGCGAAGTCAAGCCTGAATTTGCCACCATTAACCGCATGAACCTTGACGGCAGTGGCTTTGAAGTGGTGGCCAAGGGTGTGCGCAACACCGTTGGTTTTGATTTCCATCCAAAAACGGGCGAACTTTGGTACACCAATAATTCGCGCGACTGGCTGTCTGAGGATTTGCCCAATGACACCCTCAACCGGGTGGCAAAAAATGCCAAGGGGGTTCCCGACTTTGGTTTCCCGCATTGCCACCAAGGCGATTTCGTCGTTCCGCTATTTGGCTGGGGTATTAGTTGCGAGGGCGTAGCTCAACCGGCTTTGAAGCTGGGTGCGCACGTCGCACCGTTGGGCATGCGTTTCTACAACGGCAAAATGTTTCCCGCCAAGTACCAGGGTGCCATCTTCATAGCCCGCCATGGCCCCTGGAATCGGACCAACAAGTATGCAGCCGACATCATGGTGGCTTGGCCTGACGGCAAAGGCGGCATCGGCAAAACCGAGACATTCCTGACCGGGTTGGTGGAAAACAATGGCTATCTGGGCCGCCCGGCCGACGTCATGGTAATGAAAGACGGAAGTCTGCTCATCAGCGACGATCACAACGGTGCCATTTACCGTGTGAGTTACGGCAAGAAGTGAGCCGATTCGCACCTGTTTTCAGGGCGAGTCCAAGCGCCCCGTCTGCTTCGGCAGCGGGGCTGCTGGGTCGGCTGTGGGTTTTTGTGGTCTTGGTGGGATGCCTTGGCGTGCAGGCGCAAACCCAAAATCAAACCCAAATGCAGTCGCAGCCGCGCCCAAGGGTTGGCGCAACCGCACCTGCGACCGCCAAACTACTGCAATCGGCGGCTACAGCCAATGCGCCGGCAGCCAAACCCGCGGTTGACTATGGTCAGCGCTACGCGCAACAATGCGCCGCCTGCCATGGTGCAGACGGCAAAGGTGCGCCAAATTTGGCGCCGTCACTCGCTGGGCAGCACAGCTTTTATGCGGTGACTCAACTCTTTTTATTCAAAAATGGGCGTCGCGACAGCGAGTTGATGAATGCGCTCGCCAAAGACTTCACCAATGACGATTTGCGCGGGTTTTCGGAAGCCATTGGTAAATTGCCAGCTCAGCCCACACAGCCCACAGGCGAGGTGCCCGACGCCGTACGAATGGCGTTGGGAAAAGATTTGGCCAGCAAGCACCTGTGCATCAGCTGCCATGGCGCAGACATGGCCGGTAGCCAGCAAGTGCCGCGACTAGCCGGGCAGTATCAAGATTATTTGAAGCGGGTGCTGACCGATTTTCAAAGCGGAAAACGCTTGGGCTACACCACGGCGATGAGTGAGGCCTTGGTGGGCCTTAAACCGGAAGAATTGGAAACCTTGGCGTATTACCTGGCCCGCCACACGGGCCAAAAGTAAGGGGTGCTTCAAAGTGGTTTCTGATCAAGCCGGCAAAAACCCCTCGATCGACAAATAGCGCTCACCGGTGTCGTAATTGAACCCAAGCACGGTTGCGCCTGGCGCTAGTTCAGGTAGTTTTTGTGCAATCGCGGCCAATGTTGCGCCGCTGGAGATGCCGACCAGAATGCCTTCTTCGCTGGCGCAGCGGCGCGCCATCTCACGGGCTGGTTCGGCATCGACCTGGATCACGCCGTCCAGCAATGCCGTATGCAGATTGGCCGGGATAAAACCCGCACCAATCCCCTGAATCGGGTGCGGCGCTGGGCTGCCGCCCGAGATCACCGGCGACGCAGCTGGCTCTACCGCAAACACCTTCAGGTTCGGCCATTTCGCCTTGAGCACGGTAGCGCAGCCGGTTAAATGCCCGCCCGTGCCCACGCCGGTGATGAGCGCGTCAATGCCGTTGGGGAAGTCGGCAATGATTTCCTGCGCCGTGGTGCGCACGTGCACCTCGATGTTGGCCGGGTTTTCGAATTGCTGCGGTATCCAGGCACCGGGCGTGGCGGCGGCCAGTTCCTGGGCGCGGGCGATGGCGCCTTTCATGCCTTTTTCACGCGGGGTCAGGTCGAACGACGCGCCGTAGGCCAGCATCAGGCGACGCCGCTCGATCGACATGCTGTCGGGCATTACCAGCACCAGCTTGTAGCCCTTGACCGCTGCCACCATGGCCAAACCCACGCCCGTGTTGCCCGATGTCGGCTCGATGATGGTGGCACCCGGTTTGAGAACACCGCTTTTTTCAGCGGCTTCGACCATCGC
>JANOWY010000274.1:0-2355 GCA_031418135.1 Rhodoferax sp. | reverse complement strand
CACAGCTGGTCACACTGCTGCAACCGCTGTTGGACAGCCCCCGGCTGTTGATGGCCGCCATCATGGTTCTGGTGATCATCGTGGGCACCGCCATGGACATGACACCTACGATCCTGATTCTCACCCCGGTGTTGATGCCGCTGGTCAAGGCGGCAGGAATTGACCCGGTCTACTTCGGCGTGCTGTTCGTGATGAACAATGCCATCGGCCTGATCACACCGCCCGTAGGCACCGTGCTGAACACGGTGGCTGGCGTTGGAAAAATCAGCTTGGATGATGTCACGCGCGGCGTATGGCCGTTCATGGTGGCGCAGTTTGCGCTGATGTTCCTCATGGTGCTGTTCCCGCAGATCGTCATTTGGCCCGCCCGCTGGTTGGCTGGTTGAATGTATATGGCCCCCACGCTCTCCCACTGCGTGTGGTCGCTGCCCCCCGAGGGGGTGCATTTGCCTTGGGGCGGCCCGGCAGCAAATAGGGCCCCCATGCAGTCCAATTGCGTGTGGCTCGCTGTTCCCTGAAAGGGCTCATTTTTCCCGGTCAGGGGCGTGTTGGGTACGCTGCGTCCCTGGCCATAAATTCGCGTACTGAGTTTTTTTGGAGACACACATGAAACGTCTGGTTCTAAAGTCTGTTGCCGCTGCCGTGATGATGGCGACGGTTGGTTTTGCTGCTGCGCAAGACATCAAAGAGCGCACCCTCAAGTTCGCGCTGAATGGCCCCGAAGGGCACCCCGCCGTCGCGGGCATGAAGAAGTTTGCCGAGCTGGTGACGGCAAAATCAGGTGGCAAGATCAAGGTCAACCTGTTCCTGGCCGGCACGCTGGGCAGCGACCAATCCGTCGTGTCGGCCATCAAGGGCGGCACCATCGACATGTCGGTGATGAACTCGGGCATCCTGGCCTCTGAAGCCAAAGAGCTGGCGATCTTCGACTTCCCGTTCCTGTTCGCCAACGAAAAAGAATCGGATGCGATTGTGGACGGCCCGGTTGGCCGCAAGATGCACAAGCTGCTCGAAGAAAAAGGCCTGATCGGCTTGTCGTATTGGGAACTGGGCTACCGCCACATCACCAACAGCAAACGTGCCCTGAACAAAGTTGAAGACATTGACGGCCTGAAGCTGCGCGTGATCCCCAACCCGATCAACGTGGATTGGGTCAAGGCGCTGGGTGCCAACCCCACACCCATGCCCTTCCCAGAAGTTTATGGTGGCCTGGAGCAAAAAGCCATTGACGGACAGGAAAACCCGGTCAGCGTGATCGCCGCCAACAAGTTCTGGGAAGTGCAGAAATTCATGGCGCTGACCAACCACCAGTACAACCCGCAATCGGTGATCTTCAGCAAGAAGATCTGGGACACCCTGTCTGCCGCAGAAAAGAAGCTGATCGACGACGCGTCTGACGAAGCGGCCATAACCCAGCGTGAGGCTTCGCGCGCAGCGGTGGCCGCTAACCTCGACCTGCTGAAAAAGAATGGCATGACCGTCACTACCTTCCCGCCAGCCGAAGTGGCCAAGCTGCGCGACAAGATGAAACCGGTGATCGCCAAGTACAGTGCCAACGTCGGTGAAGCCACCGTCAACGACATGATGGCCGAGTTGGCCAAGCTGCGCAAGTAAAACGGCCGGCAGAACCGCGCAACGATCTGGCTCCAGCGGCCAGATCCGATCGCTCTGGGCTCAGCCTGCCTGCATAGAACGGCGCGAGCCCAGATCCATCGCAATTCAGATTTGCATCCTCAGGGAAACCCATGAAAATTCTCGTCCTCAACGGCATCAATCTCAACATGTTCGGCAAGCGTGATCCGGCGCAATACGGCACCACTACGCTGGCCGAGATCGATTCGGCTGTGATGGCGCTGGGTCAGGAGCTCGGCGCGGCGGTGGAATGTTTTCAGACCAACCACGAAGGCGAGATGTGCGAACGTATCCATCGCGCGCACGGTGAAGGCGTAGCGGCGGTGCTGATCAACGCCGGTGCCTGGACACATTACAGCTATGGCATTCGCGATGCACTGGCCATCTTGAAGTGCCCGATCTTCGAAGTACACATGTCCAATATTCATGCCCGCGAGGCTTTCCGCCATCATTCTGTGATCGCCGAAATCGCCAAAGGCCAGATCGCCGGATTTGGCGTAGACAGTTATCTGCTGGCACTACGGGCGGCTGTCGCCCACGTCAAGCCTGGTAAATAAGGCCGTGAGTGAACCTGTGACCCCTGGCATCATCAACGGCCACACCGAGCTGATTGCCCACATCGGGTTCCCGACCCATAGCTTCAAGGCACCGATGATCTACAACCCCTGGTTTGACAAAGCCAGGGTGAATGCGCGGGTGATTCCCATGGGGTGCAGGCCGGCG
>JANOWY010000273.1:0-1606 GCA_031418135.1 Rhodoferax sp. | reverse complement strand
CAACGGCCTGACCGCAGCCAATTCAAGAGTTCTTTCTGATCGATAGCGGTTGCACGTCGCACTTGCACCAATAATTTGCTGAGGTCAGGCCGTTGCAGCGTGATGTTGGCCGCCCCTTCGTTGCAGATCGAGCAAATGGCTTTCAAGTTGACGGCCTCGTCACTCCCACCCATGCTTTTGTCAATCACATGGCCGATGTGCAGGCGCGTCTTGCGGCTGGGGTCGTAGGGGTGGTTTTCACCGGCCACCGCGCCACACATTTGGCAAGTAAATCCGTTTCTATCTAGCACAAAGGCGCGGGTTTCTTTGGAGATGGCCCTGGCAAACGCAGGTTGCGGTTTTTCAGTTTCAAGAAGGTACTCCCCGGGTTTGAGATGCGCCCGGTCGTTGTGGGTCAGGATCAAGTAGCCCTCTTCAGTCCGCAATTCACGTACCCGCCTGGCCCATTCGCTGATGTTTCCTGAGACCGGCCGAAGTTCGTCCGCGTTCAGGATCCGGCCAAGGTTTGCCAAAAAATACTGCCGAAGTTTGGCTCTTGAGCCGGTGCCATTTTTCCGTGGCTTCGGTGTCACCGGTTTTACAACGCTTGCTTTGACCATTACGCCGCTTTCTTCATTTGGCGGTGTGCACTGGCCTGCTCAATCGCCAAGGCAATCTGGGCGCTGACCGCATGGGCCACCGGTGGTGGGAAGGCATTGCCGACTTGCCGGTAAGAAGCGGTTTTTTTGCCGGCAAACACCCAGTCATCCGGAAAACCCTGAATACGGGCGCACATGCGCACGGTGAGCCGGGGCAGGCCTTCAAAATCCGGATCAGGGGCTTCATTGGCTAAACCACGGCCATCCACGTGCAGCTTGGCCCAGGCGGCGCGGGCACGGGTGGGGCCGAGATCGGGACCGCCGTGTTTTTTGCTGCCACCCACCAGCGTGGGGGCAATGGTGTCGGCCAGGTGGTGCCATTGGCGTGCGTCGTGCCAGCCGCGTTCGCCCATCAGGTCCAGCAACAACTCTCCGACTGTTGGGGGTTTTTGGGGAGACCGTTCAGGCCATTGAAAGTAAGACGCAAGATTTTTTCGAAGCGCTACGCAAACCACCCGGGGACGCAATTGGCAAACGCCAAAATCGGCTGCGTTGAAAAGGTGCCAATCGCTCCAGTAGCCCAGCGCCGCCAACTGCTTGGACACGTTTTGGCGGTAATCGGCAAATTTGGGGTCCATCAAGCCACGCACGTTTTCCAGCATGACCGCTTGCGGACGGGTTTCGTCGACGACACGAATGGCCTGCGGGAACATATCGCGTTTATCCTCTGCACCCAATTGTTTGCCGGCTTTTGAAAAAGGCGGGCAGGGCACACCACCGGCAACCAAATCAACACCACGGTAATTCCTGGCATCAAAATAGCTCATGTCCCCTTCAATAACGTTCCAGCCGGGGCGATTCAATCGCAAGGTGTCGCAGGCATGGGCATCGATTTCCACCAGCGCCTGGTGTTCAAAACCGGAGCGCTCCAATCCCAAGGCCTGGCCACCGGCACCGGCGCAAAGTTCGAGTGAGTTCATCGTCAAAGGCGGCATATTTACTGTGATAATATACAGTTAATATGCCGC
>JANOWY010000272.1:0-5473 GCA_031418135.1 Rhodoferax sp. | reverse complement strand
GGTACCCGCCAATGGCGAAGGCGTGTTACCTGCCGTGATGCCGCGTATAGACGCGGTGCAGGCCTGGAGCGACCCTGGCAGCCTGCGCGAGCTGCGTGAATTGTTGCTGCAGGCGAAAAAGCCTTTTGTGATTGCCGGTGGGGGTGGTTGGACGCCGCAATCGGCCCAGGCCTTGCAACGTTTTGCCGAAAACTGGAAGCTGCCTGTGGGCAATGCGTTCCGGTTTCAGGACACGTTTGACAACTTTCACCCGCAGTACGCCGGTGACATCGGCATTGGCATCAACCCGAAAATCGCCGCCAAACTCAAGGAGAGTGATCTCATCATCGCCATCGGCCCGCGTTTGGGCGAGATGACCACTGGGGGCTATTCTTGGCTGGCGGTGCCCAAACCCAAACAAAAATTGGTGCATATCCACGCCAGCGCAGAAGAGCTGAACAGGGTCTACCAGGCCGACCTGGCCATACAGTCCACGATGAACGCAGCCGCGCGTTCACTCGAAGTATTGACGGCGCCTGTCAGCCTGCCGTGGGAGGCCTGGACTGCCGATTGCCACGCCGACTACGAATTCAACCTCGTCCCGCAAAAGCTGCCCGGCGACATGGACATGGCCGCCGTGGTGGCCATGCTGCAACAACATTTGCCGGCGGATACCGTGCTGACCAATGGCGCGGGCAACTTCGCCAGCTGGACGCACCGTTTCTTCAAACACCATGGCCTGGCGAAAGGCCATAAAACCCAATTGGCACCGACCAATGGCTCGATGGGGTACGGCGTGCCGGCGGGCATTGCGGCGGCCATCACCACCGGGCGGTTGGCGCTGACGATGGCGGGCGACGGCGATTTTTTGATGAACGGCCAGGAGCTCGCCACCGCCGCCCAGTACGGTGCCAAAACCATCGTGGTGCTGCTGAACAACAGCATGTATGGCACCATTCGCATGCACCAGGAGCGAGATTACCCAGCCCACGTGGCAGGCACTGCACTGAAGAACCCGGATTTTGTCGGCCTGGCACGGGCCTACGGTTACGCAGCGCAGCGCATCAGCCACACGGCCGAATTTGAACCAGCGCTGTTGGCCGCTTTGGCGCGGCCAGAAGGCACGCTGATTGAAATCATGCTGGACCCGGATGTGATCACCACGCGCGGCACGTTGACGGCCATTCGCAACCAGGCACTGAATGCCCGCAGCCAAGCTGCATAAGTGACTGGGGAGAGAGTGGGCTTTGAAAAATGATCTATTTTTTTGATATATGTATAATTACTTAATATATTAAAAATATATTTGTTACATAAAAAGTAGCTAAAAGTACAATTTGATTGTCAACAATATGTCATTTTTTTCAAAATAAATTCATTAATGTAAATAAATGAGATATTTTGTGAAGCCTTGCCACCCCATTCTGTTGAATCTGTGTCGTCAAACGGCTGTCTGTCTGGCCTGTTTCGTTGCCGTGCCCGGGGCTGTATTGGCCCAGCAGGCACCTGCGACAGTACAAGCGGTTCCAGCGCAGCAGATGGACCCGCAATTAGATCCGCAACTTACCAGCCGCACCATTGCCGCGACCGGCCAGGTCACGGCAACCGTTGCGCATCCATGGGCGGGCTTCTGGAAGTTGTCTTGCAAAGACGAATTTGGCCTGGCTCTGGTGGCTGCCAAGCCGGGCGTTTATTCGGTGCTGTTTTGTGGCCCGTTTGCGTGTTCCCGGCCCGGCACCTTCCAGCCCGACACCGCGCTCGTGGGTGACCCAGCCTATCGGCTCGATGATGTCAATCAGATCGGTTTTCTGGACAAAAACGGCAACTACCGTTTGCACGCTCGTTGTGTTGCTCCACGCTGAGGCCACTCGCCAATAAGTCAGTTTCGAAGTAGTTGGGTTATCCCTCGGTGGAACACAACCCAACGGCCCGGTCGTTTTTGAGGAAGTTCGGTTGTCCCTGGGTGCTATGCAGCCGCCTTGGGCACCCTCTTGCGCGGCCATCCAATGGACGCAGTGAGCCCATTCAACCAGTGAGCACTGGAACCTACGGAACCATTGGAACTACTGGACCAGTGAGTCAAGGTAAATAGAAGGCGGTTCGACAAGTCAGCATCAATAGCCACAACCACCAGCAGCTTTAACCAACTGCTGACCATCAAAAAAGGGCTCCAAAGAGCCCTTTTTAACTGTCAGTGAAACATCAGTTCACCTTGATCAAACGCCAATCCAACCGGTTGTCTGCGCGGTGCGTTACATCGACGTTTTTCTTCATCGCCCAAGGAATGATCTGGTTATGCAACGGGATGTGCGAAACCGTGTCGTTCGAAAGCTGCAAGGCTTCGGTCAGCAGGCGCGTGCGGACCGGCAAATCGGTTTCTTCTTTTGCCCGGTCAGTAATGTAATCCATCCGCGGATTGCTGTATCGGCCCACGTTGTAGTTGCCGTCGCCGCCCGAACCCAGGGTGCGCAACAAAGATTGAACGCTGTACAGGCCGTCAAACGTGGGAACACCCCAGCCCAGCATGTAGATGCTGGCCTCAAACCGCTGGATCATCGGGAAGTAGGTAACCAGCGGCATGGTGCGCAGCTTGGCCTTGATGCCAATACGCGCCCACATGGCCGTTACAGCCTGGCAGATCTCTTCATCGTTGATGTAACGGTTGTTTGGGCAAGCGAAATCGATCTCAAAGCCTTGTGGGTACCCGGCCTCAGCCAACAGCTTTTTGGAAGCCTCCTGGTCAAACGGATGGCGCTGGTGTACGGTTTCCGTCCAGCCGTTCACTTGCGGCGCCACCATTGCGCCGGTTGGCTGTGAGAGGCCGCGCATGGTCACACGGTTGATGGTGTTGATGTCAATCGCCTGGTACAAGGCCTTGCGCACGCGCAGATCTTTGAGCGGGTTTTTGCCTTTGACGTTGGAGCCCGGCAATTCGTCGCGGAACTGGTCCATGCCGAAGAAAATGGTGCGGTTTTCAACACCGTCCAATACCTTCAATGCGGCGGCAGCGCGCAGGCGGCCCAGGTCTTGTGGGCTGGGGTCCAGGATGAAATCGACTTCACCTGACAACAAGGCCGCTACACGGGTGGCTTCGGATTTGATCGGCGTATAGATGATTTCCGTCACATTGCCAGGGTTACTGCTGTTCCAGTGGTTCGGGTTTTTCACCAGCACCAGGCGTTGGTCAGGCAGCCATTCCTTAACCATGTACTGGCCGGTGCCCATGGCATTGCGGTGCGCGAAGGATTCATCTTTGGTTCGGATGTCTTTGGGGTCTACTGATTTGTTTTTCTCGGCCCATGCTTTGCTCATGATGCGCAGTTCGGTCAGCTGGTTCAGCAGCACCGGATTGGGGCCCTTCATGATGAAATCGACCGTGTTGTCGTTGACCTTCACCACCTTGTCGATGCCCTGCGTATAGACATTGAAATTGGAGGTTTTGGCCATGGCCCGGTTGATCGAGAAAATCACGTCGTCAGCCGTCATGACTGAACCATCACTGAACTTGACACCGCCACGCAACGTGAAACGCATCTGGGTGGGTGAAACCTCGCGCCAAGCGGTCGCCAACTGGCCCACAGGTTTGAACGAAACACTGTCGTAATAAACCAGCGAATCAAAAATGGCGGCATGGACGCCATTGCCCAAGGCGTTGTTCTGCGAATGGATATCCAGCGTGGGGATGTCGCTGGCACTTGACCATTTAAATGGCTTGGCAAATGTGGATGGGCTGCCAGCCAAGGCGACAACGGCCGCGACCAACGCAAGTTTCAGTTTCATGTGAACCTCAAAAGATGAAAAGACAGACTATGCCGTAAGGCTGTCCCGATTGCGCTAGGATTTTCCCGAACGCACACAGATGCGTTTAAATCCGCCTGGCGCAAAAGGCACGGTTTCCGTTAGCGACCGCATCGGTTTCAGGCGGCGCTGAATGCGGCAGGGAAACCTGTGTTGAGTCAGCGCAGTTTCGGGTTCAGCGCATCGCGCAGCCAGTCGCCTAACAGGTTGACGCTGAGTGAAATCAAAATCAGCATCAAGCCGGGGAACACGGTGATCCACCATTCGCCTGAAAACAGATAATCGTTGCCCACCCGGATCAGGGTGCCTAAAGAAGGTGCAGTGGGGGGCACGCCAACCCCCAAAAATGACAAGGTGGCTTCCAGGATGATGGCAGTAGCCACCTGGATGGTGGCCAGCACCAGCACCGGTCCCAGCACATTGGGCAACACGTGCCGACGCATGATGCGCAACGGTGGCACACCTGTGACGCGTGCCGCTTGCACGTATTCCTTGTTGCGCTCCACCAGTGTGGAGCCCCGAACAGTGCGGGCATAAGCCACCCAGCCAGTCAGGGTGATTGACAAGATCAGCACACCAAAAGCCACACTGTCTTGTGCATTGGGAAACAGGGCGCGGCCCACGCCCGCAATCAGCAAGGCCACCAGAATCGCGGGGAATGACAACATCACATCACACAGGCGCATCAGCAAGGTGTCGATCCAGCCGCCCTTGAAGCCGGCCAGCAGGCCCAGCGTGATGCCAATGGCCATCGACAACAGCACAGCGACGAAACTCACTACCAATGAAATGCGCGCACCATAAAACAGTGCTGACAAGATGTCACGCCCCTGGTCATCGGTGCCCAGCAAATATTTGCGGGTGCCCAATGCCTCCCAGGCGGGGGGTTTGCGGGCATCGTTCAAATCCAGCGTGGCCAAGTCAAACGGGTTGTGCGGTGATACCCAACCGGCAAATGCCGCACAAAAAAGGCAGATAAGCGCAACAGCTGCTGCCGCCATGGCGATGGGCGACGAGCGAAAGCTATAACCCACGTCGCTGTCTAACCAACGCGCAATGAAGGAGTCGCGTTGATTTTCGACGGCTTTGCTGGCGGAAACGTTGCTCATGTGAAGTAGCCCAGATTGTTCTTGTGGATGCTGCATTATCCGGCCAGCATCAAAAAAAAAGCCGCATTGCTGCGGCTTTTTTAGTCAGGACAAGCCCTGATTATTTGAGGTGCTTGCCAATCAGGCCAGCCATCTCGAACATCGACACTTGCATCTTGCCGAAAATTTCTTTCAGCTTGGCATCAGCGTTGATCATGCGCTTGTTCACTGCGTCTTGCAGCTTGTTTTTCTTGATGTAAACCCACAGCTTGCTGACCACCTCGGTGCGTGGCAGCGGCGTAGCACCAACAATAGCGGCCAGGGCGGCGCTGGGGGTCAGCGCTTTCATGAACGCGGCGTTGACAGCACGCTTTTTGGCGGGCGCGGCCTTTTTGGCCGGAGCAGCTTTTTTGGCCGGAGCCTTGGTAGCTGGCGCAGCGGCCTTTTTCGCTGGAGCCGCTTTTTTGGCGGGAGCGGCCTTTTTTGCCGGTGCTTTTACGGGAGCTTTAGCCGGTGCTGCTTTTTTTGCGGGTGCAGCTTTTTTAGCGGGAGCTTTTTTTGCAGTTGCCATGATTGAATTTTCCTTCTAGAAGTTGATTAATCACCAA
>JANOWY010000271.1:0-12611 GCA_031418135.1 Rhodoferax sp. | reverse complement strand
TGGGTAGTCTTTTCTGGCGATGGCGTAATCACCCAAATAGAACTGGAAGCCGAAATCGTTCGGGTTGTCTTTCACCCAGGTCGCAGCAAGTTTATCCGCGTCTGGCGCTTTGCTGGCTGTCAATAAAGTGGCATGCAGCTTGATCGCCAACTCTGCGGCAGGAACTTCTTTTAGTCCTGCACGATAAGCGGCAATAGCGGCATCCCAATTCTTCTGGGCAGCGCTGATGTCACCCTCAAATACGTAACCCGCCGGCTCTTTGGGCCGCTGCTTCTGAACACTTTTTGCCATCGCCACCGCTTCACTGTAACGTTTGGCATCCATATTCAACGTGATGATGCCTTTTTGGGCATCGATCAAGTCGGGCTTGATTTCCAACGCTTTTTTCAGCGTTTGCAGCGCAGCGTCTTTGTTTTTGTTGGCCATATGACCATCAGCAAGGCGCAGGAGGGGACGCGGTGAAAGGGGTTGCAAAGCCACTACTTTAGAAAAGGTGGTAACGGCCTGATTGGGCTCACCCGCCGCCAATTGCACGCGGCCCAAAGCATCGACCACGTCCGGGTTTTCGGGCAAGGTTGCCACGGCATTTTGAGCCGCCGATGTTGCCTGTTTGATGTCTTTGTTGCTCAAATAGAAATCAACCAGCAACAACCGGGGGCCTGGCTCCGTTGGATTGGCTTCGGTGGCTTTGACCAGCAAGGCGCCCACTTCTTCTTTGGGTGCATTTGTTCTGGCCGCCAATTCGGCCAAGGCCAACAGCGCCTGGCCATTTTTGGGCTCTTTGGCCAATACGGCCTCAAACCGCTTTTTCGCATCTTCCGGCTTTTTGTCGGCCAGGTCTAGCGCCGCCAAGCTGGCAACGGCCGTGAAAAACGTGGGGTCAATTTTGAGGGCAGCCTCGAAACTCTTGCGTGCGCCAGCAACATCTTTTTTGGCTAACAAGGTTCGGCCACGCAGGTTGGCGGCCAGTGGCTTTTCAGGCTGCTTTTTCTCCAGCCCATCAATCGCTTTCAAGGCTTTGTCAAAATCGCCTTTGCGCAAATGCGCGCTGATGAGAGCCATATCAGCGGTAACGCCTTTGTCGGAAGCCGCAATTTCTTGCAACTCACCGTAGGCGGCTTCAGAATTGCTGCCCGCCAAACGCGACAGCGCCAAAGAGGTTCTTTTGCGTGCATCTTCTGGTGACGCCTTTGCTGCTTTGGCAAAATACTCCTCGGCTTTTTTGACATCGCCGTTTTGCAGATATACCTCACCTGCAACAGAGTTGATCTCCGGGTCCACAATGCCCTTGGCGATGCCCGCATTCAAGGTTGCCAGTGCTTTGGCTGGCTGCCCCGAGCGCAAATAAGTCATCACCAGCATGCGCCTGGCCAGCACCAACTCGGGTGATGTAGCCAGGGCTTTAGAAAGCAGCACCTCAGCTTGCAGCAAGGAATTGAGTTGAAACTCCACTGCACCGGCCAGTTGAGTCGCACGGGCGTTGTTGGGCGCGATCCGCAGCAACTGCTGCACCTGTTCCCGCGCGGTTTTGAAATCTTTCCTTTGATAGGCAAGCTGGGCTACGAAGTAGCGGGTTTGTGGGTGATTTGGCAGCACCTTTTTCAGCCCATCGAGTTGGGTCGAGGCTTCGTCCAGTTTGCCTTTGGTCAACAAAATATTGATGGCGCCCGCGTGGGCTGGCAAGAGGTCTTCTTTGGCTTCGATGGCTTTGCGGTACATGGCCAGTGCCTCATCCTGTTGCTGCTTTGAATACAACAACAAATCACCCTTCAACCGCAACGCCTCAGCGCTCTTGGGGTTTTTAATCAAAACGCCTTCTGCCAATTCCAGCGCGCCATCAAAATCTCGGGTACCTGCCTTGAAACGGGCTTGTGCGATCAATGCCGGTTCGTGCCCTGGGTCCGCCAGCAACGCGGCCTTCAAGGCATCCTGAAATTGCTCAGACTTTCCTTGGGCGGCCCAGGCACCCGCCAATGATGTCTGCAGGCCGGCATTCGCTTTGGCATTGCCGAGCTTGGTCGCGTTGTACTCATCGGTGAGTTTTTTGAATTGACCGGTACCCAACAGGGCCTCTGCCAATTTGGGCACCACGTCGTCTGCCGATGCCTTGAGCTCCAGAGCCTTTTTCAGCTCGACTTCAGCGGCGGCCACTTCGCCCGATTCAAGCAGTGCAACCCCCATCAAATACCGGGCATCCGGGGAATTGGGGTCTTTCTGAAGCGCATTCTTGATTTGGATGATGGCCGCTTTGGCATCCTTTTTGGCCAGGTACTCGCGCGCAGACGTCAACATCGATTCCGTGCTGCCACCACCACAAGCCAGCAAAATACTGGTCACCAACGAAACAGTCAAACCCTTGAGAATGCGGGTGCCAGTAGTGCTGCTTGAGAAAAATGGAGTGTCTATCATGATCATGTCACTTTCGAGAATATTCGCACCAACGGTTTTCTGGGGGCTATTTCAACCCTAGCCGATGCATCAAGTCGTACAGCGTTGGGCGGCTGACGCCCAACAATTCTGCTGCCCTAACAACATTGCCATTCACCCGCGCTAGTGCGGTAATGATGGCGTTTTTTTCTGCCTTGTCACGAATGGCCCGCAAATCCAGCGAATTGTCGACCTCATCAACCACCGGCACCGCCAGCGCCAGGTCACTTGCCGTGATCTGGTTGCCTTCTGCCATGATGACAGCCCGCCTGACGCAATTTTCCAGTTCGCGGATATTGCCGGGCCATTTGTAAGCCTCAACTGACCGGACAGCATCTTCATTCAAACTCATGGAGCCCCGATTTTGCTCCTGCGCAAACCGGCGGGTAAAGCTGTGTGCCAGCAACGCCGCGTCACCCACCCGCGCGCGCAACGGCGGAATCTGCACCACAATTTCTGCCAACCGGTAGTAAAGGTCTTCGCGAAACCGGGCCTCTTTGCCAAGTGCTTTTAAATCCTGGTGGGTGGCGCACACGATGCGCACATCCACCGCGATTTCCTGCCGGCCACCCACCCGTTCGATCACCCGCTCCTGTAAAAACCGCAGGAGTTTGGCCTGCAGCGGAAAAGGCAAATCGCCAATCTCATCAAGCATTAAGGTGCCGCCATTGGCCGTCTCGATTTTTCCCAACGTTGTTTTAGCTGCGCCTGTAAAAGCCCCCTTTTCATACCCGAACAACTCGCTTTCGAGCAGGTTTTCCGGGATGGCCGCGCAATTGATGGCCACAAATTTTTCGTTGCGGCGCGGCGACGCTTGGTGCAACGCGCGGGCCAGTACCTCTTTGCCGGTGCCACTTTCGCCCAACAACATGACGGTTGCGTTGCTACCCGCCACTTTTTCAATGGTGCGGCTGACACGCAACATTTCAGGATCGCGGGTGATCAGGCCCGACAAGGAGTCAGGCTGCTGTAAATCGCGCAAGCGGCGGTTTTCGCGCTGCAGCTCAAACAGCCGGAATGCCCGCTCGACAGTCAACGTCAGCAGTTCTGGTTCAAATGGTTTGGCAAAAAAATCGTATGCCCCCATGCCAATAGCCCGCAAGGCATTGGCCTGGTCATTTTGACCGGTCAACACAATCACCTTGATGTCCGGGTCTACCGAGAGTATTTGTTCCAGCAGCCGAAAACCTTCGGTTACCGAATCAGCATCAGGTGGCAGACCCAAATCCATCGTAACGACAGCGGGTGAATGGCGGCGCAGTTGCACCAGCGCGCTCTCGCGGTCATCAGCTGTCACCGGGTCAAACTGATCCAGTGACCACTTGATCTGTTTTTGTAAGGCTGGATCGTCTTCAACGATGAGCAGGGAGAGGGATTTTTCGGAGGGCATCAGGCTTCCAGCGCATGCAGGTCGGATTCGGTCCGGATTTCAAACAGGGGCAACAGCATGGTGACACGGGTACCCCGGTTCAATTCGCTATCTACTTCGATTTTGCCACCCAGTTCCTGGACATATTGAAAACTTTCATAGGCGCCAATACCCATGCCGGCCTGTTTGGTGGTTTGAAACGGCTTGAACAGACGGGTTCGGATGAATTCACGTGTCATGCCAGCACCGGTGTCGGTCACCTCGATACACGCCTGGCTGGCTTTGCGGGAAAGCGTCAAAATAACTTGGCCTGACACGGGCGTGGCATCAAACGCGTTTTGCACCACGTGCCCAATGATGCGCTCCAGCCGCTCCTCCTGGCCGCGCGCGCCCACGCGGTCTTCCAATTCGAATTCCAAATGTCGGCCTCGGCTTTGTGCAATTTTTTCGATACGCCGCACAATTTCCACCAAATCAACGCCCACATTGGTTCCAGGCGGCGTGGCACCTTCGCGCAACTGCAACATGAGCTGGCGCATGCGGTCCAGTGAGTTTTCGACCGTCATCAACATGTCTTGCTGAAATTCCGGGTTTTGGCTGTGTTTTTGGGCGTTTTTCATCATCAGCGACAACTGCGTCACGATGTTTTTGAGGTCATGCACCACAAATGCCGACATGCGGTTGAAGGCATCAAACTTGCGCACTTCAAGCAACGCTTCCGTGGCCTGCATTTGGGCCAAAAAACTGGCTGCCTGGCGGCCTGCCGTTTTGAGCAGGTCGTTGACTTCCCAATTCACGTCAACCCGCGTGCGGGCACGGGCCAACACCACAAAACCAATCATTTCATCGGCAACCACCAACGGCACAATCAGCCAAGCCTGCTCGATGGCTGAGAGCCATGGGGGAATGGCCATGCCACCGTAGCGCCTGGGCGACGCTCGGAACTCTTCCAGGTTCACCACCCAACCACTGGTCATCATGAACTGGCACAAGGGTGAATCCACTTCTTCCTTGATATCGGTGCGGCCCAGGTTCCAGAATGCGATTTGCGAAAAGGAAGTCTCACCCCGGCCACGCAACCAGAGCCCGCCGCCTGGGCTCTCCAACAAATCGGCCAGCCCTCGGATGACCTTTTGCCCCATTTGTTGCCCAGCTTGTTGCCCTTGCTGGGCACCGGGTTGAGCCGCCTGCAGCCCAGGGTTTTGGGATGACAAGGTCTTGGTGAAGCGTAACCATTCTTCGCGGTAGTCATACCGATAGCGGAAAAAATGCTTTCCCAGAAAAACCCGCAATTTGGCCCTGACCGATCCCGACAACGCCAACACAATGAGGGCCAGTATCGCCGCGAAAAACAGGCCAATTTGAAGAGAACTGCCCCACTCACCGCCAAAGTACCGCACGTAATAGCCGACACCCGAAACAAACAGCAAATAGAGCCCGGCAATGACCAAGGTGGCGGAATGAAATGCCGCTTTGCGGGAAAGCTGGATTTTGGTGAGCCAATTGGCGCGACGGATGCTGGCCAGCACCAACAAGGGCAACATCAGGGCGTGGACTGCGCCGCGAATACGCATCGCATCTTCATCCAAGCGGTTAAACAACACTGCTTGCGAAAACAGATACAGATCAAACAGGGCGGTGCCCGCCAGCCCCAGACACAGAGGTTTGACATTCCAGCGGGAATCGTCTGTGACGTTGGCAAAAAGCTGCTCAATCAGGACGAGCGTCAGCACCGGCAAGGCCATGGCACCGTACAAGACCAGCCGTTTGGGGTCTCCCAACGCTTCGACCTGAAACAAAAACAACAAGCGCGCTGCGACCACGTAGAGAACCAAAACGCCCGCCAATTGGGCCAACCAGGCCAAGCCCTTGGGCAGCTTGCGGCCTCCGTCATCGCGCAGCAGCACCAGCAAAAACAGGGCCCACGCGGCATACCGCACCACATCCGCCAACTCGCTGGCCAGGTAAAGGTTGCTTTGGCGGGCCGCTTGCCCGGCCCAGATCATGCCGGCCCAAACAGCGGTGAACAAAATGGCCGTGAACAGCCAGACGCGGGATGGGTCTAACGGTCGGCGCAGGTAACGCAACTGCAGCAGGCGTACCGCAAACCCGACGTAGCCCAGTGCAGCCAGCCCATAACTCCAGGCCGTCAGCGTTGCCGCCGCACTGCTCATGGCTGAGCGCTAAACGCGACGGAACGCACAAACGGGCGCGTTATCGGGCGCGTTATTCTGGAAACTATTCGGCACATTATTGGGCACCTTTGCCCGTCAGCACGACGCCCACTGTTTCAAACATCACGACCAGGTCTAAAAACCAAGTGTGATTTTTCACGTAGTACAGGTCGTACTGCAGTTTTTCGGCAGAATCTTCCATGGTGGCGCCATAGTGATACCGAACTTGCGCCCAGCCGGTCAGCCCGGGTTTGACGCTCAGGCGCACCGCGTAATAGGGGATTTCCTGCGTGAGCTGGTCTACAAAATAGGGGCGCTCGGGCCGCGGGCCCACCAGGCTCATGTCACCCATGAGCACAGTGAAAAGCTGCGGCAGTTCATCGATGCGCAGTTTGCGGATGATGCGCCCAACACGGGTGATGCGGGTGTCGCCCGCCTGGGCCCAGCGGGGTTTGCCGTCTTCTTCGGCATCGGTGCGCATGCTTCTGAACTTCACCACGTTGAAAAGCCGCCCGTTCAGGCCCACCCGTTCCTGCAAATACAACATCGGGCCGCGGCTTTCCAGCAGTATCAGAATGCCGGTGACCAACATGATGGGGGCCGAAATGACCAGCAAAATCACGGCAAACAAGATGTCCAGCACCCGCTTGACCATGGTGCGTGCCATGCCTTGGTTGAAGCCGTCGCCAAAAATCAGCCAGCCTGGGTTGACTGAATCGAGCCGGATCTGCCCCAGTGTTTTTTCAAAATGCGTGGCGATGTCAACGACCCGCACGCCATGCAGCTTGCAATCGAGCAGTTCGCGCAGTGGCATGCTGCCGCCCCGGCGCTCGGTCAAGGCGACGACGATTTCGTCAACGCCTTCATCGACCACGATGTCGGTGAGTGATTTGTCGGGCGTCAGAACGCCCCAAGCCGACACTTCGGTGACCATTTCATTGGGCCCCGCAAAATAACCGACCAGGTCAATGCTCGGATCTGCCTTTTTGAGGGATCGCCCTACCAGTTTGGCGCGGGTGCCGGTACCGAAAACCAAAACTCTCTGGCGTACCAGCGATTGGCTGCTGGAATGCATGGCCCACACGCGGTGCGCCAACAGCACTATCAAACTGGCCACCACGGCATAACCAAACGCCTTGCGGTCCGCCAGGTTAGCCGGTATCAGGTTGAAAACACCCATCGCCAACGCCACGATGAGGGTCAGCGCCAGCACCGCACGGGCCCGCGATTGGCCCACCGTACGGTTATGGATCCGCTGGTAAAACCCCAAGCCGGAATTGACGGCCAAGGTGCCAATACCCAACAAGAAAGCCCCTGCTACGGCTTGCGGGGCACTGGCGGCGAAATCTGGCGATTGCCAAAACATCGCCAGTAACACCGCAAAAACCACTAATGCCAGGTCAAAGAAAACCTGAAACAGGGTTCGTCGATGCAGGTAATGGCTGAATAGTTTGATCACTTTGTAACGATGTGAGTGCGGTGGGCAATGGTACACGCTGGCAGGTGATTGAACCACCACTGCGTGGCCTGAAAAAGGCTTACTGCTATCAAAATTCAGTGAAGTTGTTCACACCTGTGGTTTTTTTCGCCATCGGCAGCCAAAACACCGAGGAAAAGCAGGCTGAAAAACAAGAAACCGATTCTCGGCGCATCCAGCACGCTACTGACCGAACCGGCCAGAGCACAAGCCAAAATCGAGGCCGCCAAGTACGGCGCCTGTGACGCGTGCCGGTTAGCTGCCGCAAGGCTTGGAGTGGCCTCTTTTGCTTGCGCCATTGCAAGTGGGGTTTGAGGGGTTTGATTCCGGAAACTACGCCAAAGGCAGCGCACTGCCCAGGCCCATAACCCCAAAACCGCGCCAAAACCCAACCATCCGCGTTCAACCAGAAGTTCGAGGTAAAGGTTGTCGATGTGCCAGGGCAGGTAATAACCGCCCGCCCCCGGCAACCAATGCGCCAACCCGGCCGCAAAATTGGCGTTTTGCAAGGGCAGTTGCCCGTCGGGTGCCCACAACTGGATGCTGCCGATATCGATGGTTTCCCCCGCATCCACTATTGACAACGACAAACTGCTGCTGCGCCGCAATATTCCTTGTACAGGCAGATTTTGGTAAGGTCGCAGTACTACGCGCACGGTTTGCCAAGCCCTTGGCCCGGCCATTGCACCAGACTGAACCGATGGTGACACCTTGACCGCTTGCAGATGGCAATTGCCTTCATAAATCAGGTGCTTCTCGCACAGTTTGATCAGCAAGGTGATGGGGCCGGTTTTCTGTTGCGGTGTTGATGTGTGTTCTACGCCTGTCGTGCGCACTTGCAGGACAACACCAAAAAACCGGGCCTGGCCCGGTGCAGTCTCTGGGCTGAGACCGGGTGGGCGTGACGTGCCTGCACGATGGGGCAGTTGCAGTTGCAAGGAACCCAGCCGCTGGTTCACCGAAAACAAGCCGCCCAGTTGCGCCTGCGTAGCGGGCCCGGACAAGCGCAAGAAGGCCTTGCCTGGTTGGCCACTGGGCTCGGGCTCCGTCAAAACCTGCGCTCGGCCGGAAAATTCGGTCGGCATCTCGTTTGGGGTCAAGGCATCTTGCACCGGGGTTTGCGCTGCATAACGCACCGGCAAGCGGCCCAGGCCAATACCCAACAGGTGGTCTGCCGGGGTTTGCATCAGCGCTAGGCCGCGTTGCCAATGTTTGAGGCGCTGCAACAGGTCGGTTTCAGAATCGGCAAAGCGCTCCCGCATATACGTACCTCCCCACGTGACGGTGAGCAATTCGGACAACAGCAGTAACGTCAACGCCAGCCCGGCCCGGCCGCGCCATTTGACCTGCTCCAATGACTGGAACAACAACTTCCACCATTGCCGGTGTCGCGTCGCCCACCGGGCGATGCCCAACAACAGCAG
The DNA here is from genome assembly GCA_031418135.1 of Rhodoferax sp. GTDB lineage: Bacteria > Pseudomonadota > Gammaproteobacteria > Burkholderiales > Burkholderiaceae_C > JANYCG01. The sequence continues at coordinate 3,740 of JANOWY010000271.1, read as the reverse complement.
CGGCACCAGCACCGCGCCATACACGCCCCGCGAGAACGTCGTCAAAACCGCGTACAAGGCCAACGCCACCAACGTTGCTGCCGCCAACCAGGGCAAGGGCCGCTTTTGCTCCAACAAAAACCAGACGGCGAAGGGTGCACTGGCCACTAGGTAGATGTCAATTGCAGCACCGCCAAAATGCATCTCCCAAAAAGTGGCGGTGGTGCGGTAGTGGGTTGAAAAGTTCAACCAACCCGGAAACGCCGCGCGCTCCCACAAGGCCATGCAGGCGACCACCGCCAGCCCCGCGCACATGCCCCAGGCGAAAAACCGGTAAACCCGCGATGTACCCCCGTCATGCTGGACTTGCCTGAGCCAGAGGGGCAGCAATAGCACCGCAAACCATAGGCTCTTGGCCAGGCGCAGGCTGCTCAGAGGGCTGTGCTCATCCTGAAAAATCCAGGCGGTTGCACCGGTATCGCCCGAGCCCTGCCAACCCGCCAGGCCACGCCAGGCCGAAACGCCTGTTGTCAGGAGCAGCGCACCCATCACATAAAGCGGCAACCGTGGCCCGCCGATGGCCGGACTCTGGTTTCGGGTTTCGATGCCGAACTGGTGTTTGGGTCTGCCCTGCACCCTGGCATCCCAAGCCCAACGACCATACGCACCCGCCAGGCTAGCCAGCAGCAGCAGGTCAAACTCCTCCACCACACGCCAACCCGTCCATGGCGCAAAATTTAACCACGGCAAACCAGCCGGTACGGCGAACATCCAAGCCATCGGGAAACAGGCCGTGAGCACCACCCAACAAAAAACCCCCGACAACACCAGCACAGGCCCCAACGGGTGTTGCGCAGCCAGCGCAAACGCCAGCCCACCCGTAACGGTTGCCCCTGCCAGCAGCAACCCAGACAAACAACGCTGCGGCGGGTGGCCCGGCGCAAGACGCTGGACGGCTTGCATCACCTCGGGTGGCCCAGGAATTTGCCGTTCGCCCCGGCACGCGTTGGAGGGCGTGCGGTGGCAGGCGTACGCTGCTCGGATGTATTTTGACGGGCCAGTAAAAACATAATAATAACTTTTATAGTTATTTATGATTTAATTTAATTTATTTATGATATGAAATTAATAGCTAAGTATTAAATTAATACGTTAACAAAAAAGCTTAAAATTACAAATAAATATACAAATATAAATATTGAGTCATTTAGGCAGAACTCTGTCAGCTGCAGGCGGCACCCAACCCGTCAGTACGCGCCGCAGTCGCCACGCCCGCCGGCCTCAAACCAGCAACTCAACACAATCCGGGTGACCCAAAAAACCGCGCGGGCTGGCGCTTAGGCCGTATGCGCCCGATTGGTACACCACCACAAAATCACCCACTTGGGCGACCGGCATCTCCATCCGGTCGGCCAGTAAATCGAGCGGAGTGCACAGTGGGCCCACCACCGAGGCACGCTCGCGTAACGGCGAATCCAACCGGTTGCCCACCGTCACCGGGTAATTTTTGCGTACCACCTGCCCAAAATTGCCAGAAGCTGCCAGATGGTGGTGCATGCCGCCATCGGTCACCAAAAACACCTGGCCTGCAGAGGTTTTGCGATCGACCACCCGGGTGACATACAAACCGGCTTCACCCACCAAGTAGCGACCCAATTCCAGCACCAGTTGCGCCTGGGGAAGCTCGGTTTTGGCCCGGGCCAACAAGGCTTGCAAGTTGGCCGCGATGGGGGTCAGATCCAGCCGGGATTCACCGGGGAAGTATGGAATGCCAAAACCACCACCCAGGTTGAGGGTTGTCACTTTGAGGCCGCAGCCTGCAGCCTGCGCCGCCAGCCGCAGCGCCAGGGCATAGCCATTTTGTTGCGCTTGCACTATCGCCTGGGCATTCAAACTTTGGGAGCCTGCAAAAATCTGGAAACCTTCAAAACGCAAACCTGCATGGGTACCCGTGGCCGCCGGTTCTGGCAGTCTTGCAGTGGGGTCCCCTGCGGGGGTTTTTGCAGTCGAATGGGCTGCAATTTGCGCCAGCACCGCCGGGATCTGATCCACATCGATACCAAACGGTTTGGCGCCGCCTCCCATCTTCATGCCCGAGGCCTTGAGCTCGAAATCGGGGTTGACGCGCAAGGCCACACGGGCTGATTTGCCCAATGTGGCTGCGATGTGCGCCAGCGCAGCCACTTCGCGTGCTGATTCGGCATTGACCAAAATCCCCGCTTCAACGGCCAGGCGCAATTCGCCATCACGTTTGCCAGGCCCGGCAAAACTGATGTGCTGCGGGTCGGCCCCTTGTGCCAGCGCCACGGCCAACTCCCCGCCCGAGGCGACGTCAATGCCATCCACCGCCGACTCACCCCGGGCCAACAAGGCCACAACGGCGGACATGGGATTGGCCTTCATCGCGTAATGCACATGAATGCCGGGCGGCAATTGCTGCCGAAGCGCCTCGACGCGGTGGCAAATGAGGCCCTGGTCATAGACATAGAACGGTGTTTGACCCGCCCGCGCTGCCAATTCGGTGAGCGTAAAACCGCCCACCGTTAATTCCCCATTGACGGCCGAGAATTGGTTCATAGTCGCATGGCTGGGCAGAATGCGCGGGCTGCCAGTGCCAGGCACACCGGTTACGCCAGGACCACTACGCGCAGCGGGTTCACCAAATTCAAGGGGCATGGCGGGCTTTCCAATCAGCGGCAATGGTTTTGCGGTCGATTTTGCCGTTGGCATTGCGCGGCAAGACCTGGCTGACCACTTCGATGCCCGTTGGCACCATATAAGCTGGCATGCGCGTGCGGCATTCAGCCATGAGCGCTTCAGGTAGCGGCATTTGGGCTGGCGTGCTGCCAGGCGATGGATCGGATGATGGGCCCAGCGAAGCGGCCAGCACGGCCACATGAATCACCTGCCCCAGCACCGGGTGCGTGATGCCAAAAGCGGCACATTCGGCCACCCGCCCGGTAGCGTAAAACACCTCCTCCACCTCGACCGGGCTGACGCGGTAGCCCGAGGTTTTGATCATCTCGTCACGCCGGCCAACAAAATACAAAAACCCGTCCGCGTCACGGCGCACCGTGTCGCCCGAAAACACGGCGTATTCGGGCAACTGCAAGCCTGTGCCACACGCTGGACCCACGCCGCGCACTTGTGGCGGCAGGGGCTTGAAGCGCTCTGCGGTTTTTTCGGGGTCGTTCCAGTAACCCTGGGCCACCAGGGCACCCCGATGCACCAGTTCGCCGGGTTCGTCGTCGTTACACAAGGAGCCGTCTTCGCGCAGCACCAAAATTTCTGCATTGGGGATGGCTTTGCCCATGGAATCGGGCCGTTTATCGACCTCCTCGGGGGGCAGATAGGTGGAGCGGAAGGCTTCGGTCAAGCCATACATCAGAAAAGGCTGGGCAGCGGGTGCCTGGTGCCGTAGCTGGGCCAGGGTGGCACGCGGCATGTGGCCGCCCGTGTTGGCAAAGTAGCGCAGGTGCGTGCGAATGGCATCCGGCCATTTCAGTGCTGCCAACTGAATGTACAAAGGCGGCACGGCGGTGAGCCCGGTAACCTGCTCGCGCACCATAACCTTCAGCACATCTTGCGGCAGCAGGTAATTGAGCAGCACCACCCGTGCACCGGTTAAAAAAGCAGTTGTGAGTTGGCTGAAGCCCGCGTCGAACGAGAGTGGCAATGCAGCCAGCAGCGTGTCATGCGGGCCATTGCCCAAATAGCTGGCCACACTGTGTGCACCGGTCACCAGGTTGCGGTGCGACAAC
>JANOWY010000270.1:0-2183 GCA_031418135.1 Rhodoferax sp. | reverse complement strand
GCCCTGCGTCAATCCATCAAAAATCAGGAAAGAAGAACATGAACGAAATCGTCAAAAGTGTCAGTATTGAAAACCTTGTCAATCAACGCGCCGCCGTGGCGATCTTGCTGGAACAAGGATTGAAGACGCTCAGGGAAGCCTATGCGCTGTCCCGTGTGGCCCACTTGGGGTTTGCCGAGATTCAAATGGTGGTCAATGGCCAGCGCAGCCAGAGCCATCGAATCTGCGGTGACTCCAGCGAGCCGCTCAACGTGCTTTTGACCGTCTCTCTGAAATCCGTTGATGCGGGCGCCTGGTCATATTTGATGCATGAGTCCGGTTTGCGCACTTTCATGGATGCCACCGCGCGCAAGGAATGGGATGAAAAAATCTATGCCCAGGACGTGCCGCCGCTGACCGTCGAAAACATCGAGGCCACCTTCAGCACCCTGCACAGTGCGCGCGGCGACATGTTTGAACGCGGTGTGTTGGCGGTTTTCCGGTCACTGTCATGGAATTACAAAACCAATGAGCCGTTCAAGTTTGGCAAACGCATTATTGTGGATGATTTGTTCCACAGCTACGGCAACGGCGCCAATCGATGGCTTTCGACAAATCACCGGCAGACCAATGCGCTGGACGACCTAACGCGGGTATTGCACATCCTGGACGGCAAGCCCGAGCCCGATCATCGCAACGGATGGAGCAGCCGGGTATCTCAAGCCGAGCGCGAGCGGGCGCAAAGTTGTCAAGGCGACTACTTTGATATGAAGTGGTTCAAGAAGGGCACCGGGCATATTCTGTTCACACGTGCCGACCTGGTTGAAAAAATGAACCTGATTTTGGCGAAACACCATCCAGATGCGCTGGCCTTTGAAACGCGCTGAATAGCCCTCAATCCCAACAATCAACGCTGTGGTGAAATTCCGCAGCCTCAACAGGGTCGCAAGGTGACCAGGGTTTTGTCTGGACTTTCGATTCTGAAAGTGTGATGGGCTCATGGCCCACGGTGGCGCGCTCAAAAAGGGGCGTCAGGCCCACCGGTGCCGGAACGTGCCGACAAGCGTCACAACCACGTTACCGCCAATCCCGACCCCCCTTTGCCGCTGGGCTTATCCCCAAGTCCTGCGCAAGGTGTGGTGGCACCCTGCGGGGTTCAGACTCCCGATTTCCATGAATGGCAGCGTTGCTGCGTTATCGAAGAATGCGGTGCTTCGTTAAAGCATCGAGTTTGACCTGTCTGACGGTTCGGCCTCATCTTGCGTTGATTTGCCGCCGTCACGGGGTTTTGTGTTTTTGCCAATTCTGGGAATTTTGCGAAAACACCTTCTTTTCGGATTTTCAAATCGGCGGCATTTTTGGGATGCCGCTGCGTTTGAAACTTCTGTCGAAATCGACGTTCACAACAATTCTCTGAATTTCCATCAATCGTGCTTCTTGTCCGATTGACCTCAAATGCTCAACCCGCTGTTTTTGGGGTCAGCAGCGCCGTGATCGCGGGCAAGGCTTTTTGCCAAATTGCCTTGTCGATCAGATCCAGCTTGCTGGTTTGAAGCAGTTCCAGTACCGCCTTGCGGTTGGCTGCGTTTTGCTTCTGCATCAGTTGCTGCTGTTGCGCCTGTAGCTTTTTTAACGCCTCTGCGGCCTTGGCAATCTTGCTGGCCAAGGCTTCTGCCTTGTCCGCAGGTTTGGGCGCTGGTGGTTTAGTGTCAATGGATTTAGTGGTCAATTGAAGTCCCTGAAGTTATTCTGATGCGGTTCACTGCCTGTGTTTCAGCGAAACAAGGCAGCGGACTATAGCAGCGGAATTTCTGGGTCGTCCCTCTCTTTTCGGGATCGACCTTGAGTTGTGCCGGGCGTCTGACCATGCGCCAAGTTGGGATGGTTCTGCCATCCACCTTGCGCAGGATGATCCCTGCACCCTTGTAATTTCATCACACACCACGCAACGGTGTTAACTTGCCAGTTTCCTTGCCAGTCATGCGCTGTAGCGTGGCGACACCGAAAACGAGAAGTGGCGACACCGCTGCCTCCTACAATTCCTGCAAACAATACAGGGATTAGGGATGCCAAGAGTGAGGGGGAGCGGGAAGGGCGAAACAGCCCGGTACAACATTCGTCTGGACGACGACACAGCACAGTTCTACAAATCCAAGGCCAACCAGAACGGCCTGTCTTTATCCGAGTACCTGCGCAGGACCCTG
>JANOWY010000269.1:0-5132 GCA_031418135.1 Rhodoferax sp. | reverse complement strand
GTTGGTCGGCGACTTCGCGCTGGCGTTTGGCCTGGTCCTTGTCGTCGAATTTTTTCAAATAAATCGTAGCCAGCGCCAGGTATTTTCCGTTGGGATAAACCTTTAAGTAAGCCTCCAGGTATTCACGGGAGCCACTGGTTTTGACTTCGTTCCAGAACGCGGTCTCGGTGTCGGCCAACGCGTTGGCGACCGGCACGGGTACGTTGGCGGGGCCGAAAAAGTAGAAGTTGCCGCGCAAGTCGCTGACCATGCCGGGGCGCTGTTCATGCCCGACGCTTTTTTCCCTGTCGTCGACCCGGTCTTTGACCCGTTCCAGCGCCGCCCGAATTTCGATTCCGGGGGCTTGGATCGCCTGGGCAAGCTCCCACGTAAACAGGCCATTGGAGACGGGTTCGCCCGGTACGCTGTCCAGCGCTTTTTGGTTGCGCCCGGCACTCATCACAATGACTTAGCCCGTAACGGGTTCCGGCGGCAGCAGGCCTCGGGTCAGCCCGCCAATGGAGCGGCTACCGGTTCTTGGAAACGGATTGTCGCGGCAGGCATCGATCACCAACAGGGCAAACCGGGCATCTTTGAGCGCATCTTGAATATCCACCAACGAGACCGCGTCACGTTGTACTTGCGCATCGTTAACAGCGGAGATATCGACGGGCAACAACAATTGGTTGCTGTTGATTTGCAGGCCGTGGCCCGCAAAATAAAAGACCACTTCGTCGCCCTTGTTGATGCGGCCTTTGAAAATGTCAATACTGTGCCACATGCCATCACGACCGAGATCGTTGACTTGGGTGACTTCAAAACCGGCCTTTTGCAGGGTAGCGGCCATGAGCCGGGCATCGTTGCGGGCGTTTTTAAGGGTGTCAACCTTTTGGTAGGCATCGTTGCCGATGACCAAAGCAATACGTTTGCCGCCGCCATCTCGATTCAGCCCCCGGGCACCGTTGCCTTGCGCCAATCCACCCAGTGCCAACAAGCACAGGCCCAGCGAGAGGCAATAACGGCACCATCCATTGAATAGCTTGCTGTCGCGCATAGGGCTGCTGGTCTTTCGATGTGCGATTGAAGCGCCCAATCAAGGTGTCTATCAGGCGACGCCACTTCATTATGGCGTATTGAATTGGTGCGGCTACAGACACCCGACTCCCATGAAATCCGGCTCGCGTGACAGGCCTACGGCATTGACTCCAATCGGCCATTGGTGAAATCCAGCGCATGCCCGCACTCCCCGCACGTGAGTTTTAGCTGGAGCCCATTGCGGCAACGAATATGCCGCAGTTTGACGGGCGAGCGCACGCGGTGGTCTATCCAGGCGTCAGCCCAGCTTTGGATGGCGATCAGCACGGCGTAGAAATCGCGGCCTTTGGCGGTGAGCAGGTAGGCGCCTTTGCGCACTGCGCTTGGGTCAACCTGACGGCTGAGCAGACCTAGGGCAACCAGCCGTGTCAGACGGTCGGTGAGGATATTGCTTGAAATGCCAAGAAGGTTGCCGAACTCGCCAAACTGCCGGGTTCTAAAAAACGCTGCCACCATCACTTCGATGCTCCATTTGTCACCCAACACGGCCAGCGCCTGGGGCAGTTGGGCGTTGGCGTTGGCGCCTGGTTGGCCAACCGCTTCGCTGGTGCGTCGCGTGCTGGTGCTTTTCTCGGGCATACGCGCCATCTCTTTGGCGCTGACATGCAAGGTGACCTCGCGCGCACTCACAGGCGTGTCGCAGGCGGCGCAATGCGCTTTGGCCAAGGTGCTGGTTGGGCGCGGCTCGCCGGTGGCCCTGCAATCGGTATGGACCAGCTGCAGGCATGCGTTCGCACTGGGCGCGTCAGGCCAGGTTTGCTCCCAGGTGGTCAGCAAAGCCAGCACGTCAAAGAGCGCGGTGCCCATGTGCGTGAGGTGGTAGGCATGACGCAGCGGGCGGCGTGAATACGGCATGCGCACCAGCAGGCCGTCTTGTGTCATTTGCGCCAGGCGGGCGCTCAGCAAGCGGCTGGCCAGCCCGGTTTGCAAGCTGAAATCGGCATACCGGGTGACACCCCCATGGGCTTGCAAGAGCAGCAGCAAGGTGGCGCGGTCACACAGGAATTGCGCGGCCTGACGCACGGCAATCAAGGCGGCATTGATCGCGATTTGGTCTTGCATAACAACAGTTTATTTCAAATGCAGCCCACAATTTTCGAATTGCCTGATGAAAACCTTCAAATTCCACTTGCATTATGGAAGTGACTTGATAGAATTTACAACCACCCACCCGTTATTGCGGCGCCCCAGCGGCGCCAGGAGCCCCACGATGAACACCGCCACTGTTGCCATGCCGGTCAGCCGCAAACAGCCCGCCTCTGCGGTGCCCCGGTCCCCGGCGATATCCGTTCAAGAGATTCTGGCACGTGACGCCAACCCGCCGCCGGCCATCCTGCTGATTGACTCACCACGCGACATGGGCCGTGACGACGTTTCGCTGGATCGCTATTACACGCGTGACTGGCATGAGCGCGAGGTAAAAACCGTTTGGCAAAAAACCTGGCAGATGGCCTGCCGGGTGGAAGACATTCCCAACGTGGGTGACACCGAGGTGTATGACATCGTGCACGATTCACTCATCATCGTGCGCACGGGCACCGGCGCTACGGACATCCGCGCGTATGTCAATTCCTGCCTGCATCGGGGCACGATTTTGCGCACCGAGGGCGGCAATGTGCGGCACATCAAATGCCCGGTGCATGGCATCACCTGGGGGCTGGACGGCACGCTGGCCGGCATGCCCTGCGCATGGGATTTTCCGCAAGTGGAGCGTGAAAAATTTTGTTTGCCTGAAGCCAAAGTGGGGCTATGGGCGGGTTTCGTCTTCATCAATTTCGATGCGGATTGCGAGCCGCTGGAGAGTTACCTCGAATGCCTGCCCGAACACTTCAAGTCTTTTGGCCTGGAGAACCGTTACAAGGCCGTGCATGGCGGCAAGGTGCTGCCCTGCAACTGGAAGCTGGCGCAAGAGGCTTTCATGGAGGGTTTCCACATTGCGCCAACCCACCCCCAATCGATAGAGTACACGGCAGACACCAACACCCAATATGACGTGTTTGATGGCCGCCACGTGAGCCGGTTCATCATGCCCGAGGGCGTTGCCAGCCCGGCCTTGGGAGATTACCCGCAGCAAAAAATCGTCGATGCGATGCAACGTGACATTGGTTTTTATGCAAAAGGCGATATCAGGGTAGGGCCGGGAGAAACTGCCCGTGAAAAATTGGCCGACCACGCCCGTGCGCGGTTCTCCAAGACCAGCGGCAAAGATTTCTCCAAGTTGTCCACCAGCGAGGCGGTTGACTTGATCCAGTACTTGCTGTTTCCCAACTTGAGCCCCTGGGGCGGCATGGCCACGCCGCTGGTCTACCGCTTCCGCCCCAACGGCGACAACCCCGAAGAGTGCATCATGGAGATCATGATGCTGTTCACCAAGAACGACGACGGCAGCCACCCGCCAGCGGGCAAAGCCACTATTGTGGGCGTTCACGACTCCTGGCACAAAGTGCCGGGCATGGGCTCGGCGGCGGACGTGACCGACCAGGACACCGAGAACCTGAAACGCATCCAGCGTGGCATTCGCGCCTCCAAAAAACCGGGGGCCACCATGTCGGTCTACCAGGAAAGCCGCATCCGGCATTTCCATAAAACACTTGAAGAATATATGGCCAAAGGCTGATTTTTCTGCCGCCGCTTCAGACCACACCCGCACGTTGAACCAGCCTTTGAAAAACACCCCGAACGACTCGCCAAACAACCGGAGCCTCACCATGCCCAGCACCCTTGAAGACAAATTCGCCATTGAAGAACTGATCGCCCGTTACAACCAATCCTTGGACAGTGGCGACTACCCAACCTGGGTAGCCTGCTGGGCCGACGATGCGGTGCTGGACGGCATTGGCAAACTGCTCACCGGCAAGGCGCAGATCCAGGCCTTTGCCGACCAGTACGAAGGCTCAACCCGCTCCAAAATCAACGGGCTGAAGCACTACACCGTGAACATCTTGTCTGCCGTGGTCGGTGACAGGGCCACGTCCAGCTCATACCTGCAACTGGTCAACACCACCGACAAGGGCGTGAAGATCATTTTCACCGGGCGTTATGAAGATGATTTGAAACGGGTGAATGGTCAATGGCAATTTGCGCGGCGCAAGCTGCACCAAGACATGCCTGTGAAGGCCACCGCCACTTGACGTCGTGCAGGCCACGTTGCGTGTCTGTAAACTGCAAAAAAACCACGAAGCAGGAGTTGCCACTTGAACAATAAAAAAGCCATTTTGGTCATCGGTGCCGGTGACGCCACGGGCGGCGCCATCGCCAAACGGTTTGCACGCGAAGGCTACATCGCCTGCGTGACCCGGCGCAGTGCCGACAAGCTGGAGCCCTTGGTGGCCAGCATCCGGGCAGCAGGCGGCGAGGCGTATGGCTTCGCCAGTGATGCTCGCAAGGAAGAAGACATGGTGTCGCTTGTTACCCAGATTGAGCGCGACATCGCCCCGATAGAGGTGGCGGTTTTCAATATTGGTGCCAACGTGCGTTTTGGCATCACCGAAACCACGGCACGGGTTTACCAAAAAGTGTGGGAAATGGGCTGTTTTGCCGGTTTCTTGATGGGCCGTGAGGCGGCCAAGGTGATGCTGCCCCGGGGCCGCGGCACCATCATCTTTACGGGCGCCACCGCCAGCGTTCGCGGGCGCGAGGGTTTTGCCGCTTTTGCCGGTGCCAAACACGCGCTGCGGGCCCTGGCGCAAAGCATGGCCCGCGAGCTGGGCCCCAAAGGCATCCATGTGGCGCACCCCATCATCGATGGCGCGATTGATACCGAGTTCATCCGCAGCAACTTCCCCGAGCGTTACGCCATGAAAGACCAGGACGGCATTCTGAACCCCGATCACATTGCCGATGCCTACTGGAACCTGCACACCCAGCCGCGTGATGCCTGGACGCACGAGCTGGATTTAAGGCCCTGGGGTGAGACGTGGTGACAGGCGGGCCATGAACTCCCTATCCGTCAAGTTTTTGTTTGACTTCGGCAGCCCCAATGCCTACCTTGCCCACAAAGTGATACCGGCGATAGAGGCCCGCACCGGCGTTGCCTTTGAGTATGTGCCTGTGCTTCT
>JANOWY010000268.1:0-3904 GCA_031418135.1 Rhodoferax sp. | reverse complement strand
GCCAAAATTTTCGCCACAACGCCAGAGCCGACCGTCTTGCCACCTTCACGGATGGCGAAACGCAGGCCTTCTTCCATGGCAATCGGGTTGATCAGCTTGACGGTGATGCTGACGTTGTCGCCCGGCATCACCATCTCTTTGCCTTCGGGCAGCTCAATCGCACCGGTCACGTCCGTCGTGCGGAAGTAGAACTGGGGGCGGTAGTTGTTGAAGAAAGGCGTGTGACGGCCACCTTCGTCTTTGGACAGCACGTAGATTTCAGCGGTGAAGTGGGTGTGTGGCTTGACCGAGTTGGGCTTGCACAACACCTGGCCACGCTGGACTTCTTCGCGCTTGGTGCCGCGCAGCAAGATACCGACGTTGTCACCGGCTTGGCCTTGGTCCAGCAACTTGCGGAACATCTCGACCCCGGTGCAGATGGTTTTCTGGGTGGTGGTGATACCGACGATTTCGATCTCTTCGCCCACTTTGACCACACCGCGCTCAACCCGGCCCGTGACCACGGTGCCACGGCCCGAGATGGAGAACACGTCTTCCACCGGCATCAGGAAGGCACCGTCGACTGCGCGCTCAGGCTGGGGGAAGAAGCTGTCCATGGCTTCGGCCAGTTTCATGATGGAGCCTTCACCCAGTTCGCCTTTGTCGCCTTCGATGGCGAGTTTGGCCGAGCCGTGGATGATGGGGGTGCTGTCACCGGGGAAGTCGTATTTGTCCAGCAACTCGCGCACTTCCATTTCGACCAGCTCCAAGAGCTCAGCGTCGTCCACCATGTCGCATTTGTTCAAATAGACAATGATGTGGGGCACACCGACCTGGCGAGCCAACAGGATGTGTTCGCGGGTCTGGGGCATGGGGCCGTCAGCGGCGGAGCACACCAAAATGGCGCCGTCCATCTGGGCGGCACCGGTGATCATGTTCTTGACATAGTCAGCGTGGCCGGGGCAGTCAACGTGGGCGTAGTGGCGATTGGCCGTTTCGTACTCGACGTGGGCGGTGTTGATGGTGATGCCGCGCGCTTTTTCTTCAGGCGCTGCGTCAATCTGGTCATAGGCCTTGGCCTGGCCACCGTACTTGGCGGCCAGCACGGTGGTGATGGCGGCGGTCAGCGTGGTCTTGCCGTGGTCAACGTGGCCAATGGTGCCGACGTTCATGTGCGGCTTGGTGCGTGCAAACTTTTCTTTTCCCATTATCAAACTCCAATATTCACAAGACTATTCACAAGGATATTTACAAAACTGGTGCCCATTCCGGGAATCGGACCCGGGACCTCTCCCTTACCAAGGGAGTGCTCTGCCACTGAGCCAAATGGGCTTTTTCTTTGTCAAAACGCTGTGACTCGTCGTTGCGCTGCCTTGCCGTGCCAGTGCACTGGCAGCGTTGTCGCGCCTAGATTCACAGCGTTTTGACAAAGAAAACTGTCAAACCTGGTTACTCCGAAACCAACCCCACATCATTACCACCTGAACCTTAACCATCCAACTGGAGCGGGGTAGGAGAATCGAACTCCTCGCTTTAGCTTGGAAGGCTAAGGTATTACCACTATACGAACCCCGCAAACTCAATCTTCAAATTTGCACCACTGGTGGAGAGGGCTGGATTCGAACCAGCGTACTCGTAAGAGGGCAGATTTACAGTCTGCTGCCATTAACCACTCGGCCACCTCTCCTTTAGTGAACCATAGATTATGCCATGAAATTTGTTGGCGGCACAATCACCACCGGATCGGTGAACGACCGTGGGCCAGTAGATGCTGATTGGCTTTTGAAAAATGCTGACAACCGGCAAAGGGCTGCGGTGGGCGCAACGCCGACAAGGGCGACGGATGATTGGCTGTTAAAACCAGGTGGGAGCAGGCACCCTTTGACCAGGCGGTGCTTTCGGTCATAAAAACCTGCTTGGATTGCGCGTGGGCACCCCATAACATGAACACAACCGGTTGCTCCAATTCCCATACAGCTTGGATAATTTTGTCAGTAAGCACTTCCCAACCCAATTTGGCGTGGCTGGCCGGTTGGCCATTTTCAACCGTCAGGCAGGTGTTGAGCAGCAACACGCCTTGTTCGGCCCAGCGCGTTAAAGAGCCGTTGGATGGCGAGAGCGGCGTGCTGGATTTGGAGCCGCTATGCGCATTTGAACCGCCGCGCATTTGGGACGGGTGGATGGGGACGTGCGACAGGACGGGATCAAGCGGGTCTGCCGGATGGCGCGCATGGGCCATTGGCGTAGCGGTGTCGTGCGCGACTTCCTTGAAAATGTTGCGAAGTGATGGCGGAATTTTGACCCCCGGCCCGACCGAAAAGGCCAGCCCTTGCGCTTGCTGTGGCCCGTGGTACGGGTCTTGCCCGAGGATCACCACTTTGACCTGTTCCAGCGGCGTGAGTGCCAAGGCCATGAGCGGCTCAGGCGGGTAGATCACGGCTCCCTGCTCCAGGCGTTTCGCGATGGCGCAGCCCAATGCCAACCCCTCGGTCTGCGCGAAAAAGTCCGAAACAAGGGCCTTCCAGCTGCGATCGACGGGCCATTGGGCGGGTTCCCATGCCTTTAGACAAGGGGCACAGGGAGCGTCAGTATCGAATAAATATGTCTTCAATTTATTTTTTTATATAAATAGGCTTTTATTCAACAAATATATCTATAATTAGATACTAAAAATGTAGTGTATATGATCTAAAAATAGTCTATTTTAAACCAAATAAAGTTATTTAGACAAACATGGCGTGCAGCGCCTCACCCGGCTCTGGCGCACGCATGAAGGCTTCACCGACCAAAAAGGCATGGACATTCGCTTCGCGCATCCGTAACACATCGGCACGTCGCATGATGCCGCTTTCAGTCACCACCAAACGCTCACCGCTGCCCAGTTCGGGCAGGTCCTTGAGCAGGTTCAGTGTGGTGTCCAGCGTCACCTCAAAGGTTTTGAGGTTTCGGTTGTTGATGCCAAACAAAGGGGTTTTGAGTCTCAGCGCCCGCTCGGCCTCGGTGCGGTCATGCACTTCCACCAGTACCGCCATGTCCAGCGAGCGCGCCACCCATTCCAGCTCGGCCATTTGGGTGTCATCCAGGCAGGCGGCGATGAGCAGGACGGCATCGGCACCCATTGCTCGCGATTCATAAATTTGGTAGGCATCGACCATGAAATCCTTGCGCAGCACCGGCAATTGGCAGGAAGCCCGAGCCTGTTTTAAAAAGTCGGGCTCGCCCTGAAAGAACTGCCTGTCTGTCAATACCGACAGACAGGCGGCACCGTGTTCTGCATAACTTTGAGCGATGTCCGCCGGTACAAAGTCAGCCCGCAAAATACCTTTGGAGGGACTGGCTTTTTTGATCTCGGCGATGACTGCGGCCCGGCCTTGCGTGACTTTGGCGCGTAAGGCACCGACAAAATCGCGTGTGAGCACCCTGGATTCGGCATCGGACCGCATGGTTGCCAGCGGTGTTTTTTTCATCGCCAGGGCGATCTCTTCGCGCTTGACGGCGACGATTTTGTCGAGGATGTCTGACATTACATTTCCTTATAAAAACAGGCCGGGCACATGGCCACGTAGGATTCATTGCCGCCAATATGCACTTGGGCACCCGCGCGAACCCGCTGGCCCGCGCCATCGAGCCGTGCGTTCATGCTGGCTTTTTTCTTGCAGGCGCAGATGGTTTTGAGCTCTTCAAGACTGTCGGCCAGCGTTAGCAGCGCCGCGGCACCCGGAAACGCCTGGCCCAAAAAATCGCTGCGCAAACCGTAACAAATGATGGGCAAATCATGCAAATGGGCGTGGCGGTGCAACTGCTCCACTTGCGCAGGTGTCAAAAACTGGGCCTCGTCGATGAAGACGCAATCGATCGGTTTTGGCCCGTCGGCGTTACCGGGCTTTAGGTCAGGCTTCAGGCCACGTATCGGGCCTGGCGCCAG
>JANOWY010000267.1:0-23508 GCA_031418135.1 Rhodoferax sp. | reverse complement strand
GGGGTAAAATGCGCCCTGACGGGCCTTCCCGCATGGGGAAGCGGCCAACCGGGTCAGGTGGGGAACCAAGCAGCCCTAACTGCCAAGCCAGTGCCGGGGTAGAGGCTCGTCAACTCCATTTTTCTGATGGTTGCGTTAATGGCTTTGTTTCTGACGTCTTCAACCATCCGCCGGCATTACCTGGCCAAGTAACCATAGCAGCCCCAGGCCAACAGACCCAAAGCGATCCAAAAAACGCCTTTCATCCAGATGCTGGTGGGCGCATAGTCGCCAGTGCCTGTATCTGCGCCCAAAGGTGCCGGTGTGGTGCCCAATACAGAGGGAACGGTGTCCAATGAAGCCATCTATCGGTTCCCTTTTGAATAAAAAAACTGAACAAAACAGTTTGAAGTTGGCACCGAAAGTACCGCCGAGCATGCCACAAAGATCGTTCAGACGGGCACAAGCGGGCTTCTACAAACTCCTTGTATTTTTCCTTGTTTGCCGGTTTTTTGAACCTAGGACAAACCTTGATACACGATGCGCGGGCGTGACAACCGCCCGATTACAGCATCCGATTTGGCGCGAAAATACGCCTAACGGATGGTGTCAACGTCTGACATCGACGCGGTTAAACAGAAAGCCCGCACCCGAACCGTTTGCCCACTTCTTCCTCTAATTGTTGTCGAATAACACCCGCCAAAACCATGCCTCAATTCGCCGCAAATCTGTCCATGATGTACCCGGAGCTGGACTTCCTGGATCGTTTTGAAGCTGCGGCAAGAGATGGCTTCAAGGCAGTGGAATTCCTGTTCCCTTATGCATGGGATAAGACCGAGCTCGCCGATCGGCTGGTGGGAAACGGCCTGCGGCAGGTTTTATTCAACGCGCCGCCCGGCGGCATTGACAGCGCCGGCCATGCTCAGGCATGGGAGAGCAACACCCGTGGCACCGCCTGCGTGGCTGGTCGTGAAGCCGAATTTCAGCACGGGCTGCATCTGGCCATTGACTATGCCCAGGCGTTGGGTTGCCCGCGCATTCACGTGATGGCCGGTCTGGTGCCTGAAGGAAAAGAACGCACAGATGTGCAACCCACCTATGTGCGCAACCTGCAATGGGCTGCAACGCAAGCCGCCAAAGCCGGACTGGATATTTTGATGGAACCGATCAACATGCGGGACATTCCGAGGTTTTTCCTGAACCGCCAGGATCACGCCCATGACATTGTTCGGGAGATCGGTTTGCCCAACCTGAAAGTCCAGATGGATCTTTACCACTGCCAGATCGTTGAGGGTGATGTCGCCAGCAAAATCCGTCGGTATTTGCCCACCGGCCACGTGGGCCATTTCCAGATTGCGGGTGTCCCGCAAAGGCATGAGCCCGACTTGGGCGAAGTCAATTACCCGTACTTGTTTCAGGTGATTGACGAGGTCAGTGCCGAGTGTGGGTGGAACGGCTGGATCGGATGCGAATACCGCCCGCTCAAAGGCGGGGAACCAGCAGGCACGTCTGCCGGTTTGGGTTGGCTAAAGCCCTGGCTCTGATTCGGGGTGCGGTTTGAAATTCTGATCGGTCAGGTGATTGGCCGCCAGGTAATCAATGATGCCCTGCGCCGCGCGTCGGCCACTGGACAGGCAGGCTGTCAGCAGATAACCGCCGGTTGGGGCTTCCCAGTCCAGCATTTCACCGGCACAAAAAACACCCGGCAAGCCATTGGTCATCAGCCCTTCTTGCAGGCTGTCAAAACGGACACCGCCAGCGGTGCTGATGGCTTCTTCGACCGGACGGGCTGCGCTTAAGCGTATCGGCAAGGCCTTGATGGCCCGGGCCAGTGTTTCGGGGTTTGCAAGATCAGCCTTGACGACACATTCGTGCAAAATCGCGCTTTTGATACCGTCCAGCTTCAACCGGCTTTTGAGGTGGCTGGACAAGGTGCGCGAGCCCCGCGGGTGCGCCACTTCGCGCAGCACCTGCGCAAGGGGAACATCCGGCAAGAGGTCCAGCTCAAAACTGGCTGCGCCGTGGACCTGAAGGCTGTGGCGCAGCAAGCTCGACGCCGCATAAATCAGGCTGCCTTCGACACCTGACTTTGTCGCTATAAATTCGCCTTTTCGGTGAAAGTCCGGCTCGCTCAGGGCTTTGGCAGCAACGGCATTGGCAGCATTGCCGCTATTCCCGGCGGCTTCGGCATTCCCGGCGTGAATGGCATCACTTGCATTTGCCGGCACCATGGTTCCAGAAATGGCCCCTGCCGCTGGGCGAACGTGAATAGCCACCGACTTGAAGGGATGCCCCGCAAAACGGCTGGAGAAAAAAGGACTCCAGCCGCCACGCACATCAAAGCCGCAGTTGGCGCTGGCCAAAGCTGATGTCAAAACACCCCTGGCTTGCAAAACCGGCACCCAGGCGCCCGTGGAACCCAACTGCGGCCAACTTGCGCCACCCAAAGCAAGCAGCACTGCATCAGCTGTCACCTGAACCTTGCCCTGGGGTGCCTCAAACCACACAGTTAGGCACGCAGGCCATGACGGATAGGGCGGTGTGCATGCGGTCTGCGGCGCAGAGTGGCGGTCGCCCGCCTCAGTAGCTGAGGCGCGTTGAGCCCCCTGCTTTACGTTACGTTCAAGCCCGCGTTCAACGCCATCTTCGATGCTCCAACCGATCCAGCGATGCCGCATGTGAAACTCAACCGGCACCGGGTAGTGACGTAAACGGTGCAACCAGGCGCGCAGCAATGGAGCCGCCTTCAGCGAGCTCGGAAACACCCGGCCCGACGTGCCAATGAACGTGTCTATCCCCAAACCTGCGGCCCATTGGCGCACCGCATCGGGACCGAAATCTGACAACCACGCAGCCACTTGCTGCTGACGTGCACCATATCGGGAAGCAAACACCGACATCTCTTCGGAATGCGTCAAATTCAGGCCGCCTTTACCAGCCAACAAGAACTTTCGACCCACTGAGGGCATCGCATCGTAAAGGTGGACCTGGAATCCGCGCTGGGCCAGCTGGTCGGCCGCCATCAGCCCGCTGGGCCCGCCCCCAATGACGATGACGGTTGCAAAGCCGTTCGTCGACGCAGAGGCAGTTACAGCGGTTGATTCATGCATTGACAGTTTCTGAATATTTAATTGAAAAATTTATTTTAATAATTATAAGAATAATGTTCTTTAAATAAATGTATTATCAGCTATATATAACATAGTAATATTTAATATTTTTAATAATTTAACAATTCAAATTACATTCTAAATAGATAAATTAATGTTTTAGGTTGTCCTCTACGTCTCGAAGACTTCAACCAAATCACCCCGGCCTGTCAAAAAAGCTGCCCGCACAACCGACTGGGGATACACCGTTTGAACAGCATCACGATACGTAGCCAATTGCGCCAACAGCGCCGAATCCCGCTCGGGTGCGTGGGCCGATTTGTAATCCAGCACCCACCAGTGGCCTGTGTCGCGGCGCTGCACCAGCCGATCGATGAACAGTGTTTGGCCCCTTACATGCAGTTCTACTTCATTGCCTTCAAAGGCCAAATCGGCCGAAGCCCAGGCCCAGGCGCCCTGCCCGGTTTGAATCCGCATCGCCATTGCCAACACAGCATCGGCTGCGGCGGCGTCAAGGTCAAATTCTGCCGTGACCTCATGGGCCCGGGGCAACGTCAATTCGCCCCATTGCAGCAGCCGGTGCAAGGCTTCGCCCTGCCTGGTCAGGTAATTGCTGGTTGATGGAGCTGTAGCGCTTTCTGGTTGTGCAACTACCGGGCCGGCTGGCGGAAGCACTGCCAGCTCAAATGCCGGTGGCTCGTCCGCGCTGGTTTGCCCGGCAAAACCAGCGCCGGATTCGATACCGGTGGTAGTTGTAGCAGCCAACACCGGGTTGGCGCGGCCCCCGGGCGGCGGAACCGCCTGCGCCAGCCCTTCGAGACGGCTCCACCAACTGCCTGGCGCGGCACGGTGCGGTTCGATGCTGGACAACACCAGCCGTTGCCTGGCCCGCGTCATTGCCACATAAAGGGCATTGATCTCCTCGCGCTGGCGCTCGCGCAGTTCGTTGGCCAGCAACTCGGCCACATCGGCAGAAGGCCGGTTTTCGCTGGCCAGAAAAACAAATCGTCGGGGCGCTTCTGCTTGCCCGGGCCAATCCATCAAAATGCCCATGGACTCCGCCTTCGGCGCCTGGGCATCGGTGTCCAAAACCAGCACCGTATGGGCCTCCAGGCCCTTGGCGCCGTGGATGGTCAGCAAACGCACGGCATGGGGCAACACGGCGGCGGCAGCGACTTCTGAACCCGCCTTGAGTGCCCGAACCAGCTGATAGGGTGTCACAAAGCGCCCTCCACCCACTTGCAAAGCGACCCACAACAACGACTGAAGGTTGGCCAAAACCGTTTCGCGCTGGCTGGAGGGCGCGGCTACAGCAAACCGGGCCAATACGTCGCCATGGCCGTAAATGGCCTGCAACGCATCGTGCGGCGGCAACTGGTGAACCCATTGCTGGTACAACCGCAACCGCTCCGCTACACCCAGCAGATCGGGGTGATCCATATCAGCGGCTGCCAACAGGTCATACCAAGCCAATGCACCGTTTGGCATCTGGGTGGCACCGTTTGCGATGGTTAGACCCGCCTGCCGTTGCCGTTGCGCCAGCGCAATTTGAATTAGCGCGGCATCGGATACACCGAACAAAGGAGATTTGAGCGCACGGGCCAGCGAAAGGTCATGCTGCGGCGACACCAAAACGTCCAGCAAGGCTACCAGGTCCTGAACTTCGCAGCAATCGATCAAGGCGGTTTTTTCACCAATCTGGGACGGAATACCCAAACTGCGCAGTGCCTCGTGCAAAGGCGCCAGCGACGCCCGTCTGCGCGACAAAACCATAAAGTCTTTGGCCTCGACCGGCTGGCCGGCGCGGGACGTCAGCGCAGCATCGATCCAACGTGCCGCCTGTTGGGCTTCAAGCGTGCGCAAGGCTTCCTCTGGCTCTGACTGCGGCACATTCAGGCTGTCGCGCCATTCAGCCGGCGGGTCTTCACAAGCCAGGTTGGCATTTGCGCCTTGCGGCATATGGGCGGCGGCCGATTGGCGTGGAACCGGTGGCAAAAGCAGTACCTCGCCGGCCAGATCAGCGCTGGTGCTGTGGGGCCGGAATCCCTCGTACGTGTCAACTTCGAAACGCCCTTGCATGGCATCTGTCATGACCTGGTTGACTACTGCAATCACCTGCGTCGCATTGCGCCGCGTGTGATCGCAACTCAACACGCTGCCTTGCAAACCGTCCCGCACAAACGCCTTGGCTGCGCGAAATACCTGGGGGTCGGCCCGACGAAACCGGTAAATGCTTTGTTTGGGGTCGCCCACAATAAAAACGCTGGGGGCATCGCCAGCACCACTACCCGCATAAGCCGACAACCAGGCATACAAGGCCTGCCACTGCAACGGGCTGGTGTCCTGGAATTCATCGATCAGCACGTGGCGAATCCGCGCATCAAGGCGTTGTTGCACCCAACCTGAAAGCACGGGGTCGGCCAGCAGCAACTGGGCGGCTGTCTCCAGGTCATTCATGTCCACCCAGCCGCGCTCACGCTTGAGTGCCGTGAACTCCCCAACCAAAACACGGGTAAGCCGCGTCATGCGCTGGTGGTATTCCCACGCCAGTTGCTGGGTTCGTGCCGCCATCCAAGTCGCCATCAACGCCTGTGCCAAGCGCACCTCCTCAATCCCGATAATTTTCTCGCCAAACTTGCGCGGCTGCCCTTTTTGGGTGAGCAATGCAGCCATGATGGCTTCCACGTCTGCCAGGCCCAGCGCCTTTTCCAATGCAGCGCCTTTCCCCGAGAAACTCGGCGCACTGGCTTGGCCCAGCACCCGCGCCGCAGTTTGCAACATCTGATACCGGCTGGCATTGCCTAGCAACCACGCATCGGGCGATGCAAAACCATCGAATTCGGGATACCGGGTGGCTACGTCAGCCACAGATGGCTCAACGCATCCTCTGGCATCGGCCAAAGTAAATTCCAGGCGCTTAGACAATGCGCCTTTCAAGGCCTTTTCCGCTTGAAAACGGCCGTGCATTTGCACCAGTGCCTCAAAATCTGCACGACGCTGAGGACGCTGGATCAACGCCGCATAAAAACGCGGCCAGACCAGGCCCGCCGCCCGCACGTCATCCTCCAGCAATTCATACTGCGCGGGCAGTCCCAACCGCATCAGAACCGACAAAGGTGCCGCACCCAGCAAGTTGGCAAACCAGCTGTGAAACGTGCGGATCTGCACCTGGTGGCCACTGGTCAGCAAAGCCAGGTACAGTGACTTGAGGGCCCGTTGCAAAGCCTGTTGAGGCAGGGGCCCCAGTCGGGCCCATTCAACGCCGCGCAATTCCAGCTCCCGGCCCAATGTGGCGCCATCAGCCTGGGAAAATGCCAGCAGCCACTGCTGCAGCCTTTCCCGCATTTCACCGGCGGCGCGTCGGGTGAACGTAATGGCCAGTATGTCGTTGGGCTGGGTGATCCATTCCCCGGTTGCCGGGTCCAACCCCTGCATCAGAGCCCGGACAATTCGCGACACCAGCATCCAGGTTTTGCCCGCACCGGCACAGGCCTCTACCAGCACATGCTGGCGTGGGTCGCAGGCCATCGCATAAAAACCCTCGGCGCTCACGCCGTGATCATTGCGCTGATAGGCAAGTCCAGGCAGCGTCATCGGCTTTGCGACACCATGTCTTTTCGGCACAAGCCCCGGGCGGAGCAATAGTCACACGCTGAACCTTGCCCCAGTGCAACCAGGAGATGCCCGGCCTCCAGCCGCTGCATGTCGTCCAGGATGCCCTGGGCCAATTGGTCTCGCAGCGCCACCAAATCAGGCTGCGCAAAGGCTTCGGTACCGTCACGCTCCCCCACATTCAGATAGGCACCCTGAATCGCCTGCACATCAAAAAGCGCAGCGTAGAAGGGCAACTGCGTGTCTTCGGTGCCAGCCTTGATCCGTTTGTGGGTGACGTCTTGGGGTTCTGTCTTGTAATCCAGCAAACGCAACGAGCCATCTGGCAACCGGTCTATCCGGTCCAGCTTGCCCACCAGCCTGACTGGGCCAAGTTGCAGTTCTTGCCAAACTTCGCCTTCAGAGAACATCTGGTTTTGCGGGTTTCCAAACCATTGCAGGTAGCCCTTGCGCACCTGAGGCCAACTGGCCGAGAACGGCAAAAATTCGGCCTCTGACAATGCCAGCTCCCGGGTTGCTGTTGCGGCCGCGAGATCAATTTGCCGCACTTGTCTTGCCGCCTGAAGATCCCCTGGCTCCAGACTGTCAACCCGATAGGAGGTGTGAAAATGGAACAGCACCCGATGCAGCCAGTTACCGAAGTCGCGCTTGTCCAGACTTCCTTCAAGCTCTTCGACAGGTGCCAAGCCCAACTGGCGCAGGGCAAAAAACCGATAGGGGCATTGCCGCAGATCGTTGTAGGCCGTTGGCGACAAACGCAGCAGGGGCAGTTCGGCCGACTGCACCTTGGCCACTGCGATGGGCGTCTGGGCGAGCCGCCTGGGCAACCTGGGGTCCGGCGCCCGCGCGGCGTTCAGAAACGCCGGTTGCAACAGCAACTCTTGAACATACCCGTTGGGCAACACCGGTTCGCCAGCCTCACTGTTGCGCCACAACAGATCAATCCATGGGGCTTTCAATGCATAGTGCCACGCGGCCCGTTGCGCTTGCGCCAACGCATCGCAAGACGCGAGGCCCAACGTCTCCCGCTGCGCCGGTGTCCATGGCCCGGCCGGTTCGGGTCGCAAGGGCAAGCGCACCTCATCGCAGCCCGCCAAAACTACTGCCGGCAAAGGACGGCCCAACAATTGACTCAGTGGCAGGATGATGACCTGTGCACCGCCTGGATGAACCGGCAGGAAGTTCCCAGCCTCCAGGGTCTGGTTCACCCAGTTCGCAAACTCCGCAAAACGCATCTCCAGTGCCAAAGCTGGAGAAGCGCGCGGCACGCGCTGATCTGGTTCCAGCATGAGAGCCTTGTTGACGGCTTGGCCGGCTTCATCAGCCTCCATTGCAGCCCATTGTCCAGCGGCTTGCAGCGCGTCTTGCAAGGATTTCAACCAATCCGTCAGACGCCTGCCCCCCGAAAAGTTGCCGCGAATCGCGTTGACGGACTGCATAAACTCAAAGACCTTGTCTGGCATGGCTTGGTGCAGATTCGTTGCCACAGGGCCAACAGGCCATTGGCCAATACTTTCACGGCGCAAAAACGCCTCGGTCAACTGAACGGTTGCGCCAGAGAAGGCCGGCGCATTTTTCAGCCAGTCGACTACTTCGTCCGAGCTGGGAAGCTGTTTACAGGCCTTCAACAAGCCTGCCACTGCCGCAGCGGCCCGGGTGGTCGACAACTTCCAGCCAGTTTCGTCGCGTATCACCACCCCTTGGGAATTCAGCAAGGCGTGAACGCGTCGGGTGAGCAGCCGGTCTACCGCGACCAGCGCAACCGGTTGCCGACCATTCGCCAAATGGCGCAAAACACAGGCGCAAGCGAGTTCGGCTTCGTCCTGAGCGTCCAACGCCGGGTACTGGGCTATGGCATCCGAACGGATGTCCGGAGGGTCTCGAATGAAATCATGCAGCGCGATTTGAATGCAATTGTTACCCGCGCGAAGTGCCAAAGCCCGAACCAGAGGATCGTCCAAGAAACCCCGCACAACCACCAGCAATGCCGGGGGCGACGCAAACAACACATCAGTTGGAAAAACCGAGTGGCCAACCCATGTCAACGCCAACTGGGCAATGGCGGTTTCAAACGCAAACGCCTCATGGGCCATGCCCGTTGCCAGTTGCACCGCCATCCGGGTGCTCCACGCCACCCGTTCTACAGGATCCAAGGCTGCCGCCAGGGGCACCAGGCTGTGGGCGGTTTCTATCAAAAAAGGAACCAGCATGGGTCCATGCGCCGAAAGCCCAGCCCGGTCAATCCAGAGGCTGGCATTCAAGGCATCCAGCCCCGGGCTCATTTGCACATCATCGTGGCCGGAAACCGAAGCACCCAAGCACTTCGCCCAGTTCATGGTGGACTGGAATTGCGGCGTGAAGCCAATCGCGTCCAGCGGCAAGCTACCAAGCCAGGCACTGCGCAGTTCATGTATGAGTTGTGCATAGGGCACCAACACCACTACATGTGAAGGATGAACCTGCCGGGCCGCCATAAAGGCCCGAATTTGATTCGTAACCTCGGCCCATTTCGCCAGTGCATGGTGAACCGGTTGATGGTTTTTGTCTATTCCAGCCATGAATAAATTCAACCAGGCATGCCTGGTGTTTGTAGCTGCCCCGTCAACAGCCCTGAGCACGGGGCTGGACGGAGCGCTTGATGTACTGCGCCGATGAATGGCAAGACTTGTTTTCTGTCACAATTTCCCCACTTTACATGCATCTTCTTCTGCGGCCTCCACCCCCGTGCCGTTATTCAAGCCGCCAAGCGGCAATTTTCAAGGAATCCACCATGGCCAGTGATCTCATCAAACATGTTTCAGATGCTTCATTTGAAGCAGACGTTCTGCAAAGCGCCCAGCCAGTGCTGGTTGACTACTGGGCCGAGTGGTGCGGGCCTTGCAAAATGATTGCGCCGATTTTGGATGAGTTGTCCGGTACCTACAACGGCAAGTTGCAAATCGCCAAAATGAATGTCGATGAAAACCGTGACATTCCGGCGAAATTTGGTATTCGTGGCATTCCGACCCTGATGCTGTTCAAAGGAGGCCAGCTGGCAGCCACCAAAGTGGGCGCAATGAGCAAAGCCCAAATGACCGCATTTATTGACCAACAACTGGCCTGAGTCTGGCCAAAGCAGGCATCTGGGGGCGATCCGGTTAGGGTCGCCTGTCTCATCCATATCCGTTTAAGCCTGCCGTTAGGCCCTGCTGGATCGTCCGGATTCCTGTCATAATCGTTTCAGTTCACCTGTTTCAGCAATGAAGCAGGTTCGAGTTCCCGGCCTGATATTGTTGGCCCTTGCACCGGCCTAACGCCGCTGGTGCAACCCCTCCCCCCTTGCTTGGCATTTCTGTTCATCGGTTTTCACCTCGACTTTCCACTTCGCCTACTTCAGGCCCATTTTGCAAATCACCCCATGCACTTAAACGAACTCAAGGCACTGCATGTGTCAGAAGTCCTCAAACAAGCCGATGAGCTGGAGATTGAGAACACAGGCCGCATGCGCAAGCAAGAGCTGATGTTCGCCATCATCAAGAAACGCGCCCGCGCGGGCGAACAGATCATTGCCGATGGCGTTCTCGAAATTTTGCCCGACGGTTTCGGCTTCTTGCGCAGCCCGGACACCAGTTACACCGCCAGTACCGACGACATCTACATCAGCCCCAGCCAGGTGCGCCGCTTCAACCTTCACACCGGGGACATGATCGAAGGTGAAGTGCGTACGCCCAAAGACGGCGAACGTTACTTCGCACTGAACAAGCTGGATCAGGTCAACGGCAACCTGCCCGAGAGCAACAAGCACAAGGTCATGTTTGAGAACCTGACACCGCTGTTCCCCAAAGTTCAGATGAAGCTGGAGCGTGACATCAAGGGAGACGAAAATATCACCGGCCGCGTGATTGACCTGATCGCTCCAATTGGCAAAGGCCAGCGTGCGCTGCTGGTAGCACCGCCCAAGAGCGGCAAGACGGTGATGATGCAGCACATCGCCCACGCCATTTCTGCCAACTATCCGGAAAGCCACCTGATGGTGCTGCTGGTCGATGAGCGCCCCGAAGAGGTGACCGAGATGCAACGCACTGTGAAAGGCGAGGTCATCGCCTCCACTTTCGACGAGCCCGCCGCCCGCCACGTGCATGTCGCCGAGATGGTGATCGAACGCGCCAAACGCCTGGTCGAGCTGAAGATGGACGTAGTGATCCTGCTGGACTCCATCACCCGCCTGGCCCGCGCCTACAACAATGTGGTGCCATCTTCTGGCAAGGTGCTGACCGGCGGCGTGGATTCCAACGCCCTGCAACGCCCCAAACGTTTTTTGGGCGCGGCTCGTAATGTGGAAGAAGGCGGCTCACTGACCATCATCGGCACAGCGCTGATTGACACGGGCAGCCGAATGGACGAAGTGATTTTTGAAGAGTTCAAGGGCACCGGCAATTGCGAGATCCATCTGGACCGCCGCCTTTACGAGAAACGTGTCTTCCCGTCGATCCAGCTCAACCGCAGCGGTACCCGCCGTGAGGAGTTGCTGCTGGCTCCGGAAATCTTGCAAAAGACCCGCATACTTCGACAATTCTTGTACAACATGGACGAAATTGATGCCATGGAGCTGGTCCTCAAGCAAATGAAGGCAACCAAGTCCAACCTCGAATTTTTTGAGCAAATGCGCAAAGGCGGGTAAGACTGGCCCCCGCCCTCCTCCGCTGCGTGGGTTTCAGCCCCCTCCTAGGTGGCACCAAATATTTGTATAATCAATGGTTTTAGCGAAAAGTGCCGGGGAATAGTCTCCTGTGGCTATCGCAATTGATGGAGCTGACTATGAAAGACGGGATTCACCCCAACTACCGCGACGTTTGTTTTTTGGATTTGTCCAATAACTTCAAATTCGTGACACGTTCCTGCGCGAATGCCAAGGAAATGATCAAGATGGAAGATGGGCGCGAGTTGCCTTTGTACAAACTGGACACATCGAGCGAGTCGCATCCGTTTTACACCGGCACCCAAAAATCTGTCGATAACATGGGTGGTCGCGTCGAGCGCTTCCGTAACCGTTTCGCCAAAACTACTGCCAAATAATCATGTAGGAGCCGTCGTCCGCCACTGACACGTGTGCGCTTCAAAGGTGCATGTCATGTGTCAATTCAAAGGCAGACAGATTGCGCAAAACAAGGGCAGCCGGTATACCGCGCTGCCCTTTTGTTTTCAGTCCACCATATGCGCGGTCACCGCCCCCTGATTAACCTCTACTCCGCCCCTTTTTCGTGAAACAGCCCAACCCCGCGATCGTGGCGCAAGATGCGGTACGCCGACTTCCGCGATTGGCCTTGTGGCTGTTTTGCATCGCCTATGTATTACCGGGCTTTTTCGGGCGCGACCCCTGGAAAAGCGCTGACATGACAGCGTTTGGCTACATGGCAGAACTGGCACGGGGTGATTCGCCCTGGTTTACGCCGCAATTGATGGGGCTGCCTGTGCAGGTCGATGCCCTGATGCCGTATTGGCTGGGTGCGTGGGCGATCATGGCCACATCCTGGGGGCTTCCAGCCGATTTTTCGGTCAGGGTCTTGCATGCCTTGATGTTGGGTTTGACATTGGTGGCCACCTGGTATGCGGTGTATTACCTGGCCCGCAGCCCGCAGGCCCAACCGGTTGCATTTGCATTTGGCGGTGAGGCCGAACCAGCCGACTATGCCCGGGCCATGGCGGATGGCGGACTGCTGGCCAGCATTGCCTGCCTGGGTTTAGCGCAGTTGGGGCACGAGACGACCCCCGCCAGCGCCCAATTGATGTTTACGGCGCTTAGTTTTTACGCCTTTGCTGCCCTGCACTACGCGGTCTGGACACCTGCACTTTGCGCTGTCATCGGCATCATCGGACTCACGCTGTCGGGCGCGCCTAGCGTCGCCGCATTGTTGCTGGCCGGGGCGTGCCTTATTCGGCTCTTAGATCGGCCCCTGAAACCCGGTCAATTGGGCGGACCTGAAAGCCCGGGCAGTCAACGCCGCCCTGCCAACCTGCTCGCCGGTTCAATCGCACTGGGTCAACCCCAGCCGTCATATTTTGTAACCTGGGGCCTAGCGTTGCTGCTGGCAGCTACCGTCTGTTTGGCAAGCAATCTGGATCTTTGGCAGTGGCGCATCACCCCGCCAAATGGACAATGGGTTGACTTCCATGGGGTAACGCGACTGTTGCTGTGGTTCACCTGGCCTGCCTGGCCATTGACGCTTTGGACCTTGTGGCGTTGGCGTTGGCAACTGGTGCAAATTGCCAACGGCAAGATGTCGCGGCATTTGGCTCTGCCCCTGCTGTTTGTCATGGTGACGGTTGGCAACACCCTGACCACCGCCGCAGGCGATCGTGCCCTATTGGCAGCACTGCCTGCGTTGGCCACCCTGGCAGCCTTCGCGTTGCCAACTTTGCAGCGCGGTGTTGCGTCGTTGATCGACTGGTTCACTTTGGTGTTTTTCACGGGCTGTGCGGCGGTGATTTGGGTTGTATGGATCGCCATGCAAACCGGCCTGCCGCCGCAGCCTGCCGCCAACGTGGTGCGGCTGGTGCCTGGGTTCCAGCCCAGCTTCTCCGTGTTCGCTTTGCTGATCGCAGTGGGTGCCACACTTGCCTGGGCATGGCTGGTGAAATGGCGTGTGGGTCGGCATCGCGCTGCCATCTGGAAAAGCATGGTGCTGCCTGCAGGCGGCGCCGCGCTGTGCTGGCTGCTGCTGATGACCTTATGGCTGCCCTTGCTCAATTTCGCCAGAAGCTACACGGCTTTGACCACCCAGATCAGCGCGGTGATAGGCACGCCACCCTGCGTCGAGACCTTCGGCCTGGATCGCGGCCAGATTGCGGCTTTCCAGTTTCACGCGCGCCTGCACCTGCAACCGGCCAACGCGCAAACCAGCTGCCCGTGGCTGCTGGTTGATCGCGACAAAGTAGCCACGCTGGCAGGGGCCGTGCAAATGCGGCAATGGACACCACAATATTTTGGTTATCGGCCGACCGATCGGGACGACGACGTGCTGCTGTTTCGTCGCGTCGTTTCGCCCTGACGCGACCGTGTCTGAACTAAAAACCATCGCCCGCCACGCGACAACTGTGCTGGTTGGGCAACTCGCTGTGATGGCCTACAGCGTGACCGACACCATCGTTGCCGGGCGCTTCTCCAGCGCTTCACTGGCAGCGTTGTCGGTGGGCTCTGCGATCTACGTCAGCGTGTTCGTTGCGCTGCTGGGCGTGCTGCAGGCCTTGCTGCCAATCTGGGCCGAATTGAACGGAGCAGGGGAAAAAACCGCCCTTGGCAAGTCTTTTCGGCAAGCTCTTTACCTGTGTGCACTGGTGGCGGTTTTGGGGATGGTGATCCTGCTCCATGCGGGGCCGGTTTTTCAATGGGCGCAGGTGCCAGAATCCTTGCGCCCAGAAGCCCAGACTTATCTGGACGTGTTGGCCTGGACACTCCCGCCAGCCCTGCTGTTCAGAATGTTCAGCACGCTGAACCAAAGCCTGGGTAAGCCGCTGCTGGTGACCTGGCTGCAAATAGGCTCCCTGGCGGTCAAGGTGCCGCTGTCAATCTGGTTCGCTTTTGGCGGCTTTGGGCTGCAGGCCCGGGGCGCCGTCGGCTGCGCATTGGCAACCCTGGTTGTCAATTACGGTCTGTGCGCTTTGGCCATTTGGCAATTGCGGTCGCGCTCGATATACCGGCCATTTGCCATTTGGCAACCCGTCGAGCGGCCAGATTGGAAACAAATCGCGGCCTTTGCCCAATTGGGCGTGCCCAGTGCGCTGGCGGTGATGGTGGAAGTCACCTCGTTCACCTTGATGGCCTTGTTTATTGCGCGCATGGGAGAAATCGCCGCCAGCAGCCACCAGATCGCCATTAACCTCACGGCCTTGCTGTACATGGTGCCGCTGGCCATTTCGATTGCCGCCAGCAGCCGGGTCAGCTACTGGCTGGGTGCCGGTGCGCCGGCCACAGCCCGGCGAGTGATCTGGCTGGGGTTTGCCTGCGTTTTCGGGGCAGCTGTCGTGCTGAGCACCCTGCTTTTTCTGGCCCGCGCCGTGATTGCGCCTATTTACAGCAGCCAACCCGACATTTTGGCCCTCACCATTCCATTGCTGGCGTGGGTGGCAGCCTACCACTTGTTTGATGCCCTGCAGACCATTTGCCTGTTTTCATTGCGTTGTTTCAAACTGGCGTTTCTGCCGTTTCTGATTTACGCGATCTTCTTGTGGGGCGGAGGGTTGGGTGGCGGTTATCTTTTGGCCTACCAGGGTTTGGGGCAATGGCCTGCCATGAACACGCCAGATGCGTTTTGGATCACCAGCGTGGTCGCCCTGATCGCGACCAGCGTCGCTTTTTTGACATTGTTGGTCCGAACGCTGAAGTCAGCCCATTGAATCGGTAACCCATCTATTCACAACTGCGTCTGGCCAATTCATGTCACACTGCAACAGTCAAAATTTTGCTAGGCACTTCCCGCTCACAGTTGAACCCGGTTTTAATCGTTTAAAGCGGAAGACGACAGCCACGAGCACGAGAAAAAATCTCTATTCTGTTAACTAACGTTGTTTTTACATAAAATAAAGAACAAATTTGCTATTATATTAATAAATTAGAGTGCAATTAATTCAGGAGCAATATTCATTTTTATAAATTAATTTTTTTAGATATTGATATTTAGATCATTTCACCCGGTCCATCCACCCTCCCAAGCAATCCACCATGACCCTCTGCCCCATCGCCATTATTTCTGGCTGTGAAAAATGCCCCGCATTCAAAGTGTGCCCGCTGAAGGGCGTGATTGGTGATGCCAAGCCAGCGCAGCCGGACAACAAGCCGTCTGCCAAGCCAGCAGCGGGGGCCAAAAAGTAGCCTGCTTGATTGACGGCGTGGCGGTCAGAACCGCCTGCCAAGAAATCGTGCCGCCCTTGAACGCGGGATAATCAGGGGCTCATGAATCCCTTGCTCACTCACCTGCAACCTTACCCGTTCGAACGCCTGCGTCAATTGTTTGACGGCATCAAACCCAACCCGGCGTATCGTCCCATTAGCCTGGGGATTGGTGAACCCAAGCACCCCACCCCGTCGTTCATTCTGGACGCGTTAGACCACTCGGCCCGCGCTCAGCCGAGCGGCCTGGCCAATTACCCCGCCACCGCTGGCGACCCCAGTTTGCGCCAAGCCTGTGCCGATTGGTTGCACAGTCGCTATGGCCTAACTGTGGATCCGGCCGCGCAGGTCTTACCTGTGAATGGCTCCCGTGAAGCACTTTTTGCGTTGACGCAGACTGTCATTGACCCACAACAGCGCCATGGCGCGACAGATATGCCACCTTGGGTTGCCTGCCCCAACCCGTTTTACCAAATCTACGAAGGCGCAGCGCTGCTTTCGGGCGCAAAACCCTGGTTTGTGCCAGCCGTGCCAGCCCAAAACTTTGCGCCAGACTGGGACAACGTACCGGAAGCCGTTTGGGCCCACACGCAGTTGGTTTTTGTATGTTCCCCCGGCAACCCAACCGGCGCGGTGATGGGCCTGGACGAATGGAAGAAACTCTTCGCACTGAGTGAAAAACACGGATTCGTGATCGCTTCTGATGAGTGTTACAGCGAGATTTATTTCCGCGACGAACCGCCTCTGGGAGGCCTACAGGCCGCGCAGTTGTGTGGTGTGCAGAATTTCAAAAACCTGGTGGCCCTGACCAGCCTCTCCAAACGCAGCAACGTGCCGGGCATGCGCAGCGGTTTTGTTGCAGGCGATGCCGCCATCCTGAAGCAATTTTTACTGTACCGCACCTACCACGGCAGCGCCATGAGTCCGGTGGTTCAGTTCGCCAGTTGCGCTGCGTGGGGCGATGAAGCGCATGTAGTTGCCAACCGCAACCAGTACCGCACCAAATTTGCCGCCGTCACGCCGCTCTTGGCGGGGGTGTTGGATGTGGCGCTGCCCGATGCTGCTTTTTACCTGTGGGCAGCTGTTCCCCAAAATCGCTGGAAAGGCGACGATGTGGCCTTCGCCCGGGCACTGTACGCTGACTACAATGTAACGGTGCTGCCGGGCAGTTATTTGGCCCGCGAATTCAATGGCCAAAACCCCGGCAGCGGGCGTATTCGGCTGGCACTTGTGGCGCAAACCAACGAATGCGTGGAAGCAGCCCAACGGATTGTTGAGTTCTGCAATGCACAACGTTGAGCACCCGGCTTTTTGAATTCCAGTCTTTCATTTCATCAAAAATTTTTCATTTCTGTAACCCCATGACCCAACAACTGCAATCCATCATCGACGCTGCCTGGGAAGACCGGGCCAGCCTGTCCACCACTTCGGCACCGCAACAAACACTCGATGCGGTAGAACACGTCATTGCCGAACTCAACGCCGGGCGCATTCGTGTTGCCACCCGTGAAGGTGTTGGCCAATGGACGGTGCACCAATGGATCAAAAAGGCGGTGCTGCTGAGTTTTCGGCTCAAGGACAATGCAGTGGTGCGCGCCGGAGACCTGGGTTTTTACGACAAAGTGGCAACCAAGTTTGCCCACTTGGACGAAGCCCAAATGAAAGCCGCTGGTGTGCGCGTGGTACCACCTGCCGTCGCACGCCGCGGCAGCTACATCGCCAAAGGCGCCATTCTGATGCCGTCCTACGTCAACATCGGGGCTTATGTGGATGAAGGCACCATGGTTGACACCTGGGCCACCGTCGGCAGTTGCGCCCAGATCGGCAAAAACGTGCACTTGAGCGGGGGTGTGGGTATTGGCGGCGTGCTAGAGCCCCTGCAGGCCAACCCCACCATTATTGAAGACAACTGTTTTGTGGGGGCGCGTTCAGAGGTCGTCGAAGGAGTCATCGTTGAAGAAAATTCTGTCATTTCGATGGGTGTGTTCATCAGCCAAAGCACCAAAATCTTCAACCGCATGACGGGTGAAATCACCTATGGCCGCATCCCGTCGGGTTCTGTCGTGGTCAGTGGCAACTTGCCCGCCAAAGACGGCAGCCACAGCCTGTACTGCGCAGTCATTGTCAAACAAGTGACGGCAGCTACTCGCGCCAAGACCAGCATCAACGAATTGCTGCGCGACTGAGTCCAAGCGTCAGACAACGCGTCGCTCCAACCGCACAAACGATCCATCCCAGGAGGCCCCCGATGTCCGCAGTACCGCAAGCCGCACCCGCGCCAGCCCCCGCCACGCCCTCGGGCACGATGGAACGCATCTTGCGCCTGATGAGCGACAAAAAAGCGTCTGACGTCTATCTGTCAGCGCATTCGCCCGCCCTCATCAAAATCAACGGTCAGTGTTTGCCGATCAACTCGCAGCTGCTGCCACCAGACGCGCCGCGCAATCTGCTGGCCGAGGTATTACCTGCCGAAAAAATGCTGGAGCTGGAGGAAACCGGAGAGCTCAACATGGGCTTTTCCATGGCGGGTATCGGCCGGTTCCGGTTCAGCGGCATGCGCCAACGCGGCTCGATTGCCGCAGTTATCCGGTTCATTCCCAACCAAGTCCCTGCACTGGATTCATTGGGAGTTCCGCTGATACTGGCTGATCTGATTCTGGAGAAGCGCGGCCTTTTGTTGATGGTGGGGTCTACCGGTGCCGGCAAAAGCACTACTCTGGCCTCAATGATTGATTTGCGCAATGAATCGCAATCGGGCCACATCCTCACGATTGAAGATCCGGTCGAGTTTTTGTTCAAGAACAAAAAATCCGTGGTGAACCAGCGCGAGATTGGCACCGACACGCAATCGCTCGGTGTGGCGCTCAAAAATGCGTTGCGCCAAGCGCCCGATGTAATCTTGATCGGCGAGATCCGTGACCGTGAGACGATGTCTGCCGCCATTGCTTATGCCCAATCCGGCCACCTGTGCCTGGCCACCATGCACGCCAACAACAGTTACCAGGCGCTTAACCGAATATTGAGCTTCTACCCGGTCGAAGTCCGCCAAACCATGTTGGGCGACCTGGCTGCCGCGCTCAAGGCTATCGTTTCACAGCGCCTTCTCAAGGCCACAACCGGAAGTCGTGTGGCCGCTGTCGAAATTCTGCTGAACACCAAACTCATTTCCGAATTGATTGAAAAAGGCGATTTCTCGGGTGTCAAAGAAGCCATGGAGAAATCCATGTCTGAAGGATCACAAAGCTTCGAAG
Organism: Rhodoferax sp.; assembly: GCA_031418135.1. Classification (GTDB taxonomy): domain Bacteria; phylum Pseudomonadota; class Gammaproteobacteria; order Burkholderiales; family Burkholderiaceae_C; genus JANYCG01. Next base: position 4,690 of record JANOWY010000267.1, on the reverse strand, counting down.
CCGACATCGCGCGCTTAATCGTCGAAGGCATTGTGGAGCGTAAAGAGGGCCTGGCCAATTCTGACTCCCCCACCAACCTCATGTGGCGCATGCAGAACGATTTCAGCGCCAAGAAAAAGGTTGAAGCGCCGCAAGATGACCCGGATGATGAACCGTCCTTTACCGAAATAACTTTGGATGTCAAACACTGAAGATATGACCCCCACGCTCTCCCACTTCGTGTGGTCGCTGCCCCCCGAGGGGGTTAATTTTGGCTCCGCCACTCTTCGAGAACCTAGGGGCGGCCCGTCGGAAAATTGCCCATGACAGCCACACTTCGTTTAGCTGAACAGCTCATCAGCTGCCGGTCCGTCACGCCGGACGATGGTGGTTGCCAGGACATCATTGCCCATCGGTTGGCGCCATTGGGTTTTGCCTGCGAGACCCTGATTCGCGGCCTTGACAATTTCCGGGTGACAAACCTTTGGGCCAAACGTAATGCCCAGGCATTTGCCGAACACCCCAACACGATTAAAACTTTGGTGTTTGTTGGGCACACCGACGTGGTGCCCACCGGCCCGCTAGACCAATGGCACAGCGACCCGTTTGTGCCAAGCCATCGCGACGGTCGCTTGTATGGCCGCGGTGCCAGTGACATGAAGACATCGATTGCCGCGTTTGTCGTGGCTGCTGAAGAATTCATTTCCGCAACGCCTCACGCCAAATTGAACATCGCACTTTTGCTGACGAGTGACGAAGAAGGCCCCTCGGTGGACGGCACGCTCAAAGTCTGCGAAACACTCAGCGCGCGTGGCGAAGTCATTGACTATTGCATTGTTGGCGAACCGACCTCCGTGCATCAAACAGGTGACATGATCAAAAATGGCCGCCGTGGGACGATGAGCGGAAAACTTACTGTCAAGGGCATCCAGGGGCACATCGCCTATCCGCATCTGGCGCAAAACCCCATCCATGACCTGTCACCGGCCCTGACTGAACTGGTGGCCACACAATGGGACAACGGCAATGCCTTTTTCCCGCCCACCACCTGGCAGGTGAGCAACATCCATGGCGGCACCGGCGCCGGAAACATTATTCCAGGGGAAGTCGTCATTGATTTCAACTTCCGGTTTTGCACTGAAAGTTCGGTTGAAAGTTTGCAGGCACGCCTTTGTGCCGTGCTTCAAAAGCACGCCCTGCAATATGACTTGGTGTGGGTTGTCGGGGGGCATCCGTTTCTCACGGTCCCTGGCACATTGGTCAGCGCTGTCAAAAGCGCTATCAAATCCGAGAATGGGCTGGAGACGGAGCTTTCGACAACCGGTGGCACCAGTGATGGCCGGTTCATGGCCAAAATTTGCCCCCAAGTCATTGAACTGGGGCCCACCAACGCCACCATTCACAAAATAAACGAGAACGTTCCAATCGCTGACATTGAGCCGTTGAAAAACATTTATCGCCGAATTCTTGAGAATTTGGCGACGTCTGCACAGTGAAGCTGATTGAATGGATTGAGCACGGTGCCTACCTGCTTGATACAGCCGGTGTTTCATTTGGGCATGGAACCGAGAATGCCTTTGACGAATCGGTTTGGTTGACCTTCTGGCAGCTGGCTTTGGCGCTGGAAACCGACCTGTCAGAAGAAGGCCTCTCTGGCAGAGTGCTGACACAACAAGAACATGGCCAATTGCAGGCACTGTTCAACCGTCGAATCGAAACCCGCAAACCGGCGGCGTATCTGACGCAAGAAGCCTGGTTGCAAGGCGTACCGTTTTATGTCGACGAACGGGTCATCATCCCAAGGTCCTTAATCGCCGAACTTCTGGTCAACGGCACCATTGACCCGTGGCTGGATGAAAACACCCGCAAGGTTCTGGACCTGTGTACTGGGAACGGCAGCTTGGCGATTTTGGCCGCCATGACCTTTCCTGACATCGAGGTTTGCGCCTCAGACTTGTCACTTGATGCCCTTGAGGTTGCACGCATCAACGTTGAAAAGCACCAGCTTGAATCGCGTGTCCGGCTGGTTCATTCGGATGGACTAAAGGCCAATAAACTGGCCGCGCAGGGCCCGTTTGATTTGATTTTGTGCAATCCGCCTTACGTCAACGCGCGCAGCATGGCCGCGTTGCCAGCCGAATACCGAGCTGAGCCTGCCATGGCGCTGGATGGCAACCAGCAGGGTGGCACGGATGGCATGGATTTCGTTCGCGGGCTGTTGGCTCACGCACCGCAACACCTGACAGAAATCGGCATCCTGGTGCTGGAGATCGGCCATGAGCGCGTCCATTTTGAAACCGCTTTTCCGGCAATGGAGGGCATTTGGCTGCCAACCAGTGCAGGTGCTGACCACGTTGTGATTCTGACATTTGAAGCTTTGAAGAAAATTTCGCTGTGATTACCCTGAAAAACATTACCCTTCGCCGCAGCGCCAAACTCCTGCTGGAAAACGCTTCCGTCAACCTGAATCCCGGTGAAAAAGTGGGCCTCGTAGGCCGCAATGGCGCCGGGAAGTCATCACTTTTTGCGCTGCTGAACGGGGGCTTGCATGAAGACGTGGGTGAGTTCTACATCCCGCCCCATTGGCGCATGGGGCAAGTTGCGCAAGACATGCCCGAGACTGAGCAAAGCGCCACTGAATTTGTCGTTGAGGGCGACACCCAGTTGCTCAGCGCCCAGCAGGAGGTGACTGCTGCAGAGGCGACGGACGACTATGACCGGATGGCCCACGCCTATATGGCCTTGCAAGATGCCGGTACACACGATGCCCCGGCCCGCGCGCAGGCGCTCATATTGGGTTTGGGCTTCAAGACAACCGAACTGGAAAACCCGGTCAACAGCTTTTCGGGTGGTTGGCGCATGCGTTTGCAGTTGGCACGTGCGTTGATGTGCCCCTCCGATTTGCTGTTGCTCGATGAACCCACCAACCACCTGGATCTGGATGCGCTGGTGTGGCTGGAGGCATGGCTCAAGCGTTACGAAGGAACCATGATCGTCATCAGCCATGATCGCGAATTTCTGGATGCTGTGACGAACGTCACGTTGCACATTGACAGCTTGAAACTGATGCGTTACGGCGGAAATTACAGCAAGTTCGAAGACATGCGTGCCGAACAAATGGAGTTGCAGCAAAACGCGTACACCAAGCAGCAGGACAAAATTGCACACTTGCAAAAGTTCATCGCGCGTTTCAAAGCCAAGGCCAGCAAGGCCAAACAGGCGCAAAGCCGGGTCAAAGCATTGGACCGGATGGAAAAAATTGCGCCCTTGCTTGCAGAGGCTGATTTCACCTTCGAATTCAAAGAACCGGCCAATTTGCCCAACCCTATGTTGTCCATGCAGGGCGTGAGTTTTGGCTATCCCCCACCAGAAGCGTCGCCCGATGATACGGCACCGACGGTGATCGTCACCAACGTCAGCCGCTCCGTGCTGGCGGGCCAGCGCATCGGCATTCTGGGTGCCAATGGGCAAGGCAAATCCACCGTGGTCAAAACCATTGCGCGTGCATTGGCACCGCTTGGCGGCGAGGTGACCGAAGGCAGAGGTTTGAACATCGGGTATTTTGCCCAGCAAGAGCTGGATGTGTTGCGCCCTCTGGATACACCGTTGGAGCACATGATTCGCCTGGTCAAGGAGTTGACGGCCATCGGAAAGATTGCCGGGCAGCAAACCCGCGAGCAGGATTTGCGGAGCTTTTTGGGCACCTTCAACTTTAGCGGCGACATGGTCAAGCAGGCCGTTGGCAGCATGAGCGGCGGCGAAAAAGCCCGGCTAGTACTGTGCATGATTGTTTGGCAGCGCCCCAACCTGTTGCTGCTGGACGAACCCACCAACCACCTCGACTTGGCCACTCGCGAAGCGCTGTCGATGGCGCTCAACGAGTTTGAAGGCACCGTTATGCTGGTCAGCCATGACCGGGCTTTGCTGCGCGCTGTGTGTGATGAATTCCTGATGGTTTCACGCGGTGGCATCGAATCGTTTGACGGCGATCTGGACGACTACCAACGCTACCTACTGGATGAAGCCAAACGCCAGCGTGAGGCCATCAAAGATGCAAGCAAGGCGGCTAGTCGAGTTGCCAGCGCGCCGACACGCGCAGGTGCCGCCAAGGGCCCAAAATCGACGGGTGGAAAAGCGCCCAGCGGGCAACGTATTCAACGCGAAATCAGCGACATTGAAAGCCGGATGAAAGTCCTGAACTCCGAAGGCAGCACCCTGGAAAATCGGCTAACCGATCAACCGTTTGCGGCAGAAGTTGCCGACCTGGGCAAACGGCTCAAAGGCGTGAATGACGAACTGAAAACACTTGAAGATCGTTGGCTTGAATTGTCGGCCGTATTGGAAACGGCCTGAGGGGTCAACTGTCAAAGGTCAACGTTCACCCGCGAAAAAAAAGGCCTGATATTGCTATCAGGCCTTCCAATTTGGTAGGACGTGGCAGGCTCGAACTGCCGACCAACGGATTAAAAGTCCGAAAAACGTGGATTTTGCTGGATTTCATTGGACACTAATTTTGTCATTAAGTCATTGATATATAACGATTTATTGTCCATAATCGTCCAATAGCGTTTTTTGCCATCGCCGCCAATTCTGGCAACGAACTGGCAACGGATGCGACTGGAGGGTTATCGACATGGCTGCTGAAACTAGGGAGAAATCACCCGGGGAAATCATCAAGGACTTGGATGCGGGGGTGTTCAAGACGTTGGTC
>JANOWY010000266.1:0-5065 GCA_031418135.1 Rhodoferax sp. | reverse complement strand
ACGCCGAACATCGATGCAGTGGCGCAGCGGGGCCTGCGCTACACCGGTTTTCACACCACCGCCATGTGCTCCACCACCCGTGCGGCATTGCTCACCGGGCGCAACCACCATGCCGTGGGTGTGGGGTGCCTGGCCAATTTCGACAGCGGCTTTCCGGGCTACCGGGGCAAGATCAGCAAAGAGGCGGGCACGCTGGCCGAAATGCTGCGCCAGCAGGGTTATACCAATACGTTTGCGGGCAAATGGCATGACACGCCACTCACCCAATCGGGCCCCAGCGGCCCGTATGACGGCTGGCCACTGGGCCGGGGGTTCGACCGTTATTACGGCTTTATGGACGCCGAGACAGACCAGTACGCGCCCGAACTGGTGCGCGACAACTCGCCCATCGAAGCGCCTGGCACGTTTGGAACCGGCTACCACCTCACGGCAGATTTGATCGACCAAAGCATTCGCTACCTGGCCGAGCACCTGGCTGACGCCCCCGGCAAGCCGTGGCTGCACTGGCTGGCCCTGGGTGCTTGCCATGCGCCGCATCAGGCACCCAAAGAACTCATCCAAAGTTACGACCCGGTGTTTGACCCCGGTTGGGATGCCGAACGCGCGGCCCGCCTGGCACGCCAAAAAATGCTGGGCATCGTGCCGCCCAACACAGAGCTGCCTCCGCGAAACGATGCTGTAAAAGAATGGGCCACACTCGGCACTGATGAAAAACGCCTGTTCGTGCGGCTGCAATCCGCCTACGCGGCCATGTTGGAACACGCCGATGCGCACATTGGCCGTTTGATGGATTTCCTGCACGCCAGCGGCCTGGCCGACAACACCCTGGTGCTGATACTGTCAGACAACGGTGCCAGCCAGGAAGGCGGCCCGTTGGGTATGGTGAACGCCATGGGGCCCTACAACCTGCGGCCAGAAGATTTGGCCGAGAAGATTCGCCGGATTGACGACATTGGCGGGCCAGACACCCACAGCAACTTCCCGCTGGGCTGGGCCATGGCGGCCAACACACCCTTAAAGCGCTACAAGCAAAACACCCACGGCGGCGGCATCCGGGACCCGCTGGTGATGGCTTGGCCCCAGGGCATCGCTGCGCGGGGCGAGTTGCGCCACGGCTTTCGCCATGCGTCAGACCTGGCCCCCACGCTGCTGGACGTTTGCGGCCTGCAAGCGCCCAGCCACATCAACGGCATTGCGCAAATGCCGATCACCGGCGAAAGCTTTAAGCAGAACCTGAACAACGCGGATTCACCGGCCCGGCAGACACCGCAATATTTTGAAATGTTTGGCCATCGGGGAGTTTGGCAGCATGGCTGGAAGGCGGTTGCTTTTCACCCCATCGGCACCGCTTTTGAGAACGACGTGTGGGAGCTGTATCACCTGGACAACGATTTTGCCGAAAACCACGACCTGGCGGCCCAGCATCCTGACAAGTTGGCTGCGCTCACGGCCCTGTGGTGGCAATTGGCAGAAACCAATCAGGTGTTGCCACTGGACGACCGTTTCGGTGCCCGTTTTGCCGACAGTGCCCAGCGTTATCACGCCAGCCGCAGGCATTTTGTTTTTCATTCGGGCATGGGCCACCTGCCCACCGACGTAGCACCCGATGTGCGGGCCCGGGATTACCACATTGAGGCCGACGTGCTGATCCCGCCGCAGGGCTGTGAAGGTGTGCTGCTGGCGCATGGCGATGCCACGAGCGGCTACAGCCTGTATGTGCAAGACGGCCATTTGGTATACGACCAGAACATTGGTGGCGTTCACCAGATCATCCGCTCGCCCGGCCCGCTGCCAGCCGGTCGGCACACGCTGGCGTTGGAGATGGCGTTGGGTCCCATGGTGTTGACACCACCCTTGCCGCGCATGGGCCGCGTGATGGTGCCCAGCAGCCGAACGGGCTACTTGTTGATTGACGGGCTGGTGGTGGCCAGCCAGCCCTTCAAGTATGGGTTCCAGATGATGACCTCCTGGTCAGGCCTGGACATCGGACGCGACCGCAGCAGCCCGGTTTCGCATTACGTGGCACCCTTCGAATTCACCGGCAAACTGTTCAAGGTGACCGTTGATTTGAAGCCCCAGCGCGGGCTGGATGGTGATGCCGTCGGCCAGGTCGAAATGGCCCGCCAGTGACCGCTGGCCAACGGCCTCAAGGCATGCAGCCTCCGGTCAGCCAACGTTTCGGGCTTGATTTAGCTTGACTTCGTCACGGGTTAAAAGTAAGATTCTTACTGAAAATGGTAAGAATTTAATTTGAAACCGGGGGCAGCATGAAAATCACCAGCAAAGGCCAGGTCACGATTCCGCAGGCGGTGCGCGAGCAAGCCGGTTTGCTGCCACACAGCGAGGTTGAATTTGAGGTGCGGGCCAAAGTCGGAACCACCGGCGAGCTGGAGGTCATCATCCGGCCCGTGACCCCCGTTGCCAGCAGCGTGCGTGCGGCGTTCCAGCGGGTTCGCGGCAGCGCCAATGCCGCCCAATTTAAAAACATGGGCACCGACGAGTTCATGGCTTATTTGCGCGGCTGACAAAGCCCTTCATGGCGCGATTGAGCACGATGCCCCGCAAAGCGACACCTACAACCGGCAGTGGCCCCAGCCAGGCCCTGCCTGCCCAGGAACCCGACGCGCGTTATTTGCGCCGCCCATTCAACCAAGGCACCTTGGTCGACAGTTGCATTTTGATTGACGTGCTGGCCAATGACCCCACGTGGGCCGACTGGTCGGTAGACCAACTCGATACCCTGGGCGCCCAGGGCCCGCTGGTGATCAACCCGCTCATCCTGGCTGAAGTCAGTCCGCGTTTTGAAACCGCAAATGACCTGGAGGCGGCGCTTGCCGGCCTGCCATTGGTGCGCCAGGCTTTGCCGTGGGATGCCGCCTTTCTGGCCGGCCAGGCCTTCAAAATTTACCGGGCCAGCCGGGGCAGCAAAACCTCGCCCATGCCTGACTTCTACATCGGTGCACATGCGCTGGTCAACCAGTTGCAACTACTGACCCGCGATGCGCCGCGTTACCTCAGCTACTTCCCCAAGTTGGCAATCATCGCACCTGGCCTGCCCGGTGGTTAAAAATACACACGTTTGCCTCTGGTTAGCCCCGCCGGATCAGGCTGCTTTGCGGTCTAGCGAGTTCGAACCGGTCCAGGTTCATCACCTTGGCCCATGCGGCCACAAAATCACGCACAAACACCGGCTGGGCATCGCTGCTGGCATAGACTTCGGCGATGGCCCGCAGTTGCGCGTTCGAACCGAAGACGAGGTCAACAACTGTAGCCGTCCACTTCAGTTGGCCGGTTGTAGGGTCGTGGCCCTCCAGCTCACCGGCTGACACAGCAGACTTTTGCCATATCGTTCCCATGTCCAGCAGGTTCACGAAAAAGTCGTTGGTCAGGGTTTCGGGGCGTTGGGTGAAAACACCGTGTTTTACCTGCCCAACATTCGCGTTCAAGGTGCGCATGCCACCCACCAAAACTGTCATCTCGGGGGCGGTCAGCTTCAACAGGTTCGCCCGGTCTACCAACATTTCTGCGGCGACAGCCTCGTGACCTTTGCGAAGGTAATTGCGGAACCCGTCTGCCAGGGGTTCCAGCGCGGCAAACGATTCCACGTCGGTCTGTGCTTGCGACGCATCGGTGCGCCCTGGCGCAAACGGAACCTGCACGTCGTGCCCGGCCTTTTTGGCCGCCGCCTCAATGGCCGCACAGCCGCCCAAAACGATCACATCAGCCAGTGAGACTTGCTTGCCACCCGACCGGGCGCTGTTGAAGTCCTTCTGAACCGCTTCCAATGCCGACAGCACCCGGGCCAATTCGTCCGGCTGGTTCACCGCCCATTCCTTCTGCGGTGCCAGGCGCAAGCGTGCGCCGTTGGCACCGCCGCGTTTGTCGCTGCCCCGGAAAGTGGCCGCCGATGCCCAAGCGGTGGTGACCAATTGGGAGATCGACAAGCCAGATGCGAGCAGCTTGGCCTTCAGCGCTGCGATGTCCTGGGCATCAACCAGCGGATGGCCAACAGCGGGCACCGGGTCTTGCCAGATCAGCTCTTCGGCAGGCACCAACGGACCCAAGTAGCGGGTGATCGGCCCCATGTCGCGGTGCGTCAGTTTGAACCAGGCACGAGCAAATGCGTCGGCAAACGCCTCGGGGTTGGCCATGAAACGCCGCGAGATTTTTTCGTAAGCCGGGTCCATACGCATGGCCATGTCGGCGGTGGTCATCATCGGGGCGCGGCGCTGGGTTGGGTTGTGCGCATCGGGCACTGCCTGCTGGGCTGCGGCGTCTTGGGGCACCCACTGCTGGGCACCAGCCGGGCTCTTGGTCAATACCCACTCATAGCCAAACAGGTTCTCGAAGTAGCCGTTGTCCCACCGGATCGGGTTGTTGGTCCACGCGCCCTCAATGCCACTGCCGATTTGGTCGCCACCTTTGCCACTGCCGAAGGTGTTTTTCCAGCCCAGGCCCTGCTCTTCGACACTGGCACCTTCAGGCTCAGGCCCAACGTATTGGCCCGGATCAGCGGCACCATGGGCCTTGCCGAAGGTATGGCCACCGGCAGTGAGCGCCACGGTTTCTTCGTCGTCCATGGCCATGCGGGCGAAGGTCTCGCGGATATCGCGGGCCGAGCCCAGCGGGTCCGGCGTGCCGTTCGGGCCTTCGGGGTTCACATAGATCAGGCCCATTTGCACGGCAGCCAAAGGGTTTTCCAGATCGCGCTCACCGCTGTAACGCTCGTCAGCCAGCCACTTGCCCTCGGAACCCCAATAAATGTCTTCCTGCGGTTCCCAGATGTCGGGGCGGCCACCGCCAAAACCAAACGTTTTGAAACCCATTGATTCCAACGCGACGTTGCCGGCCAAGATCATCAGGTCGGCCCAAGACAACGAGTGGCCATATTTTTGCTTGATCGGCCACAACAAGCGGCGGGCTTTGTCGAGGTTCACGTTGTCAGGCCAGCTGTTCAGCGGGGCGAAGCGTTGTGCGCCATCACCAGCGCCGCCCCGGCCATCACCCGTGCGGTACGTGCCCGCGCTGTGCCAGGCCATGCGGATGAAAAACGGCCCGTAGTGGC
>JANOWY010000265.1:0-1650 GCA_031418135.1 Rhodoferax sp. | reverse complement strand
GCCGATACATCGGCAGCGATGCTGGACGGGTACAGGCCGGCGCGGGCGGTGGCAATGGCGCGGCTGTCAATATCGGTGGCGAACACCTGCACCTTGCAGGGGGAGCGCAGCCGTTCCACTTGTTCCTGCAACAAGATGGCGATGGAATAAGCCTCTTCGCCAGTGGAACACCCGGTAGACCAGGCCCGCACCACCGCACCGGCGTGTTTGCCCTCAAACAGTTTGGGAATGACCTGCTCTTCCAGCGCCTTGAAGGCCTCGGCGTCGCGGAAAAAATTGGTCACGCCAATCAACAAGTCACAAAAAAGCGCCTCCACTTCGACTGGCATCTGCTGCAGGTAACGCACGTAGTCTTCCACGCCGTTGATCTGGTGCACCGCCATGCGCCGCTCAATGCGGCGGTTGATGGTGCTGGGCTTGTACTGCGAAAAATCATGGCCGGTTTGGGCGCGCAGCAGGATGAAAATCTTTTTGAGCGCGCTGTCTGATTTGGGCACCTCTGCCAGCACCTGCCGCACCGCGCGGCCAAAAACGTGTGCCACATAGGCAATCAGTTGCGCCGCCATTTCAGCCGGTGGCAACTGGTAATCGACCAGACCGGTGGCGATGGCGCTGCGTGGCATGCCGTCATATTCGGTCGAGGCCGGGTTTTGCGCCATCACCATGCCGCCTTCGCCCTTGATGGCCCGCACCCCCAGCGTGCCGTCGCTGCCGGTGCCAGAAAGCACAATCCCAATGGCCCGGTCATGCTGGTCCTGCGCCAGTGAACGGAACAAAAAATCCACTGGCAAGCGGTGACCCCGTGGCGCAGAGGGCTCCAGCAGGTGCAGCGTGCCGTTCAAAAAGGCCATGTCGCGGTTGGGCGGAATGATGTAGGCGCAGTTGATCTGCACCTCCATGCCGTCTTCCACCTCAAACACCTGCATGCGGGTATGGCGCTGCACCAAGGCGCTCAAAATGCTGTCGTGGTCTGGGGCCAGGTGCTGCACCAGCACAAAGGCCATGCCGGGGTCTGCGCCAGGCGGCATACCCGTAAAGAAGGCCTCAAAAGCCGCCAGGCCACCGGCTGATGCACCGATGCCCACAATCGGAAAACCTTTGGGGGCTGCATCGACGGCAGGCGGGGCGGCTTCTGGCACTGCAACGGCAAGTGGTGGCATGGGTTTGGTTTTTCTGAGTGACATTTACATGCTATGTTTATAATAGCTTATTGTGGGATGAGCGGTTAACTATTGACCGCTTTTTTCTTAAGAAAGTGCGGGGCCTACGCTCAGGCGGCTTCTGTGAAGAATGCAACGGTATTTCGGCCCGCTGCTTTGGCCCGGTACATGGCGGCATCCGCCTTTTTGAGCAAATCTGTACCGGTTTCAGCGCCACCCTTGAACGCCAACGCGCCGATGCTGGGCGTGCTGCTGTAGGCGTGCCCTGCCAGGTCATATGGCAAGCGCAGCGAATCCAAAATCTTTTCGGCCACATGGCGGGCCTGCAGCAAGGCCTCATCGGGCTGGTGGCTCAGGGCTTTGAGCAGCACCACAAATTCGTCGCCGCCCAGGCGTGCCACCGTGTCGCCCTCGCGCACGCAGGCCAACAGCCGGGTGGCCACCTGGCCCAGCAACAGGTCACCCATGTCGTGGCCCAAGGTGTCGTTGA
>JANOWY010000264.1:0-27554 GCA_031418135.1 Rhodoferax sp. | reverse complement strand
CGGGCTTGACAACGCCGCCTTGGGGCAGTGCCGCGCTGATGGCTTGTGCGGGGTTGGCATGGGGCATTTATTCTCTGCGTGGCAAAGGTGCTGGCGATGCCACACGCGTGACGGCTGGCAACTTCCTGCGGGCGGCTCCCTTGGCGGTGGCCGCTGGCCTGCTGCTGCCCCTGCTGCCTCTGGGGTTCAGTCTGTCGCTGGATGGATGGGGCGTTGTGTACGCCATCGCGTCTGGCGCACTGGCATCCGGCGTGGGTTACGCGGTATGGTATTCAGTCTTGCCATCGCTGAAATCAGTGCAAGCCGCAACAGTGCAACTAAGTGTGCCGGTGATCGCCGCATTGGGCGGCATTGTGTTTCTGGGTGAAACCATGAGCTTGCGGCTGGTGGTAGCCACCATCGCCATCCTGGGCGGCATTTCCTTGGTTATCGCAGAAAAAAAGCCGCCTCAACCGCCCTGACCCCGGACAATTTTTACGGGCCCATCATTCAAGCCAGGCGCTGTACGGCTAGCACGGCAAAAAAGACAAACGCTGTCAGCAGTGTCCACTTGAGAATCATCAGGCTCCACTTCTTAAAACGCTGCTGGCCAGTGCCAATGTAAAAAGCAAACGACACGGCCACGCCCAGCAGCAGCAACAGAACAAGCCAGCGGGCCAGCAACATGGTGTTGACCTGGCCTTACCAGCTGCGCGCCAACTGCCCAAACCCGCTGGGAGCGAGCTTTTCATCGTCGAAGGAAGCGATTTCCCAGGCTTGCGGACGAGAGAGCAGCTCAAGCAGGAGTTTGTTATTCAACTCATGGCCCGAGCGAAACGCGCTGTAGGCTGCCAGTAGGGGTTTGCCCAGCATGTACATGTCGCCCATGGCATCGAGTATTTTATGCTTGACGAACTCGTCTTCATAGCGCAAACCACCGGCATTCAGCACCTTGTAGTCGTCCATGACGATGGCATTGTCCAGCCCGCTCCCCAGTGCCAAACCGTTCACCCGCATGTGTTCGACATCGCGGGTAAAACCAAAAGTTCTGGCCCGCGCAATGTCACGCGAATACGAATCGCGGCTCATGTCGAACTCAAACCGCTGGCCGGTGGAATCAACTGCCGGGTGATCAAAATCGATCTCAAAACTTAATTTGTAGCCGTGGTAGGGGTCCAACCGTGCCCAGCGTGCCTGCGGCCCTTCGCCCAGGCGCATCTCTACGGGTGAGAGCACCCGGATGAACCGGCGCGGCGCGTTTTGAAACTCGATGCCGGCGCTTTGCAGCAAAAAGACAAACGAAGCAGCCGAGCCATCCAGAATGGGCACCTCTTCGGCTGTGATGTCGACAAACAAGTTGTCAATGCCCAGCCCGGCGCAAGCCGACATGAGGTGCTCGACGGTAGACACCCGCGCACTGCCGTTGGACACCCGGGTGGCCAGACGGGTGTCGGTGACCGAGGTGGCGATCATCGGAATGTCCACCACCTCTGGCAAATCCACACGCCGAAACACAATGCCAGTATCTGGCGCCGCTGGCCGCAAGGTGAGCTCAACCCGCTGCCCACTGTGCAGCCCCACGCCTACCGCACGGGTGAGAGATTTGAGAGTCCGCTGCTTGATCACAGGGCTATTTTACAAAGTGTGCAACCGCAGGGGGCCAGGTTTTACCGCCGGGCCGCCCCAAGGCAAAATGCGGCCCCCTCGGGGGGCAGGAAGCCACACGCAGTGGGCGACCGTGGGGGCCAGTTCAATCGGCTTGTTTCCGCAGGAACGCGGGGATCTCGATGTCATCCATGCCGCCGCTGGCCAACGCATCCACCTTGGAAGCCGCCGAGGTGCGCCCGCGCCATACGGCAGGGGTGCTCATGCTGCCGTAGTCGGCCTGCCCCATCAAGGATTGGGGTGCAGAAGCCACCGAACTGACCACCTGGTTCAACGTTGGAATATTGAACGGCACGTTGTCGGTTCCCGTACGGCGAACTTCGGTCGGCATCACCTCAAGTTTGGGCGCGCGCCGCACCCCTTGCCGGCTCAAACCCGTGGCCACCACCGTGACACGGATGTTGTCGCCGAGTTCGTCGTCATAAGCGGTGCCATAGATCACATGCGCATCTGCCGAGGCATAGGCCCGAATGGTGTTCATCGCCAATTTAGATTCGTTCAGTTTCAGCGAACCTTTGGCCGCGCTGATCAGCACCAATACGCCCTTGGCCCCTGACAAGTCGATTCCTTCGAGCAAAGGGCACGCAACGGCCTGCTCGGCTGCAATGCGGGCGCGGTCCGGGCCATCCGCAACGGCCGTCCCCATCATGGCTTTGCCAGGCTCGCCCATCACCGTACGCACGTCTTCAAAGTCGACATTGACATGCCCCGGCACGTTAATGATTTCTGCAATGCCACCCACAGCGTTTTTCAGCACGTCATTGGCGTGCGCAAAGGCCTCGTCCTGGGTGATATCGTCGCCCAGCACTTCGAGCAACTTTTCATTCAGCACAACAATCAGTGACTCGACATTGGCTTCGAGTTCGGCCAGGCCCGCGTCCGCGTTGGACATGCGACGGCCACCTTCAAACTCGAAGGGTTTGGTGACCACGCCCACTGTGAGCACACCCATCTCGCGCGCAATTCGTGCGATCACGGGCGCAGCCCCCGTGCCGGTGCCGCCACCCATGCCGGCAGTAATGAACAACATGTGCGCGCCTTGTATGGAATCACGGATGTCCTGCAAAGCGGTTTCAGCTGCATCGCGGCCTTTTTCAGGCTTGCTGCCAGCACCCAAACCGGTGCTGCCCAGCTGACTGGTTTTGTGCGCGGCGCTGCGGCTAAGGGCTTGTGCGTCCGTATTGGCACTGATGAACTCAACCCCCTGCACGCCACAGCCAATCATGTGTTCAACAGCGTTGCCACCCCCGCCACCGACACCAATCACCTTGATTTGTGTGCCCAGGTTAAAGGTTTCTTCCTCAATCATTTCTATGCTCATGTTGATCTCCAATTTGCAGTTGCCGAACTAATTTCAAACCGATTTTTTGTCTTGAACGCTTCCGTTTTTCTTCTGAAGGGAAGCGGCGGATCCGTACCTCGCCATCGCCAGTGCGGGCTTCCTCTGGCCAGCCAAAGCGGGTATTTCATGGCTAAAAATTCCCCACAAACCAGTCTTTGACGCGCCCGTAGGCTGTCTTGATTGAACCATTTTTCTGCGCCACCTTGAAGCCGCGCATTCGGGCGATGCGGGCTTCTTCCAGCAAACCCATAACGGTCGCTGCACGCGCCTGCGCCACCATGTCAGACAAGGCACCGGAATATTTGGGTATGCCCCGGCGAACCGGTTTGAGGAAGATGTCTTCGCCCAGTTCGACCATGCCCGACATCACGCTGGCACCGCCGGTCAGTACTATGCCGCTGGACAACACTTCTTCGTAGCCTGAACTGCGGATGATTTGCTGCACCAGCGAAAATATCTCTTCAACGCGGGGTTCAATCACACCCGCCAATGATTGTTTGCCCAGCATCCGCGGACCGCGATCACCCAGACCGGGCACTTCCACCTGGGTATCCGGGTCGGCCAATAGCTGTTTGGCACAACCATATTCGACCTTGATGTCTTCGGCATCCTTGGTAGGAGTGCGCAGTGCCATGGCGATGTCGCTGGTGATCAGGTCGCCGGCAATCGGCACCACGGCGGTGTGGCGAATGGCACCATTGGTAAAGATGGCCAGATCGGTCGTGCCAGCGCCGATATCGACCACAGCGACACCCAATTCACGCTCGTCATCTGTCAACACGGAGAGGCTGCTGGCCAACGGATTCAGCATCAGTTGCTCGACCTCCAGCCCGCAGCGGCGCACACACTTGACAATGTTTTCCGCTGCACTTTGGGCGCCGGTCACGATGTGCACCTTGGCCTCCAGGCGTATGCCGCTCATGCCAATCGGCTCCCGCACGTCTTGCCCGTCGATCACAAACTCCTGGGGCTCCACCAGCAGCAGGCGCTGGTCAGTCGAAATATTGATGGCTCTGGCCGTTTCGACCACCCGCGCCACGTCAGTTTGCGTGACCTCCCTGTCTTTGATCGCCACCATGCCACTGGAGTTGATACCCCGAATGTGGCTGCCTGTGATGCCGGTGTAGACGCGCTGGATCTTGCAGTCTGCCATCAACTCAGCCTCTTTCAGGGCTTGCTGAATGCTCTGGACGGTGGCATCAATGTTGACCACCACGCCGCGTTTCAAGCCGTTGCTGGGCGCAACACCGAGGCCCGCCAGCTTGAGCTCCCCACCCGGCATCACCTCAGCCACGACCACCATGACCTTGGCGGTGCCAATATCAAGTCCGACCACCAAGTCTTTGTATTCTTTTGCCATTTTTTTGCCTGTTGCGTCGTTTTACCGTGTCATTTCCGTGTCATTTGTTGGTCAGCGTGCTGGTTGTCGTCACGCCACGCAAACGCAGGGCGTATCCATCCGTGTGGCGCAAATCTGCTGATTCAAGTGCCTCTGGCTTTCTGCCGTAGCGCGCAGCAACTCGGGTCAGTGTGCCCAAAAAAAGGCTTACCCTTTCCTTCAGTTCCTGCTCGCTTCCCCTGCCCAGAAGCACTTGCGCACCGTTGCCAGCCCTAATTTGCCAGCTGCCACGCCCCGACAGTTCGATCTGGTCAATCTCGAGATCCAACGCTTCGAATGCTGGCTTGAGGCTGGCGTAAGCAGCCCAGACTGTCTTGGCCTGCCCATCCGGCCCAGCCAGACGTGGCAGGTTTTCATGCTCGATTTCGCCTTGGTTGGCATCAAAAATTTCACCAAAACTATTGAGCAGACGAGAGTCGCTCTCGGAACCCCAAAGCGCAACGGCCTGGTGTTCTTGCAAAAATACCTTCAGCCGGTTCGGGAACTCCCGCCTGACAGTCGCACTGCGAACCCACGGAACCGCTTCAAATGCCTGCCGCGCTGTTGCCAAATCCATGGTGAAAAACGAACCCGCCAATTTGGGTGTCGCATTAGCCTTGATGGTCAGTGCATTGTTGTGCTGTACATCACCTGCAACCACGATGGAGCGAATGGCAAAGCCGGGTGAGTTCAATGCCCAGGTGAAGGCACCCCACCCGCACGCAACAAAAAAGGCAACCAGCATCAAAAGCGCTGCGGCATTCATCATTCGCACATCCAGCGGGAGGGCAGAAGGGGTGCTCACAACATGGGCCCACTGGGGTTGTCAAGCGTTGCCAACGCCAGCACCTGCACACACAAATCCTCGTAACTGATACCCGCCGCGCGCGCTGCCATTGGCACCAGGGAATGGGATGTCATGCCGGGCGACGTGTTCATCTCGAGCAAAAAGGCCTTGCGGTCACTGGCGCGGATCATCAGGTCAGCGCGCGCCCAGCCGCGACAACCCAGTGACCTATAAGCCTGTTTGACAATGCGCGAAATTTCCGCCTCTTCACTGGCTGGCAAGCCACTGGGGCATCGGTACTGGACGACATCCGTGAAGTACTTGTTTTCGTAGTCGTAGGCACCATCGGGTGCACTGATGCGGATGATGGGCAACGCTTGGGCCTGGTCGCTGCTGCCCAGTATGGGACAAGTGACTTCTTCACCCTCAATGAACTCCTCACACAGCACCTCCGGGTCGTATCTGGCCGCCAAAGCGATGGCGGCCGCCAACTCAGAACCCGACTCGACTTTGCTGACTCCCAATGAAGATCCTTCATGCGGCGGTTTGACGATGACGGGATACCCCAGGCCTTCGCTGACACGCTGCTGCGCAACACCGGAAACCAGTTGTGCGGACAGGAGGAGATGGCGCGGGGTGGGCAGCTCCGCAGCGTTCCAAAGGCGTTTGGTCATGACCTTGTCCATGGCTATTGCCGATGCCATCACGCCCGATCCGGTGTAAGGTATCCCCAGCAGTTCGAGCGCGCCCTGCACAGTTCCATCTTCGCCATACCGGCCATGCAGGGCGATAAAACAGCGTTGAAAACCCGCACTTGCGAGGTGGTTGAGCGGCTGCGATCCCGGATCAAATGCATGGGCATTGATGCCTTTGGACAACAGGGCCTTCAACACCCCCTGACCCGACATGAGTGAAATTTCACGTTCGGCGGATTTGCCGCCCATCAGGACGGCAACCTTGCCGAATTCCGTGGTTTGCATATTTATTGCGCCCCTTTCTCGGACACGTTTTGGCCCACCTGCTGAGCCTCTGGAACCGGTTCACCCCGTCTCAGAATTTCCACCAATTTTGCCGGCACTGAACCAATCGAACCCGCACCCATGCACAGCACGACATCACCGCTGCGAACGGTCTGCAAAAGAGTCTCGGCGAGGTTGTCGATGTCCGCCACAAAGACGGGCTCCACTTTGCCTGCAACGCGCAGTGCACGTGCCAGTGCGCGGCCATCAGCAGCAAAAATCGGTGCCTCCCCAGCCGGATAAACCTCGGTCAGCACGACAGCGTCTGCCACGCCAATCACTTTGACGAAGTCTTCAAAACAGTCCCGGGTGCGCGAGTAACGGTGCGGCTGAAAGGCCAACACCAGCCTGCGCCCCGGAAAAGCCCCGCGTGCCGCAGCCAGCGTCGCCGCCATTTCCACAGGATGATGGCCATAGTCGTCCACCAAGCGGAAGTTTCCGCCGCTGGGCACGGCGCAATCACCGTAGCTCTGGAAGCGCCGGCCCACACCTTGAAATCCTTGTAACGCCTGCCGCACGGCCGAGTCAGGCACGTCCAGTTCAACCGCGACGGCAATGGCCGCCAAAGCATTCAGAACATTGTGATGTCCTGGCAGGTTCAAGACGATGTCCAGATCGGGTAATGTGACGCCGTTTCGGCGCTGCACGGTGAAGCGCATTCCCGTGCCTTGCGGGGTGACATTCACCGCACGCACCTGCGCATCCGCCGACATGCCATAGGTGGTGATGGGGCAGGTGACTTTGGCCATGATCTCCCTGACCGCCGGATCGTCCACGCACAAGATCGCCGTACCATAAAACGGCATGCGATGCAGAAAATCAACAAATGCCTGTTTCAAGCGTTCGAAATCATGGCCATAGGTTTCCATATGGTCTGCATCGATGTTCGTGACAATGGCCATAACTGGCAGCAGATGCAGAAACGATGCGTCAGACTCGTCCGCCTCGACCACGACATAATCACCTTTACCCAGACGTGCGTTGGCACCCGCGCTGTTCAAACGGCCGCCAATGACAAAGGTTGGGTCAAGGCCCGCACTGTCCAACATGCTGGCCACCAGGCTGGTGGTAGTGGTCTTGCCATGGGTGCCGGCAATGGCGACACCTTGCTTCACGCGCATCAATTCCGCCAACATCAGCGCACGGGGAACAATGGGGATTTTTTGAGCCCGCGCGGCTAGCACCTCGACGTTGTCAGTCTTGACGGCTGTTGAGGTGACGACCGCATCCACCCCTGAAACATGTCGTTCGTCGTGTCCGACGAAGGTTTTGATTCCCAGGCCACCCAAACGACTCAAGGTTGTGCTGTTCTGCGCATCGGAACCCGAAACGGTGTACCCCATGGTGTGCAGCACCTCAGCAATGGCCGACATGCCGGAGCCGCCAAGGCCGACGAAATGGATTTTTTTCACCGCGTGCTTCATGCGCTTTTGCTCTTGTTCACGATCGATTGGCAAGACTCCACGATCCGTTCGCTGGCCTCCAATTTGGCCATTTTTCGCGCAGCCACAGCAGCAGCCATCAGTGTTGTGCGGTCTGCTTTCAGCAACATGCGGGCCAACCGGTCAGCGGTCAGATCGGGCTGTTTGACCAGCCATCCTGCGCCTTGTGAAACCAGGAACAGGGCGTTGTTGGTTTGATGGTCGTCTACCGCGGCCGGAAAGGGCACAAACACAGCAGCAACCCCCACGGCCGCGATTTCAGCCACGGTCGTGGCCCCCGCGCGACACAGCACAAGATCGGCGTCTGCCATGGCGACAGCCGTGTCATCAATGAAGTCACGGGTTTCAGCTTGAACCCCCGCCGCCAAATAGTTGGCGCGAAGGTGCTCGATTTGTTTCTGCCCGCTTTGATGCAACACCAGTGGCCTGATCTCTGCCGGCATCAACGCCAGGGCCTTGGGCACCACATCATTGAGTGCCGCCGCGCCAAGGCTTCCACCTAAAACCAGCATCCGCAAAGGTCCGCGCCGGGATGCGTATCTTTCCTGCGGGGGAGCAACCGTCAGGAATTCTTTACGCAGCGGATTGCCAATCCATCGGGTGTGGGGCAACACATCAGGAAAAGCAGAATACACACGCCTGGCGTGTTGAGCCAAATGGCGGTTCGCCATGCCCGCGATTGAGTTTTGTTCATGCACCAGCAGGGGGCGATCTGTGAGGGCGGCAGTTCTTCCAACCGGGAACGATAGATAGCCCCCAAAAACCACAACCACATCGGGTTTGATGCGCCGCAGGATCAAAAGGCTCTGCACACACGCACGCAGCAACTGGAGCGGGAGCAAGACCATGCGGACCAAGCCTTTGCCGCGCACGCCGGTGAAATCGATGGTTTCAAACTGAAAGCCCTGCTTGGGTACCAGTTGGCTCTCCATGCTGGGATTCCCCGGCAAACCTCGGCCACCCACCCAAACCACCCGCCAGCCCCGGTCGCGCAACAAGCCTGCAACAGCCATCGCGGGGAAAATATGGCCGCCGGTTCCCCCGGCGCTCAGCAATGCGGTGTTCTGCTGCGACTTTAAGGAAGGTGAACTCACAACCGGCCTCCGTGCATCAGAATCCTGTTTTCATGGTCTACGCGCAGTACGATGGCGATCGCCACGGCATTGAGCAAAATGGCAGAGCCACCAAAACTCATCAACGGTAGTGTCAAACCCTTGGTGGGCAGTGCGCCCAAGTTGACACCCATGTTGATAAACGCCTGAAAACCCATCCAGATGCCGACACCTTGCGCAACCAAGCCGGCAAACACGCGGTCCAAGGCAATGGCCTGCCGCCCGATATGCATCATGCGTCGTGTGATCCAGAAAAACAGACCGATGACACAGGCCACACCTATCAGCCCGAATTCTTCGCCAATCACTGCCAGGAGAAAATCAGTGTGTGCTTCAGGCAGCCAATGGAGCTTCTCGACACTTCCCCCCAAGCCGACACCGAAAATTTCGCCCCGGCCAATGGCGATCAGCGAATGTGTGAGTTGGTAGCCTTTTCCCAGCGCGTGCTCTTCGGCCCATGGATTGAGATAGGCAAAAATGCGCTCCCGCCGGAACTCGCTCAGTGCAATCATGAGCGAAAACGCGACAACCAAAATCGCCGCAATCAGGAAGAACATCCTGGCATTCACGCCACCCAGAAACAAGATGCCCATGGCAATCACGGCGATGACCATAAACGCGCCCATGTCGGGTTCGGCGAGTAGCAACATGCCAACCACCGCAACGGCTACAGCCATCGGCATCACGGCGCGAAAGAACCGTTCCTTGACCTCCATTTTTCGGACCATGTAGTCGGCCGCGTATAAAAGCACCGCAAGTTTGGCAAGCTCTGAAGGCTGAAATCCGGTAAAACCCATCGGAATCCAGCGGCGGGCACCATTGACACCTTTTCCGACGTGGGGAATCAGCACAACAATCAGAAAAATCAATGAAAGGACAAACAACCAAGGTGCGACTTTTTCCCAGACTTTCATGGGAATTTGCAACGCCAGAAAGGCCGCCAAAAAAGCGACCGCAATTGAGATGGAATGACGAACCAAAAAGTGCGTGTGGGTATAGCGCGAAAACTTGGGGTTTTCCGGCATGGCAATGGATGCTGAATACACCATCACAAGCCCCCACGCGACCAGCACCACCGCCACCCAAACCAGCGCCATATCGAATGGCAAGGCCCGACTCGGGTGATGAGGCAAGGCTTGGCTTGAGAGCGTCATGGAACTCACAGCGCACCCTCCAGTACGTTACCTGTTTCAGTGGCGATCGCTGCTACCGCCGCCCGGTATATTTCCGCCCGGTCGATGTAGTTCTTGAACATGTCAAAACTGGCGCAGGCCGGCGACATCAAGACGGCGTCTCCTGCGCGCGCATGCTCAAACGACAGACTCACGGCGTTCTCCATCGAATTTGCATAGAAGACGGGCAAGCCGGCCGTAATGATCGATTCAGCGATTAATTTGGCATCGCGGCCCAGCAGAACCACTGCCCGGGCGTGCTCTGCAACCGGTCTGGCCAAGGGTGAGAAGTTTTGCCCCTTGCCCACGCCTCCTAAAATCACCACCAGCTTTCGGTCGGCACCCAGCCCGCTGATGGCAGCGACGGTTGCGCCGACATTCGTGCCTTTGCTGTCGTCGAAGAATTCGATGTCCTGGATCTGCCCCAAAGATTCAACCCGGTGGGGTTCGCCCCGATATTCGCGCAATCCAAACAGCATCGGGGCCAAGGTGCACCCAGCCGCTTCACCCAGGGCCAACGCTGCCAGGGCATTCAATGCATTGTGTCTGCCCCTGATCCGCAATGCATCCGCGGGCAGGAGCCGCTGGATATGAACCTCCTCCAAGGCTTCATTGCGTTTCCGTCTGTGTCCGTCAGCATCCAAGGCACGCACCAGCCACACCATGCCATTGACGCTTTCTAGCCCGTAATCACCTGGGTTTGCGGGCAGGTTTTGTCCAAAGGTATGGCAAACTACAGCTGTTCTGTCCGCGGGTTTGCCAAGAAATCGATCCTGGGGCCTCATGGCCATTGATACCGGATCGTCGCGATTCAGGATACGGCGTCCCGTAGCGCCAAAAATGCGCCTTTTCGCAGCCACATAATTTGGCATCTCCCCATGCCAATCCAAATGGTCTTCCGAGACGTTCAGCACGGTTGCAGCATCAGGGTTGAAGCGCCGCACATCATCGAGCTGGAAACTCGACAATTCCAAAACCCATACCTGGGGCAACATGTCAGCGTCGAGACGCGACATCAACACTTCAAGCAGCGTGGGCCCAATATTGCCTGCAACGGCCACCGTTTTACCGGCTCTTTCGACGATTGTCCCGGTCAATGATGTAACGGTTGTTTTGCCGTTTGTTCCGGTGATGGCCAACACTTTTGGCTTGTAATTCCGGGTAATCAACAACTCGCCCAACGCATCCGAGAACAAGTCAAGTTCTCCAGTGAAAAAAGCCAATGCGGGCACTTCGACAAGCAAAACGCCTGCAACTTCAACGGGTGGCAGGCCAGGGCTTTTCAAAATCCGTTCAAACGGGCCCTGTTCATGCAAGCTGGCATCCAGGGTGCCGCAAATAAAGTTCGCTTCGGGAACCAGTTCCCGCAGCGTCACAAGTTCCGGCGGCTCGGGCCGCGTGTCGGCAACGGTTACCTTGGCCCCGTTTCGCGCACACCATCTGGCCATTGCCAGCCCAGACAAGCCCAACCCCAGAACCAGCACCCGTTGATTTTGCAAATCGCTCATCATTTACCGCAGCTTCAACGTCGAAAGGCCAACCAGGCACAGCAGCATCGTGATGATCCAAAACCGCACAACGACCTGTGTTTCTTTCCATCCGCTTTTCTCGAAATGGTGGTGCAGTGGGGCCATCTTGAGAAGTCTTTTGCCTTCCCCGTACCTGCGGCGGGTGTATTTGAACCAGGTGACCTGCAAAATCACAGAGATCGCCTCGACGACAAATATGCCACCCATAATCGCCAGAACAATTTCCTGTCGAACGATCACGGCAATCGTTCCCAACGCGCCGCCCAATGCGAGCGCGCCAACGTCACCCATGAAAACCTGAGCGGGATGGGTGTTAAACCACAAAAAGGCCAGGCCGGCCCCGGCCATTGCCGCGCAAAATATAAGCAATTCGCCGGTGCCGGGAATGTGGGGGAAGAAAAGGTATTTTGAATAGACCGAACTGCCCGTGACATATGCAAACACGCCCAGCGCTGAACCTACCATCACGACCGGCATGATGGCCAACCCGTCCAGCCCGTCGGTGAGGTTTACGGCATTGCTGGAACCCACAATGACAAGATAGGTCAGCACAACAAAACCCAAAACACCCAACGGGTAGCTCACTTCCTTGAAGAAAGGCAACATCAACCCCGCTTTTGGCGGCAGTCCAAGGTCAAAACCTGATTGAATCCATTTCAAAAACAATTCAAATACCCGAATATTCGAATTTTCAGAAATGCTGAAGACAAGGTAAAGCGCTGCCAATACGCCAATGAGAGACTGCCAAAAATACTTCTCGCGGGACCGCATTCCTTCCGGGTCTTTGTTGACAACCTTGCGCCAGTCGTCCACCCAGCCAATAGCGCCGAATCCAAAGGTTACCAACAGGACAATCCAGACAAAACGGTTGGTCAAATCTGCCCACAACAAGGTCGATGTCGCAATGCTTAGCAAGATCAGCACACCGCCCATGGTGGGTGTCCCACGTTTGGACAAATGGGTTTCCATTCCGTAGCCACGCACAGGCTGGCCAATTTTCAGCGCCGTCAACCGTCCAATGACCCAGGGGCCGGCGGCCAATCCCAAAAGAAGCGCCGTCATGGCCGCCATGACTGCCCGAAAGGTGATGTACTGGAACACCCTGAGAAAACCCATCTCCGGCATGGTCAACTGCCACCATTGAGCCAAACTCAGGAACATGCCATCTCCTCAGCCGAGCCGCTTTGAGCCACGAGGAATTCAACAACCCGTTCCATCTTCATGAATCGGGAACCCTTCACCAGGACAGTTGCGTAGGCTTGAACTTGCGATCCAACTGCCCGATTCAGCGCCTCCATGCCGACATAGTGGTCACTGCCACCAAAGGCTGTTTGTGCGTGCAAACTCAGCGGCCCGCTGGTCATGAGGCGTTCAATCCCCTGCGCTTTGGCATAAGCGCCAACTTCCCGATGAAACTCCGCCCCCTGTTCGCCCACTTCACCCATGTCACCCAAAACCAGAAGGCGCGGACCCGGCAAAGCAGACAAGACCTCGACGGCAGCGCGCACCGAGTCGGGATTTGCGTTGTAGGAGTCGTCAATCAGCGTCAATTGACGGCCATTCATGGCAATGACCTGTGCCTTAGACCGCCCGTTCACCGCCTGGAAAGTTTCCAGGCCTTGCACAATCGATGCCAGCGGGACACCCGCCCCCAATGCGCACGCCACAGCGGCCAAGGCATTGGCCACGTTGTGCACACCGGCAACACCCAGCACAAACGACAGCCGCCCCACAGGTGTCATGACCTGCATCTTCCAGGCGTTGTCTTGCCACGTGAAATTTTCGCAATGCACCGATGCGGATTTCGCCTCCAGCGCAAATTCACAGACCGGGTGGCCATTTGCGAATGTCCGCCACAATGAGCCAAACTCAGCCGAAACAGGAAAAACGGCTGTCCCCAAGGGTGCGAGCGCCTTGAAGATTTCCCCATTTTCCTCAGCGACCGCCAAAACACTGGACATGAATTCCTGATGCTCACGTTGGGCATTGTTGACCAGTGCCACTGTGGGGCTGGCCATTCTTGCCAAAGTGGAAATTTCGCCGGGGTGGTTCATGCCGATTTCCACTACTGCAATTCGATGCGCTTGCCTCAGGCGCAAAAGCGTCAACGGCAATCCGATGTCATTGTTGAAATTGCCACGCGTTGCCAAAAAGGCATCTGGGCGGTAGGCGCTCAAGATGCCGGCCAGCATTTGCGTCACCGTCGTCTTGCCATTGCTGCCGGTGACAGCAATCAAAGGTAGCGTGAATTGGCGTCGCCATCCAGTGGCCAATTCTCCCAAGGCTTTTTTTGTCTCCGCCAGAACCAGCCCAGGCAAACCGCTGCCGGCTAGTTTTTCTGTTGAGCTGCATATCGCGGCAACCGCGCCCTTTGCCCGCGCCTGGGCGAGGAAATCATTGCCGTCAAAATGCTCCCCCGCCAACGCCACAAAAAGGTCACCTGGCTGTATCGTACGCGTATCCGTATGCACCCGTTGAATGGGCGTGCCGCCCTCGCCTACCAACTCGGCGCTGGTGACCCAGGCCTGCGCCGCTGCAAGTGTCATCATCGCCGTCATGGTGCAGCCCTCGGCACCAGCCGCTTGCTTCGACGCTGAGTCAACGCTGCCTTGGCGCTAAGCCTGTCAGAAAAGGGGTAACGGATGCCAGATATTTCCTGAAACGATTCATGCCCCTTGCCCGCAATCAAGACAACATCGTCGTCATTTGCAGCGAAGACGGACTGTTGAATCGCTTGTGCGCGATCGGCTACAGCCTGAAAAACACGCCCCTCAGGAATACCCGAAAGGATGTGCTGAATAATGGCGTCAGGGGCTTCGCTGCGTGGGTTGTCGTGGGTAACTACGGTCTGATCCGCCCACTTTGCGGCGACTGCCCCCATCAAGGGGCGTTTGCCGGCATCCCGGTCGCCGCCACATCCAAAAACGCAAATCAACCTGCCGTTGGAAAGCTTTGAATAGGGCCGCAAAGCGGTTAATGCTTTTTCAAGCGCATCGGGCGTATGGGCGTAATCAATCACCACCAGCGGCTCGCCCTGTCCGCCCAAACATTCCATGCGCCCGGGGACTGCGGACAAGCTCTCGCAGGCCTGCATCGCGTCAGAGAACGAAACCCCCAGAGAACGTAGAGCGCCAACCACGCCCAGCAAGTTGGCCGCGTTGTAGTCGCCAATCAAAGGCAGCCGCAATGTGTGCCGGACGCCCTTCTCAACAACGTCCAGGGACAGGCTGCGGCCTGAAGCGTGAATATTTTCTGCATTGATACGAGCAGGCATTTCGCAGGAGAAGGTCCACACATCAATCCCTGCTGATGATTGAGACAGTTCGCGGGCCAATTCAGCCCCGTGAACGTCGTCGACATTGACTACCGCAGCTTTCAAATCCGGCCAATAGAACAAATCACGTTTTGCCAACCAATACGCATGCAGCGTACCGTGGTAGTCCAGGTGATCCTGGGTCAAATTGGTGAATACGGCGGTATGAATCCGCAAGCCCTGCAGGCGTTGTTCCTTGATGCCGATCGACGATGCCTCAATCGCGCAATACTTTTCCTTTGACGCAACAAAATCATGCAGACTTTGCTGAAGATTGACCGGATCCGGTGTGGTCAAACCGGTCGAAGTGATTCCGGATAGCGGCTGTTCGGGCTCTGCGGCGCACGGTGCAGAAAAATCGGGTACGCCAGAGCCAAACGTGCCTATCAAGCCACAGGAACGTCTCAGGTTTGCCGGCATTGCGCCCAGCGCTTGCGCCAACCACCAGGTCGTCGAAGTTTTGCCATTGGTGCCGGTCACCGCAATGACCTCTAAATGGTGGGATGGCCATCCAAAGTAGGCTGAACTCAGCAAACCGGTGGAATTCTTGAGGTCCGTGTAGGTCGCAATATTTTGGTCGGTGAAACCGAACGATTCGACACCCGCCCGCTCTACCAGGCAAGCGGTGGCGCCCTGCTTCAGCGCCGAGGCGACAAAATTCCGGCCATCATGCGCAGCACCTGGCCAGGCAATAAATCCGTCGCCTGGCTCGATCTCGCGGTTGTCTACGCGTAACTTGCCCGACACATGCTGTTTAAGCCATTCAGTTGCTTCAAGCGGCGTTTTTAAGTGAAGCATCAAAAGCTCTCTTCAACCGCTGCGACGATTTGAGGCTTGACGGCTACATCCGGCTGCACTGCCATCATTCGCAGCGCCTGCTGGACGACTTCACTGAATACCGGTGCAGCGACCGCCCCGCCGTAGTACTGACCAGCGCTGGGTTCATCGATCATCACCGCGACAATGATCCTGGGTGATTCAATCGGTGCCAAGCCGACAAACCAAGCCCGATACTTTCGATTTCCCGTTGAGCCATAGGATTTGCCAACCTGCTTGTAGGCGGTGCCGGATTTTCCACCGACAGAATACCCAATGGTCTGCGCTTTTTGACCGGTGCCGCCGGGCCCTGCGGCCATCTGCAGCATTTTGCGTATTTGAGCGGCGGTTCTCTCTGACATCACGCGTGTCCCTTGTGCAGGCACATCCGATTTCAGAATGGTCACAGGGATGATGTAACCGTCGTTTGAAAAAATGGTGTACGACCTTGCCATTTGAAACAACGACGCGGAAAGTCCGTAACCATACGACATCGTCGCTTTTTCAATGGGCCGCCAGGTTTTGTAAGGCCGTAGCCGACCCGACACAGCCCCAGGGAAGCTGATTTGGGGCTTTTGACCAAATCCGGCTTGTGAATACAGCTCCCACATGTCATGCGATTCGAGCCGCATGGCGATCTTGGTAGTGCCAATATTGCTGGATTTTTGAATCACGCCTTCGGCCGTCAAAACGCCGTTCGGATGTGAATCAGAAATAATCGCCCCGTAAAGCGGCAATTTTCCCGATCCTGTGTCGATCAATGACTGAGGCGTGATCAGTCCAGACTCCAGGCCAAGACCGACCACAAACGGTTTCATCACCGAACCTGGCTCAAAGGTATCCGTCATCGCCCGATTGCGCAATTGCTCCCCATTCAGGTTTTTTCGGCTCCCCGGCTGATAACTCGGGTAGTTGGCCAATGCCAGTACCTCACCAGTGATGGTGTCCAACACCACCACACTTCCCGCCTTGGCTTTGTTGGTGGTCACGGCGTCGCGCAGCTTTTGGTAAGCGAAGTACTGCACCTTGCTGTCGATGCTGAGTTGCAGATCGCGCCCGTCAGCCGGTGGTGTTGTTTCCCCAACCGACTCAACCACCCGGCCTAATCGGTCCTTGATTACCCTGCGCGAACCAGCACGGCCACCCAGTTCCTTGTTGAAAGCCAGTTCGATGCCTTCCTGCCCAAACTCCTCCACATTAGTAAAGCCGACAACATGGGCCGATGCTTCGCCTTCGGGATATTGGCGCCGGTATTCCTTGCGTTGGTAAATTCCTTTGAGGTTGAGGGCCGCGACTTCCTTCGCGACAGTGTCGTCCAGCTGGCGTTTCAGCCAAACAAAGGATTTGTCTGGTGCCGAGAGAATCCGCTCCAACTCCTGAACAGGCATTTCAAGAAGCCTGGCCAATTCAGCCGCCTGGCGCTTGTCGAGGCTGACATCTTCGGGTATGGCCCAAACGCTTTGAGCGGGTACGCTGGAAGCCAAAATGAGTCCATTGCGATCAAGTATCCGGCCCCGGTTGGCCGGCAATTCGAGGGTGCGCGCAAACCGGACTTCACCCTGCCGCTGGAAGAATTCGTTTGAAATAACCTGAATGTAAAGGGCCCGGCCCAACAGCCCCGCGAACGCAACCGCAATGGCGGCAACAATGAACTTGCTGCGCCAAACCGGCGTGCGGCTGGCCAACAGCGGGCTGGAGGTATAGGCCACGCTACGGCTCATTGCACAGGACCTTCCTGCAAACTGCCGCCCGCAGCCCGAGGCGAAGGCTCACCGGCTGACGATGGTGCCTGTGATCGCGAAACATAATGTGTAATCGCTGGCGTCACCGACCGCATCTGCAATTCGTCCTTAGCCAATTTTTCAATGCGCAGGGGCCGCGCCTGGGCCCGTCGGTCAACTTGCAGCCGCTCGTTTTCTGATTCCAGTTTCCGTCCTTCAGCGCGCGCTTTGTCCAACGCCGAATAGAGGCGCCTAGACTCATACTGGATATTGACCAAATATAAAGCGCTGGCCAGCACCGCCAGCAACAAAACGAGGTTCAGGCGGATCACAGGCCGACCCTTTGCGCTACGCGCATTACAGCACTGCGGGCGCGTGGATTGGCAGAAACTTCCAGCTTTCCCGGCTTGACGCGAGCCAGCGCTTTGAGCTTCAACACGGGCGGTGCAGCAAAGGGAGCCCGCCGGTCAAAGACTTCACGCGCGTTTTTTGCAATGAATTGCTTGACGATCCGGTCTTCCAGGGAGTGGAAACTGATCACGACAAGTAGCCCAGCAGGTTTGAGGATTTCAAGGCTGGCCTCTAACGCCTGTTGCAGCTCTTCAAGCTCGGCGTTGATGAAAATCCGAAAAGCCTGAAATGTGCGCGTTGCAGGGTTCTGGCCCTGCTCGCGGGTTTTGACCGTGCCAGCCACGAGCTGGGCCAGCTCGGTGGTGGTTGAAACTGGGCGCCCATTTTGTCGGCGCGCATCAATCGCCTTTGCAATGGGCCCAGCAAACCGTTCTTCACCATAGTCACGAATCACCTCCGCAATTTTTTCGCTGTCTGCCGTCAACAACCACTGGGCCACACTCACTCCCTGGGTGGTATCCATCCGCATGTCCAAAGGCCCGTCGAACCTGAAACTGAACCCTCGGTCTGGCGTGTCGATTTGCGGCGAACTGACACCGAGATCCATCAACAATCCGTCCACGCTGCCGGGCGGCAGATCCCGAATGCGGGAAAAAGCCTGATGGCGTATTGAAAATCGGGGATCGTTGATGTATCGGGCCTCCTGGACCGCCTGCATATCCTTGTCGAAAGCGATGATCCGGGCGTCTGCGGGCATTCGTGCCAGCAGCAAACGGCTGTGACCACCTCGCCCGAAGGTGGCATCCACAAAGCAGGGGTTGTGGCCGACAGGCGCGACATCTGCCTGGCCAGTCAACAACGCGTCCACCGCTTCGTTCAGCAATACAGTGGTGTGTTCGCATGGCAGTGACACCATGGGCTTCAAAAGGAAAAATCTTTGAGTGCGTCAGGCATGCCACCTTGAATGGTTTGGGTTTCCTGTTCTTCGTACCGTGTTTTGTCCCACAACTCGAAATGGTTCCCCATGCCCAACAACAAGGTTTCCCGGTCTATGGCAACCGCATGGCGCAACTCTGGCGAAACCAGCACCCGCCCGGTGGCATCCAGTTCAGCATCCATTGCGTTGCCAAGGAATATGCGCTTCCAACCATGTGCGGAAAGTGGCAACGCAACAATTCGCCCGCGAAAAATTTCCCACTCCGGACGCGGGAAAATCAAAATGCAACCATGCGGATGTTTGGTCAGCGTCAACTGCCCCGCCGCTGTTGCGGTCAGTACATCGCGATGGCGAGTCGGCATCGAAAGCCGACCCTTGCCATCCAACAACAATGACGAAGCCCCTTGAAACACCTGAATTCCTCTGCAAAACGAAACAACGCGGTAGCAAAAGGGGAAAGCAACCGATCTTTCCCACTTTTATGCACTTTTTTGCACTGTATCAGCAATTGCCGCCTTTGCAAGCAGATGTATTCAGATTATTTTCAATTAAATCAATGACTTAGAAGGTATTTTTGAAGAACAAATTATATAAATATTGTTCTAAATTAAGTACTTAGACGCTATATTGCAAGTGATGCTTGAATTTATGGATGCTACAAATTTTTTACAAAATATAACGTGAAAGATCTTCATTCTGACTGAGTTCATTCAAACGCAAATTCACAAAACTTTCGTCTATCAAAATCGTCTGCCCGGCCAATTCAGGCGCATCAAAACTAATCTCATCCAACAGACGCTCCATCACCGTGGCCAGACGTCTCGCACCAATGTTTTCAGTTCGCTCGTTCACGTTAAAAGCAATTTGGGCTAGCCGCGTCACGCCACTAGGCGTAAATACCAGCATCACATTTTCAGTTTCCAACAAAGCTTGGTACTGCTTGACCAAGGAGGCGTGCGTTTGGGTCAGTATGGCCTCGAAATCCTGGACTGACAGCGACTGAAGTTCGACTCGAATCGGGAAACGCCCCTGCAGTTCCGGGATCAGGTCACTGGGTTTGCTCAAATGAAATGCGCCGGACGCAATGAACAAGATGTGGTCGGTTTTGACCATACCGTACTTGGTGGAGACGCTGGTTCCTTCAACCAGTGGCAGCAGGTCGCGTTGCACGCCTTGCCTCGACACTTCAGCGCCATTTCCATCGCCACGCGACGTGACCTTGTCGATCTCGTCTAAAAAAACGATGCCGTTTTGCTCGACCATTTGCAATGCCCGCGTCTTGATGGCTTCTTCGTTGACAAGCTTGGCCGCCTCTTCGTCAGTTGCAAGTTTCAGGGCTTCGCCAATTTTCAATTTGCGGGTATGGCGTTTGGATTGACCCATTTGGCTGAACATGCCACGCAGTTGCTCGGTAATGTCTTCCATGCCTGGTGGGCCCATGATTTCCATAGGTTGCACAGCACTGGCGACCTCTATTTCAATCTCCCGGTCAGCCAGTAGACCTTCGCGAAGCTTTTTTCTAAACACTTGGCGCGCCGTGCTTTCAACGTTTTGCACCACCGGAGAATCGGGTAATTCGCTGCGGGGGCCAGGCACCAGAATTTCCAGAATCCGATCTTCAGCGGCATCTTCTGCCTTGCGGCGCACTTTACCCATCTCTTCGACGCGCGTCTGTTTGACTGCAATATCGGCCAAATCGCGGATGATTGAATCCACGTCTTTGCCGACGTACCCAACTTCTGTGAATTTGGTCGCCTCGACCTTGATAAACGGGGCATCTGCGAGCCGCGCCAATCGACGCGCGATTTCAGTCTTGCCGACACCCGTTGGCCCGATCATCAGGATATTCTTGGGAGTGATTTCCTGGCGCAGGCCAGGCTCAACCCGCTGCCGACGCCATCTGTTGCGCAAGGCAATTGCCACGGCCCGTTTGGCCTGCTTCTGACCGACGATGTGTTTGTCCAGCTCGAGGACGATTTCTTGTGGTTTCATGGCGGGCTGCTATTCATCAATTTGAGTGTTATTCCATTGCCCGATCAATCGCGAAGTAGGCGTGCCGACGAAGACAGTGCCGTGGCACAGCTAGGAGGCGCAACGACCTGCGCGGATGATCGGGCAATGGGATCAGTCCAAGGTTTCGATCACGTGGTTCATGTTGGTGTAGATGCACAACTCACCAGCGATTTCAAGCGACCGTTTGACAATATCCCTGGCGGCCAAATCAGTATGTTCCAGCAAAGCAATCGCCGCCGCCTGCGCGTAGGCCCCGCCAGAACCGATCGTCACGATGCCTTTCTCGGGCTCCAGCACATCCCCGTTTCCGGTAATGATGAGGGAGGCCTCTTTGTCTGCTACGGCCAACATGGCTTCGAGCCGCCTCAGAACCCGGTCAGTACGCCAATCCTTGGTCAGTTCAATGGCCGCCCGAACCAAATGCCCCTGGTGTTTTTCAAGCTTGGCTTCAAACCGCTCAAACAGGGTGAAGGCATCGGCAGTGGCACCGGCAAATCCTGCCAAAACCTTACCGTGATGGAGCTTTCGCACCTTGCGTGCCGTTCCTTTGACAACAATATTGCCAAGGGTCACTTGCCCGTCGCCGCCAATGGCGACCGTGTCGCCCAAAGGTGATTTGCGCCGAACGCTGATAATCGTGGTGCCGTGAAACTGTTCCATGGGGGTTTCCTAATGAAGTTGGGCTGGTTCAAAACCAAACCTGGTTTCGACCTTGGCTGGCCCACGGGACGTACCGTTGGACGGAGATGATCGCAAAGATCAGTTGGAACGCAACACCACCTTGGCGTGTTCGTTAATGCCAATGACGTTGAAGAAAGCGCCAACCAGCCGATGGACATCCCGGAACTGGACGCTGAAGCCTTCTTCTTGACGGTTCGCCACCCAATTGAGGATGCTGCCGGCCGCAGAAAAATCGACACGAATCAGCCGCGCACACGACACCACCAAGCGGCCCTGACCCTGATGACGCCCCTCTTCAAGCTTTTGCAGCACCGCGGCTGCATCACCCAAGATTTCGCCTTCCAGCGCCACCACAACGGGTGGCAGGCCATCCAGGCCCACCAGCGAAGTTGCGGCTGAATCACCTTGCGCGTCATCACCTTCACCCCCCAGGTGCACACTTTCAGCAAGAGGGTTTTTCGCCACCGATATACCGTCGTACAAGTATTCGCAGACGGCATCTTGCCAGGAGGGCGGCGATACCTCGAAGGTGACACAATAATCGAGCGCCACCAATTCGAATTCATCCTGCATCCGCATGACGCGCAACGCATCCATACGCAGGCGCCACCAGGTGTTGTGGGTATTCTTGTCACCAGAAGGCGTATAGGCACGCAAAACGTCTTCCAGATGGGCCGCACCGTCAAAACGCAGCCGAACGTCTTGCACACACCATTGGGCAAACAGGCTGCCCAGCATTTTGAGCGTCTCGGGCTGAATTTCGCGCAGGTCGCTCCAGTTCAAATACCACGGCATCTGCGCATTGGCCAAGGCCAGCCGCAATTCACCCATCGCGGACAAATCCAGTGTTGCCGGCGCTTCCCAAACAGGCTTCTGGCGCAGGTCTTGCGGGGCAGTGTGCACGGAATCCGGGTGATCAGCAACCGATATGGCCTCTTTCATCGAGTGCCATGCTGGGGCAGACCGCCCCAGTTGTGCGGCGAAATCCAGCGCCAACGCGTCAAACTTGCCCTGCTGGTCAGTGGCACGGTATAAATCAAATAGCGCGGCGATCCAGAATTCGGCAAATTCGCTATGGCCCTGGGTACGTTGCAACGCCTCGCGAAGGCCTTCTTCGGCACCGAGGTTGTCGCCATTGGCAAAACGAATGGCTGCCTCTTCGAGTTCGGGATCAGTCGCTTCATCGCTCAGTTCAACAGCAAACAGTTTGCTGGTGGAAAAGCCGGAGCCGTCCTGACTGTAGGACATACCTGCATGGGACGCCACCATAGGCTTTTTGCCAGCACTTGGTGTCTTGGCAGCGGCGGACTTTCCCAATCCTGCACCGAGTTGGGTTTTAGCAAAATCAACGTCGGGTTCAGCAAGCACGTTTTCAGGCGATGGACGTGTGGACAGAAACTCCGCTTCATCCACAACGCTCGGGGCACCGTCAACTGCACCCATTGTGTTGGCCGGGTTTTCAGGAGGCCCTTCCTGGCCGCCTTTTTGAGTACCGTCAGCGGGTTTGCCCTTCCACCATTGCTTGGACATCTGGGCTTCAATTTCGTCTATCTTCTTGAGCGTGTGGGCACGTTCATCGAGATTGGACGGCATGCTGCTTTGATAGAACGAAGGCCTGCCGGCTTGTTCGGCCAGATCGAGCGGTGCAGCCGGATCTCGGTTGCGCAATTTGCGCAATTGGTCAAATTCTCTCTTGCGGACGAAATCATTTCGCCGCTTGCGCTCGATCATTTCCTTGAGCGCCTGCTTGCTGTAGCCGCTTTCGGCCTCTGGTACAGGCTTGTCCAGATCCTCCCAATTGGTGGTCGGGTTGCGGACGAACTTGGCTACTTTGGAAAGCAGCGCTGAAGCGTTGTCTTTAGTGGCCATTGATCAGTGCAAAAAGGGCAGATACCCAAGCGGTCAACCAATGGGTCAATCGCCAAACATTTTCTGCTTGAGCTCCCTACGCTGCTGAGCCTCAAGCGACAAATTGGCAGTGGGACGGGCCAGCAAACGGCCGACCCCAATCGCTTCACCCGTTTCGTCGCAGTAGCCATAATCACCGGCATCAATCCGGTTGATCGATTGTTCGATTTTTTTGAGCAGTTTGCGCTCCCGGTCGCGGGTACGCAATTCGAGTGCATGCTCTTCTTCAATTGTTGCACGGTCCGCTGGGTCGGGCACAACCACCGTGTCTTCCCGCAAATGCTCAGTGGTTTCACCAGCGCTAGCCAGAATTTCCTGCCGCAACTTGGCCAGCTTGGCCCGAAACGCGGCCATTTGCTTGTCGTTCATGTACTCGGCATCTGGCATTGCGATCAACTCGGCATCGGTCAGCGCTTCACCCGCCTTGGTTTTCCAGTTATTGACTAGTTTCGGGTCTTTTTTGGCGGTATAGGTGAAAGGTGGGGTCACCAAAGGGGCCGGTACATCGATGAAACTGGCTTTTGCTGCCGTTGAGGCCACCGCCTGCGCCATAGATGGAACAGTGATCTGCACCAACCGGGCCGAGGGACGCCCACCTTTTTGCACAACGCCATGCGACGGAATGGGCAGTGGCAACGCCGGTGCAGCGGGTGTCACCGGCACGGCCGGGACTTTGGCCGAAATGGGTGCAACAGCAATAGGCTTGGAAGCAGGTATTTTTTGGTTTTTAGGGGCAGTGGTGGTGGAGACGTTCACAGGTTTGGAGGCGGCAGGGGTTGACACTTTGACAGGAGCCGCTTGCACGGGCGCCTTGCCGGACACCTTGGGATTCGATGTTTTGACGGGCGCTTTTGAAGCAACTTTAGGGCTTGCTTTTGGAACTACTTTGGGTGCGGGAGCGGCGACAGCTTTGACGGCAGGTTTTGAGGCCGCTTGGGTCGCCACGAATTTGGCATTGGCAGATTTGGCAATCGGCTTTTTGGCTGCTGGTTGCTGCGCTGCCGATTTGGATTTCGATTTGGATTTGGCGTCGGTTTGCGGCCTGACGACAGCTTTGACCACCTTTGTGGGTACCGCTTTTGCGACCGGTTTGGCAACCACTTTGGCTTTGACCGCAGGTTTTGGCGAACTCCCTGACTTGACAGGTGCCTTGCCGCCACCTTTTGCAGTAGCGACAGGGCTGCTCTTGACTGCCGGCTTGGCTTTAGCTTGAGTAGCCGCTGCGTTTTTGACTGTTTTGGTTTTGGCTTTCACATTGGCTTTCACTGAGGCTGAACGAGGGACTAGCGGGCTAAGTGGCAATAAGTGACGACAAAAGACAGGAACAAACGTGCGGGCTGAGGGCTCAGGTTGAACAAATTTGCAGTTTTTGCTGGCGCGCGAGTGTAGCGGGTTTTACAGCGGGTTCGGCAGCGTTTTAAACCAGACACTGCTCCATGCCTTGCAAAAAGACATCTTTGGGCAAATCGATGCCAATAAACACCATCTTGTTGACCCGCGGCTCATCCGGCCCCCAGGGCGGACCCAAATCACTGCCCATTAGTTGGTGAACGCCCTGAAAAATCACCTTGCGATCCGTGCCTTTCATGTTCAATACGCCTTTATAACGCAACATGCGTGGGCCGTAAATATTGACAATGGCACCCAGGAAGTCTTCCAGTTTGGCGGCGTCAAACGCGCGATCAGAGCGAAACACAAAACTTTTGACATCGTCGTCATGGTGATGGTGGTGCCCGTGATGGCCGGCTTCACCGTTGGCATGTGACGGATGGTCGCAATGCTCGCCGGGCGCATGGTCGTGGCCCTCGTGGTCATGCCCGTGGCCGGGCTCGCCATGCCCTGCGTGGTCGTGGCTGTCGTCTTTGAGGAAATCCGGGTCAATATCGAGCTTGGCGTTCAGGTTGAAGCCACGCAGGTCAAACACCTCCGACAGCGCCACCTCGCCAAAATGCACGGCTTTTTGCGGTGCCCGCGGGTTCATGTGTTTCAAGCGGTGAATCAGGGCGTCGGTTTCTTCTTTCGCCACCAGATCCGTCTTGCTAATGAAAATCTGGTCGGCAAATCCGACTTGGCGACGAGCTTCCTGGCGGTCGTTGAGTTGGTTGGCCGCGTGTTTGGCGTCAACCAAGGTCAGGATGGAATCCAGCAGGTAACTTTCGGCGATTTCGTCGTCCATGAAGAAAGTCTGCGCAACCGGGCCAGGGTCTGCCAAGCCGGTGGTTTCAATCACGACGCGGTCAAATTGAAGTTCACCCTTGCGTTTTTTCTCGGCCAGTGTCTGCAGGGCAGTGCGCAAGTCTTCACGAATGGTGCAGCATATGCAGCCATTGCTCATTTGCACGATTTGCTCGGTGGTCTCAGACACCAAAATGTCGCTGTCGATATTTTCTTCACCGAATTCGTTTTCGATGACCGCAATTTTTTGGCCGTGCGCTTCCGACAGAATGCGTTTGAGCAGCGTGGTTTTACCAGAACCGAGAAAACCGGTCAGGATGGTGGCGGGAATCAAACTCATACAGTGGGTATCCAATCGTCAGGTCAGCCATTAATTCGCGTAGATGGGGGAGTTTAGTCCGCAATTCAAGACTGAAGGATGGGTGAAGTCTGGTGAACAGACGAATACGCCCGCCCGGTTTTGCGGCAAAAACGTGCAGGGGAAACCCTATTTAACAACCACCACCAGGCCTTTGAGGTATTCCCCTTCCGGGAATTCCAGCGTCATCGGGTGATCGGGCGCGCCACCCAAGCGTTCGGCAATGTAGCCGTCCACGCCGGCGTCGGCCCCAGCCGAGGCGACGATTTTGTGGAACAAATCGGCGCTGATGCCGCCCGAGCACGAAAAGGTGAACAACACCCCGCCGGGTGGCAGGAGCTTGAGGGCCAGCCGGTTGATGTCTTTGTAGGCGCGCGCTGCGCGCTCAGCATGGGCGACAGTGGGTGCAAACTTAGGCGGGTCCAGCACAATCGCGTCAAAACGTTCACCCTGGGCGATAAACGCCCGCAGGCTGGCGTTCACGTCGGCATCGACAAAACGGTGGGCTGTGTTGTCGAAACCATTCAAACGGACGTTCAGTGCGGCTTTTTCCAGTGCCAGGGCACTGGAGTCGATGGAGGTGACGCAGGCCGCTTGCAGGGCGTTTTCGCCAGCGTAATCCCGCAGGCCCGCCAGCGCCGCCACGGTGAACCCACCGGTGTAGCTGAAGCAATTGAGCACCGTGACAAAACCCCTGCGACGCGCGTAATCGTAAAACTTGCGGCGGCTGTCGCGCTGATCCAGGTAGAAGCCGGTTTTATGGCCTTCAGCGATGTTCAAAGCCAGTTGCCAGCCGTTTTCGTGCAATACCGTCTCGGTGTCGCCAGAACCACGCAGCCAGCCTTTGGTTTCGGGCAGGCCTTCCAGAGCGCGGCTGCTGGTGTCGGAGCGTTCGTAAAGCCGGGTCAGGCCGGTGCTGGCCAGCAGGGCATCGGCCAGCGCCTGCTTCCATTTTTCGGCACCAGCAGAGGTGAACTGGGCGACCAGCGTGTCGCCATAACGATCCACAATCAGGCCCGGCAGGCCGTCGGATTCGCCGTGAATCAGGCGCATGGCATCGCTGGGGATGTCAAACCAGCGCCGCGCGGCAATCGCCCCCGCCACCAGGCTGGCCAAAAAAGCGGCATCGATGCGCTGTTTTTCATCAAAACTCCAGACGCGGGCGCGGATTTTGGACTGCGGACTGCACGCCGCCCAAGCCAAAAACTGGCCGCTGTCAGATTCGACCCGCACGGTTTCGCCCACGTCACCACCCCCTTTGGCAATCGCGCCATCAAACACCCAGGGGTGGCGGCGCAGCAAGGAGCGCTCTTTTCCTGGTTTTAATCGAAGGGTTTTCAAGTAATTTATCTACTATCTGTATTTTTCCAAAGATAATAAGAACTATTGTTACAATAAAGTTTACATAGTAAGCTATTATTTATATAACAAAAATTGACTAATTATATAAATTTACATAATAAATTGTATTTTACAGAAATCATTACACTCATTTTTTTACTTCTGATCCCGGCTTGGCTTCCATTTTCAACCCTTGGCACGGGTTAACTTCGCCCGCGGATGGGCTGCATCGTAGGTTTTGGCCAGATGCTGAAAATCCAGCCGGGTGTAGACCTGCGTGGTGCTGATGTTGGCGTGGCCCAAAAGCTCTTGCACGGCCCGCAAATCACTGCTGCTTTGCAACACATGGCTGGCGAACGAGTGGCGCAACATATGCGGGTGCACGGGCGCGGGCAAGCCCGCCTGCAGGCTGCGGCTGCGCAGGCGTGCCCAGACCGACTGCGCGCTCAGGCGCGTGCCGTTTTGTCCCAAGAACAAAGCGGCCTGCGCCGCATCGGGCGCGCCCGCGTTGGTGT
>JANOWY010000263.1:0-2059 GCA_031418135.1 Rhodoferax sp. | reverse complement strand
GCCTGCTTGATGAATTCGGCCACCGCTTTGTAGGCCCCGATCTGCACCACCGCCTCGGGCTCGGCTTTCAAAATCAGTTCAAGTGATTTGGCCACGTCAACGCTGTTGCGTTCGACAGTGGCTTGCGCCACGGCCTTGAGCTGTCGCTTGGTCAACGCACGAGTCACACCCTCCAGACCCGCTTTGCCGTAGGCGTCGTTCTGATAAAAAACCGCGATTTTCTTGACGCCCAGCGTCGCCAGGTGCTGCACGATGCGCTCGGTTTCGTCAAAATAACTGGCCCGCACATGGAACACCTGGCGGTTAAAGGGCTCGCGCAAGGCCTGCGCGCCGGTGAACATGCCGATCAGCGGTACCTTCTCTTCGGTGATGATGGGCAATGCCGCCAGCCCGGTGGGGGTGCCGACTGAACCGGCCAGTACGAAGACTTTGTCTTCCTGTATCAGGGCCTTGACGGCGGCAGCGGCTTTTTCGGGTTCATAACCATCGTCCCGGGTCACCAGCTTGATGGTGCGCCCGTTCACGCCGCCTTGGGCATTGAGCGCCTTGAAGTAGGCCTGCATGCCGGTTTGCATGCGCAGGCCCAATTGGGCGGCCGGGCCGGTGATGGCGGCAAATTGGCCGATCAGGATTTCATTGGGGGTTACACCGGGCGTGGTGGCGCTTTGCGCTTGGGCTGACAGCCCCAGCACGGCCGAAAAAACGGGGATTGCGATCCGGGCTACAGCTGTCTTGAGCCAATTCATGCACGTCCTTCACAGTTGATTGGAGACCGGAGGCAGTATGCCTCTGACCCACATCAAAAATCAAACAAAGACCCGATATTGGATATTTTTTTACCTAGCCAATGAAGCCATCGCGTGCTGACGCAAAAGGGATTCTTGCTAATTTCAGCAAAAAATAAACATAAATTTATTATTTTAATAGATTTACTGTAATATTTAAGACATTTTTGCTACTTTTAATGTATCTTATTGTGCAATCAATACATTAACATATAACCTTTTTATAAAATATAATATTTTAGTTAAATTTATTCTTCAATCGGTGGATCGCCATCGACATACCACCAGCGCCCACCCTCACGCACGAAGCGGCTCAGTTCATGCAAACGCTCTGCGGGGCCGCCGTTTCCAGGCCTGAATCGCGCAACAAACTCGACCACACCGGCATCGCCTTGTTCCAAGGCGTGGCGCACCTCAAGGCCCAGCCACTTCAAAGGCTGAAGCTCGAGTTCACCCGGTGCAGTGGAACCATGCCATGTAGCCAGCAAATACGATGGCAAACCCATTGAATAGGCGCTGTAGCGGGCGCGCATCACCGCTTCAGCGGTGGGCGCATACAACTGGTTGGCCATTCCGTCATGCCAAACCCCGCAACATTGCACATAAGCCCTGTCAGAGCCGCAAGGGCAGGGCTGGGCAGCGATGCCGCCTTTGCGCCGAGCAGAATGGCCAAGGCCAGATATCACGTGCTCTGCCCCGGCGCTACCTGGAACGGAATCACCACCGTTTGCGCAGGCAAACGCACGCCTTCGCGCGCGGAGTCGATGGCACGCAGCAGCACCTCGCCCGCAGTGCGCCCGATGCGCACGCAGTCCACCATCACGGTGGTCAGCCGCGGGTGACAGGCGGTGGCCACTTCAAACCCGCCGAAACCGGCAATAGCCAATTGGCCCGGTACCGCCCAGCCTTGGCGCTGGCATTCCATCAGTGCGCCAAACGCGACGTGATCTGACACACACACCACGGCCTGCACATCGGGCCACTGCCGCAGCAATTGCGTCACGCCCAAGCCACCATGCGCCATCGAGACGGGGGCCTGGCCCACCGTGATGATGCGGTTGGCCGGCAGCCCCAGCGCCTGCATAGCACTTTCAAAGCCGTGCAGCCGTTCTGCGCCCCGCGCGTCCCGGGCGGGTGCGCCACCCATGAAGGCAATGCGCTCGTAGCCCTTTGCGTGCAACTGGCGCACCAGCTCTGCCGTGGCCTGCGCATTGGAAAATCCCACCACGTGTTCAATCGGGTTGTCCAGCAAATCCCACATTTCCACCACCGGA
>JANOWY010000262.1:0-15808 GCA_031418135.1 Rhodoferax sp. | reverse complement strand
GCCATTGCTTCAAGCACCTTGTTTTGGATACCACGCGCAACTCGCAAGGGTGCCACGATTACGTCGGCATATTGGATATAAGGCCTCACGTCGTCGACGGTTCCAGTCACAAAAACATCGCTTGCGGAAAGCGCAGCCACAGCAGGAGCAGGTTTGCGTCCGACGATAAAAAAACGGATGCCTGGCGACTGCAATCTAAGGCGCGGCATCATCTCGTTCACGAACCAACAAACAGCGTCAACATTGGGCCAATAATCCATTGCCCCAGTGAACGCAACTACTCTTGAATACGAGTCGGTGACTCGCGCAGGGTACGGTGAAACAAAATCATCAGAGGGCGAATAGAAGTCTGCGTCAACGCCATTGTCGACCGCCATTACCGACTTCGCACTTTCCGGCGCCAATTTGCGGAAAAGTTCGGCTTCATTTTCGGTCGCAAAAATTGAAATAAAGGATTTTTCAGCGACGTTTTTTTCGTACGCCAACAGTTTTACCCCTTCACGTGCGTAAACCCAGGACACAGGCCCACGGCGGTTTTGGGCATATTGTGTCCATTTAGATGAATCGACATCGACAAAATCAGTTAACACCGGGGGAATTTTTGGTGTTGGCAAGTGCTCCAGAAATTGCGCCATAACGGATGAAAAAACAACAATTGCATCGATGTTTTTTTCTTCAATTGTTTTCTCAACCCACCGCTTCATCTGACTGCTTCGGTAATACCTCAGGCCCAAAGCCTCTCCAGTTAAAAAACCGGTGACGCTTCGCAACGTACTCAGTTTGGGATTCAACCTGATGAAACACGCGTCTGCGCACCATTTCTCGACAGTCGGCACATATTGCTCGTCGTCAGCGTCATCAACAAAGGTCCCTAAAAATACACGGTGGGTCGATGCCAGGTGTTTTAGCAAATGATAGGACCTGACTTTGTCGCCCTTGTTGGGCGGAAAGGGCAACCGATGAACCAGGTACAAAAGATTCATGCCGGGTTTCAACCCAAGTTGCGGACGATGAACGGCCCCAACCAATTGGCCAAACCTATGGGCATACGTTGCCAAGTTTTAATCAATAACTTGTACTTGGCATTTGACGGGTTATTTTGCGGAATACTGTCACGCCCGAACAGGCGGTATTGATAATTCAGTTGCGTCGGCTCAAATCCCCAATTTTTTTTAAACGCGTAGGAGCCTGTCTCTTTTTTGCTCCGGCCAAAATCGAAAACTGTTAACCCCCGCTCACACGAACGACGCATCAACTCCCAATATTTGAAATCATTAGCCGCCAGATTCCGGGCGGATTCGTCGTCACCGGCGTAATACGGCAGAACTTCGTTGCGGTAATAGAAAGACAATACGCTACTCAATGGCCGCCCTTCAGCGCTCACCACGGTCAAAATCTCGCAATCGTTGCCAAATTCACGCATCAACGCCTGAAAATATCGCTTCGGCATGGCAGGTGTTCCATGCCGATGAACGTTGTCTGCGTACAAAGCAAAAAAACGCTCCACGCCCGTATCGACCTGCGCAATCAACCCATTTTTGATTCCTTTTCGAACCATTGCGCGCTGTTTTCTTGGAATGGCCAACATGTTCGCTTCAGCATCCGACAACAATTCTTTGCGAAAGGTTACGTAGAGATTTTGTGTTGGCCATTCAGGATGTTTCGGAAGGATATTTCGAAACTCCAAATGCGCGACTTTTAACTGCTGAGCCAAGAGTGTTGCTTGCTCTTCCAGCAAACGAGCGGACTCAGATGCGTTAGACAGTACGCCGCCATAAACCG
This sequence comes from Rhodoferax sp., assembly GCA_031418135.1. GTDB lineage: Bacteria > Pseudomonadota > Gammaproteobacteria > Burkholderiales > Burkholderiaceae_C > JANYCG01. The sequence continues at coordinate 14,026 of JANOWY010000262.1, read as the reverse complement.
CAAAAGGCAGGCTTGACAAAGAGTTCCCAAAAAGCCAACTATTGACATGTACCAACGGTAGCACACCAACTATTTCACCTGCTGACTCAACGTAAAGAAAATAAGTGTCGTGGCGAAATTGCTCGGCAATAACTGTTTGCCATCCGGCCCGATGGAAGAACGTGCCCTCGGGGTGCCCAGAGACAAATGAATCCCACGCTGCAGAACGAGCAGCATCACCCTTGGCAAGTCGCTTGACAACGCCCTGCAATGGCTCAGGCAAGACTCGCTCCGCGGGCAATTTCTTTCTCAAAGACATGGTCAACCCGCCCCCATTGGAAGGCTTCAAGCAGGCGAACCAATTTCTCTTCCATTTTTGGAATATTCACGTAGTGACGGAACCGGGTCTTTGAATCAATGCCCGGAACCCGCGGTTGATTGGCATCGATTTCCCAAGGGTGAAAGTAGAAAATTCCGGATTGGGCATCCCTATGGTTCACACGATTCATCATCCATCGGGACAACGGAAACGGGAACAATCTGAAATACCCACCACCGCTGGCTGGCAAATTCTTGCCAAAAACGCTAACCGTTGTCACAGGCAATTCAATCAGACTCGGCTTGGCAGCATAGGCAAAACGCGGAGAATCTGGCATGCCGTAATGATCATGCCGAATGGGATACACGCTTGAGCTGTAGCGATACCCGGCTTCCACCAAACAATCAAAGGCCCACAAATTGCCGGCACCAATCGAAAAACTGGGGGCGCGATAACCGATGACAGTTTCACCGCTCAAGTCTTCAAGTATTTGCCGGGCCATCTGTATATCATTCAAAAAATCACCCCGAGGTAAATCGCTGGCACGCTGATGACCATAACCATGACTGGCAATTTCATGGCCCTGCCCTGCGATTCGCCGAACCAGTGACGGATACCGTTCGGCTATCCATCCTAAAATAAAAAAGGTGCCGAATGTCTTTTGACCATCCAAAAGCTCCAAAATCCGATCCACATTTCGCTCCACCCGGCACTCACGTTGATTCCAACTTTCGCGTGAAACGTAGGGTGCAAACGCCGAAACCTGGAAGTAGTCTTCAACGTCAATCGTCAGAGCATTAGAAATACCGCTAATTTGCAGGTTGGCTTCGTTTGGGTTTGATGCCTTAATTTGATCTTCAGGCATCTGCATCTGCCCCCAAGACTGGTTTGGGAAACGCCGTGGAATTTTGCCCTAGACCTGTTGCTAGGCTTTGAAGCATATTCAGAATTTCCAAATTGATACGCTCCAATTTGAGCATGCTTCGCTCAACCCTTTGTAGGCGATCAGTCTCACGCTCACCCTTAATTTCATCAACTCGCTGGTCAATTTGACTGGCGATTTGCGGATCCAAATCCAACCGAGACAAATCAATATCGAATGCCGCTTGGTCTCGGCGATGCCTCGAAGACTGATTTAGCTGTGCCGCAGATGCAGGTGGATACAGTGACGTACCGCCCCCTTCTTCCCTGATTTCTGTCACAACCTCGTCGACATCGTCAGCTGAAAAGTGGTGCTTTTCACCTAAAAAACCCAACAATAATAGTCTATCGCTGATGGAATTGATACGCCTTGGAATACCGCCACTGGCCTTGTGAATCGCGGCAAAGGCTGCGGCATCGAAGCTGGGCTTTCCGGTACTGCCAACACATTTGAGCCGATGTTCGATGTAACCACGCGTTTCATCGACATCCATCGGTCCGATGTGACACGTTGCTGTGACGCGTTGGCGCAACTGCTGCATATTCGGGCTCTGCAAAATTTCTCGGAATTCAGGCTGCCCAACGAGAAACGTTTGCAACAAAGCTTGTTTGCCAAACTGAAAATTCGACAGCATCCGAAGTTCTTCAACGGCTCTGGGCGTCAAATTTTGTGCTTCATCCACAACGAGCAAACACCGCTTGCCTTGGCTAATTTGGGTGACCAGAAAAGCTTCTATCGACATCAAGAGATCTGATTTCGACATATCACGAACACTCACGCCAAAAGCCGCTCCAACCATCCTGAGCGTATCTTCGGCATCAAGCTGGGTGCTCACCAAATTGGCAGCTACCACCGAATTTGAATCCAGACTTTCCAGCAATCCCCGGACAATTGTCGTTTTCCCAGCCCCTACCTCACCAGTAATAACGATGAAGCCTTCGTTTCTTTGCACACCATACTCGAGGTAAGCCTTTGCCCGACGATGTTGTTTGCTGCCGAAATAGAAACTCGGGTCGGGATTGAGCTGAAAAGGCTTGCCTGTTAGCCCATAAAAAGCTTCGTACATGGGTTAAAACTGGACACTCAGGGTGCCAGATATTGCATTTTCCAGATAGGGCACAGTCGAACTTTCAAAAATAGCCCGGCGCGCATTAAACGATGCTGTCGCACGTTGACCAACACGGGTCGAGTACCCAAGGCTGGCTTGATACGACGAGTTGTCCTGCGCTACACCCGTCGAAGTGGAGCGTTGAGACGAGAGGATCACGTTCAAAGCAGACTCCGGTGTCAATCGATGTCCCAAGTTGACACTGAATCCGTGCTGTTCCACCAAGGACCCGTTTGACAAATCGTCTATTGCAGTTGACACAGTATCCAACCGGCTTGACACCGAGCGACTCGCCAGAAAGGTCACAGTACTTCTAATGCCCAACAGTGCCAACGACAAATTTTGCCTGCGCTGAATAGCGACCGCAGAAGTTAAAAACCCACCGATTACAGTGGTTTTTGGATTGATGCCATTGGTTTGCAAATAAGCCTCAACCAATGCAGCCCGTTTAATCGGGTCGGGTTCCAAGGATGCAAATTGAGTATAAAAAAGGTCATACACATTGCCCAAACTGCCAAAACCCGCTTGCGCCGGCGTGGTCGTCACGTCCTGACTATCAGAATACTGCCAAGTGGTTCTGGCGCTGCGATGACCTAAACCCAACGAATGAGTTTGGCCGAATGGTCGAATACTTCGGCTCAATGAGGCCGTCGTTGAAGGCGCAGGATTCCAGTTAAGACCCAAACTGTTTGTCCAATTAGCAGTTTTCCCGACCATGCTGACGTTTGTGTTTTCCTGACCCACCGATGCATTAACGACCAGATGGTGGACGATCAAATAGGTCAATCCGCCGGAAGCGGCATCGGACTCAGTGGCACGGCCACCAGCAAACGAGTTCGAATTTGCACTTGCATTTGCAGACCACCCCAACCGCCCGCCCAGAGGCTTCCCAGCGATGGACAAAGAGATTTCTTTGGCAGTGGATTCAGCTGACGCGACACCATTGGAGCGACTGCTAGCCAAGGAATAACGGGCTTCATAATCAACGCCGACGCCAAAACTACCCTTTGCATAGGGGGCGACCCGGATACTGGCAGTTTCGCTTAAATTGGCGTTTTGCAAACCCGCTGCACTCGATTGCGACCCATTCACCGAAACAGCTTGTTGCCCGATATTTGCGCCCACGTCAATAAACGCTCGGCGCTCAATCAGTTCAGCGGACGCTTGCGCAGTCAACGCTTGTTGAACATTGCCAGCGGCGGTTCCATTGGCATAAGCTCTGCCGTTCAACGAGTAATCCAGCACCCCCCGAACCGGTCCAGCCGATTTACTGAGGCGAAAACCCGGACTGACTTCCGTGACCAATTCTCCTTGGCGACCATTCGATGACAGCCTGACGTTATCGGTAAGCGTTTCAGTAACCGCCACACGCGGAACCAACATGATTTTTTTATTCACCGATGAAGTCGTAGACTCACTTCCAGCATTTTCTTGCGCAATTACGCCAGCGGAAAACACGAGTGGTAAACCCCAGGCGATGGCCTGGCAAGCACTCAAGTTAGAACGCTTAAACCAATTGGCTGATTGCTGGCGCAATTGCCAGCATTCGAAATGAGAATGGGTCATGGCGAATTACTCGGCCTTGTCGTTGCCGTACCCATATCCATACCCATAGCCGTAACCCAAACCATAGGTGCCTTTGGCCGCCACCCGCGCCTGATTCAAAATCAACATTTTGACCGGACAAGATTCAATATTTGACAAGGCGTGCATGACATCCGCCTGCAGGGTTTGTTCCGCACGCACGACCATGACGACCTGACCCATGTGGGCCGCCAGTACGCGTGACTCTGTCGTTAACAACAATGGCGGAGAATCAAAAATAATAATTCGGTCTGGGTACCGCCTGGCCATGTCTTCGAGCAACTTGATCATTGCGTCACTGGCCAACAATTCGGTGGCCCGCTCATGGGGCGTTCCACTTGGCAGCAAGGTCAATTTATCAATATTGGTCCGCAGCAGAACACTGGACATTTCAAGAGTGTCGTCCAATACCAGGTCGAGCAATCCAGGGCTAGGTGGCAATCCCAGCACTCGCAAAACAGAAGGTCTAGCTACATCTGCGTCTACCAACAACACGGTGGTATCAAGTTCCGTCGCAATACTCAACGCCAAATTAATGGCCGTGAAACTTTTCCCCTCTCCAGCCAAAGCACTTGTCACCATGATTAAATTGCCGTTTGCAACTGGTGAAGCACCTTTTCCCAGCGCGTTGGCGATAAGTGGCCGCTTGATCACCCTGAACTGATCCGCTATTTGTGAACGCGGCGCATTGGGACTCACAATTCCTGCCGCAGCAAGTGCGTCAAGATCTATCTCAACTTTGCGGGACAAGGCAACTTGAATTGGAACTGGTTCAGGCAGATCTGCCGGAGTCTGTATCAAGGTACTCGCCGGTTTTGAAACCTTTCCAACATCCGGAACAACAGCACCCGCCTTACGCAGTTGCTCCAACCGTAGTGTGGCTTGCTCTATCAGACTGGTCATCGGTAATTCATCCCGCCCGATTTGACAAAAATGCCAATGTTGCAATACCTGCAATAAATGCACCAATCAATCCGCTTGACGCAGCTGCAAATTTTTTCAAATCCGAGCGTTCACTTTGACGCTGGGATTCGCCCACAACCAAAGTGACCACGCCCAACAAGGGCAGGTTGGCAACATCACGCAAACTGCGTGCATCGAAAAAAACAGCGCGCAATTGGCTTGCAAGAAACGCTGTGCCAAGCCCCGCAGCCAACGCGACAAGCAAAGCCAGTGGCATCAAAACAAGCCGATTCGGTGCCACAGGCTGTGGTGCGACCCTAGGCGGATCGATTAGGCGAAAGTCGACGACGCCAGAAGCCCCTTCGAGATCGCCGGACAATGAAGCTGACTCGCGCCGGGCCACTAAATCTTCGTAATTTTTCTTATTGATTGAATAGTCTCGGTTTAATTGCGTGAACTCAGCTTCAATTTGTGGTGCCGTTTTCATCAATTCCCGTGCCCGCTTCATCCGCGATTCATACTCACCAACTCGGGCTCTAAGTGATGCCACCTGCACCTCAGACGTCGCCAACATACGCGAGATTTCCTGCATGGCTGGGGTACTGTTGATTGAAGGAGCTGGGTTGGCAATGGCGTTTTTTCGCAGTTCTACCATGGTCTTTTGCTTTTGCTCTTCCAAATCACGAATTAATCTGCGGGAATTGATGACATCAGGATGCTGGTCGGTAAACCGCTGCAGCAGCGAATCAATGTTTCTCTTCTGGGCATCTATCCGGTTATCCAATTCAGGGGTCTGGATCGAGACAGGGGTTTCAGATTGAAGTGCCTTGGCGTTCAGACTGGCCATGTTGGCTTTTTCCGCATCCAATTGCTTTTTGGCTGCAACTCTCGCGTTTTCGGCTTCATTCAGTTCGAGTTTGGCCTGATTCAGCTGATTACCGATTTCTCCAATGCGGCCAGCAAAATCCTTGCCATCTGCCGACTGGGTTTCCAAATTCCGAAGCTTGAACTCCTTGAGCCGGCCTTCTGCTTCTTCCAATTTGGCGACATAGGTCTTAATCTGTTCGTCAATGAATTTTTTGGCTGAATCCGAATCCTTGCGGGAATCTCCCAAGCTGGACTCCACAAAAATAGAAACCATGGATTGAACCACCCGCTTGGCCTTGTCGGGAACAGAATCCCGATAACTCAGTGTGTACAAATTGTCTCGGCCCGTGTTGCGAATTTGCAGGGATTTTGTGACCTGCTGCACCAGCTCTTCCTGGGCGTCTTTGGATTTGGAACCCAGATCCAGGTCTGCCATCCGAATCAGTTTTTCGACATTGGGCCGACTGATCAACGTACGGCTCAACATCACCACCTGTTGTTCAATGTTCGGCTGAACTGCCAAACCCGTCATCAATGGCTTCAGGATGGACTGCGTGTCAACGTATATCCGCGCGCTGGCTTCGTATTTATCGGGCACCCACAATACGACTGCCGCACCAATTGCACCAACTACCCATGCCACCAAAACGCCGGGCCAACGATGCTTCCACAAGCCTCGGCTGATCGCCGACAACTGACTGAAAATTTCATCCATGAATAATACTCAACAAGGAAACGCGAGCACGCTGCAAAATACCCATTCCATCGCGTATCAGAACCACCCCTGAGGAATAATCAGAACATCACCCGGCTTCATTTCCACATTAGCCGAAATATCGCCGCGCTTGACCAAATCCTTGAGTCGAACAGAATAGCGTTTGTCGCCTTCTGACGCCCGCAAGATCGAGGCGCCGTTGCCGTCCGCAAAATCAGTCAACCCGCCTACTGCAATCATCACGTCCAGCAGTGTCATTTTTTGCTTGTAGGGCAAAAATTGCGGCTTGGCTGCTTCGCCCACAACGCGAATCTGCTCACTGTACGGACCCTCAAATTTGGTCACAACGACTGTAACGACCGGATCGCGAACAAATTTGGACAAAGCCTTTTCGACATCGCGGGCAATTTCGATGGACGTTTTGCCTTGGGCCACCGTTTCGTCCACCAAGGGTGTAGACAATTTGCCATCTGGACGAACGGGAACCGACATCGAAAGCTCTGGGTTACGCCAGACGATGATGTTCAGCGTATCACCAGGTCCCACAATATAGTTATACCCGGGAGATGCAGCAGAAACAGGAGCAGCCGGGTACACAGGCGCGGTGTTACAGGCGGCCAAAAGACCTGCAACCAAAGCTACCATAGCCCAACGGGCAAGAGAATCAATTGAGATGAAAAAATTTCTCATGACATATCCCATAACAAATGGCCAACGATCGGTTGGCGCTGGCGAGGAATATAACGCATTTGTTTGAAAAACTCGCGTAAATTCGCCTCAAATGATGATTTCAGGCTACAGCCTGTCCAATATTGCCGCTCCTAAAATTGATTCACGATGAAAAAGATCCTGATGGTCTGCACGGCCAACATTTGTCGCTCGCCCATGGCCAAAGTCGTGCTGCAGAAATTTGTTGCCGATGCCGGACAATCGTCTGATTGGCAGATAGATTCAGCAGGCACCCACGCTCAAGCGCGCGGCGAAAACGCTGACGCTCGGGGTGATGCTGCGCTGCGGCGGCGTGGCTATCAAGTGCCCAGACACAAGTCCCGCAATATTCAGCCCCAGGATTTCGAAACTTTTGACCTCTTGTTGGCGATGGATTCAGACAACCTGGCTTCGTTACAGCGCCGGTGTCCATCGCAGCATCAACACAAGTTGCATTTGTTGCTGAAGTACGCACCGCAATCTGGCCTTGGCGACGTACCGGATCCGTATTACAGCAATGCGCAGGGGTTTGACCGGGTGCTGGATCTGTGTGAATCTGCCACGCAAGGTCTGTTCAATCAACTGTCAGGATTGTGAATTCGACGCCAAAATCAGCCACCAACGTCCATGATGGTTAAACCCTGTAGTAGCTCCGATACCACTCGACAAACCGCCCAATACCTTGCTCGATTGGCGTAGCTGGCACAAAACCGATCCAAGCCTTGAGCGCCTCTGTGTTGGCAAAAGTGGCCGGTACATCACCATCTTGCAAAGGCAACAGGTTTTTAACCGCCTTTCTTCCAATGGAATCCTCAATGCAACCGATGAAATCCAGCAGAGGCACAGGGTTACTGTTGCCGATGTTAAACACGCGATAGGGCGCATTACTGGTTGCCGGGTCAGCGGTCAAGGCGTTGTAGTCGGCATTTGCTGTGGCCGGACGGTCCAGCACGCGCACAACCCCTTGCACAATATCGTCTACAAAAGTGAAGTCCCGCTGCATATTGCCGTAATTGAACACGTCAATTGAGCGATTTTCCAAAATTGCCTTGGTGAACAAGAACAGCGCCATGTCGGGCCGACCCCAAGGCCCATAAACGGTGAAAAACCGCAAGCCGGTGGTAGGCAACCCAAACAGATGACTATAGGTATGCGCCATCAGCTCATTGGCTTTTTTGGACGCCGCATACAAACTCACCGGGTGATCAACACTGTCGTGCTCTGAAAAAGGCATTTTGGTGTTGCCGCCATATACGCTGGAGCTGGAAGCGTAAACCAAGTGCTGCACCTGGTTGTGTCGGCAACCCTCCAAAATATTGGTAAAGCCCAGCAAATTGCTTTCAACATAAGCGTGGGGGTTTTTGAGTGAATACCGCACCCCGGCCTGAGCGGCCAAATGAACGACCCGGTCAAATTTTTCTGCTGCAAACAATGCAGGCAAGCCGGTGTTGTCGGCCACATCCAGCTTGACAAACCGGAAACCAGCGTTGGGCAGCAGGCGCTTGAGCCGGTCTTCCTTGAGCGACACCGGGTAATAGTCGTTCAGATTGTCCAAACCGATCACCTCATCGCCTCTGGCAAGCAAATGCTGCGCCGTTGCCATACCAATGAATCCGGCGACCCCGGTGACAAGAATTTTCATACCCGGATTCTGGCATGTAATATCCTCACTTCATCGACAGTTGCCGCCAGGCGTAACCTGAGGAGAAAGCCATGAACTTGAGCGCCGCGATCACGGAGTGGAAAGCACTATTGGGAGACTCGCACGTGCTCGAAGCCCAAGCAGTTCAGGCGCAATATGGCAGCGACACAACGGGTGCCGTTCGCCAAATCCCGGCGGCTTTGCAAATCACGAAAAGTGCCAGCCTGGAGCAGGTGATGCGCATTGCCTCCCACCACCGCATACCGGTTTACCCGATCAGTACTGGCCAAAACTGGGGTTACGGAACAGCATTGCCCGCACGAGACGGCAGTGTGCTGATTGATTTGGGTCGTCTTAAAAAAATACTGCATTTTGATGCCGAGTTGGGCGTGGTAACGCTTGAGCCTGGCGTGACACAAGGCATGCTGGCCGAATTTTTAAGCAAAGGCGACCACCCGTTTTTGGTGCCCGTTACCGGTGCAGGCCCCACCTGTAGCTTGATGTCCAACGCCTTGGAGCGTGGCTACGGTGTCACCCCATATGTTGACCACTTTGGCGCAGTGACGGACATCGAAGCCGTACTGCCAGACGGCAGCGTTTTCAAAACCGCATTGCGCGAAGCTGGGGGCGAAGAGCTTGCCCGCTTGTTTAAATATGGCATTGGCCCCTATTCCACAGGGTTGTTCACCCAAAATGGCTTGGGCATCGTCACCCGCATGAGCATCATGCTGGCGCGGCGGCCTGAGGTCGTCAAAGCCTGTTTGTTCAGCCTTAAAGACGATGCCCTGCTGGAAACCGCCGTTTTGCGGCTTCGCGACCTCATGGGCAAACTTCAGGGCACGATTGGCGCTGTCAACCTGATGAACCAGCACCGCTTTTTAAGCATGTCTGCCCCCTATCCAGCCGACAAAGTAGATGCGAGAGGTGTGATGACGCCCGAAGTGATTGGCGAGCTGGGCAAACAATACAACGTTTACCCGTGGACAGGTTTTGGCACCCTTTACGGCACCAAGCGCATGGTGGCCGCAGCCCAGGCGGAAATGAAGGCCGCCTTGGGCGATATTGCCACCCGCATGTTGTTCCTCACCCCAACCCGCGCCCGGCAGCTCAACAAAATTTCCTACATGATCCCTGGCAAGGTGGGTAAAGGCTTGCAGGGCTTGACTGGAACCTTGGCCAAGGGCCTGGAGCTAACCGATGGCATCCCCAACGAAACCGCGCTGCCGCTGGTTTACTGGCGCAACCCCAAACCCGCCACTGACCAACCCCGAAACCCGGGCAAAGACGGTTGCGGCCTCATGTGGTACGCCCCCTTGGTACCGATGCGCCCGGCCGATTTGCGGGCGTTTTCAGACATGATCCATGAAATCGTACCCAAACACGGCCTGGAGCCGCTGATTACCTTCACCACCCTGAGCGACAAGTTGTTTGATAGCACCGTTCCGCTGGTATTTGCGCGCGACAACCCCGCCAGCGTGGCGGCTGCCCATGCCTGTTACGACGAACTGCTTGAAGCAGGCCGCAACAAAGGCTGGTTCCCCTACCGGGTGGGGGTGGACACCATGCCCAAGCTGTTAGCCTTGCAAAGTGACTCGAAAACCTTCCACGAGCGGCTGCGCAAAGATCTGGATCCGTTTGACATCATGGCACCGGGGCGGTACCGCTAACTTGCTGTGTAGGACAGCACCTTGCCCTTGGTAACAAACGCTGTCGGAAAGCCTTACAGTTGGAAAAAGGGGCGCAATAAAAGGCGTGATGAATTTCAGTCTTTTGAGATTAACTCTATTAAATTCAATCACTTACGAATAGAACACGAAACCTGGCACGCTCCGTGCTTATACATTACCAGGCGGGTTCATTCGGGCCCACTAACTTCAAACCGAGTAGGAGTTTATTATGAAATTAGTTACAAAATCGCTCCTGGCACTGGCTACCGCCGCTGCCATGGCTACCCCGGCATTTGCCGCATTGAACAACGTTGGTGGTGTCGTCTGGGACCCAAATGCTGGTGTTGACTTCACTGGCACCAGTGCGGCTGCCACTCAGTTCATCAATGGCATGACTGGCGAGGCCACTGGGTTCGCTACCGTAACCACGATCAACGGTCTGACCACTTTTTGCCCGGGCTGCGAGGTGACCATTGAATTCAAGTCGTTTTTCCCATTGGCTGCCCCTGGTGTCTTCACACCCTACGGCGGCGGTATCGTTAATTTCTATGTGCAAGCGGGCGGAAATTCGTTGGGTGGTGCGTCAAATAACGCCGCTGACTACACCGATGGCACACTTTGGTTGAGCTTGGCTGGTCACGCCGTCAGTGGGGTAACGTTGAACGCGTTCAACTTCTTCCCCGTTGGTCTGAGTGGCATTGGCCAGTTGGATGTGACCGGAGGTTTGGCGCAGGCCGCTTTGGACACCAATTCGAAGATCGGTGGCTCGGACATGACTTTTTCCAATTCGTTCACCAATTTCCCAACCAGCACACCATTGTTCTCCAAGGGTACCTTCAACTTCACGGGTGATTCCGTGCAAGTCCCTGAGCCAGGCTCTTTGGCCCTCCTCGGCCTCGGCCTGGTCGGTCTGGCAGCAGCTCGCCGGCGCAAGGCAGCCTAAGTTGGCTGAATAAAAGCTGGCAGATTTCGGTCTGTCGGTTTTTTTGACACCCTACTCGGAAGCCCGCTCCACGCAAGTGGGGCGGGTTTTTCGCATTTGGGGTTGGTTTTTGCCCGGTTCCAGCTTGCCCGGTCGGCATGCCATACTGAATAGTTGTTCTCTACTGCCGATAGTGGCTTCCGTTCCACGTTCTTCACGCATGCATCGTTTTTCAAGCCGCGACCTCGCACTGGCCCTGGTTTTCATCACCCCCCTTTTCTGGACAGTCAACTACCTGGTGGCACGCAGCGCGCCGGGGGTGATTGAGCCGCATTTGCTGGCGCTGCTGCGCTGGCTGATGGCGGCATTTTTGTTTGGCTGGGGCAGTTGGCGGCTGATTTGGGCCACCCGGCGCACGATTTACCAAGATTGGCAACATTACCTGGTGCTCGGTGCTTTGGGTATGTGGATTTGCGGGGCCTGGGTTTACATTGGCGGGCGCACGACGGTGGCGGTGAATATTTCGCTGATTTACAGCATTTCGCCGGTGTTGGTGGTGGCCGCTTCGGCGCTATGGCTGAAGGAGAAAATCAGCAAAACCCAACTTTTGGGGGTATTTTTGGCGCTGGCCGGTGTGCTGCACGTGATTTTGAAGGGCCAATGGGCCGATTTGACCGCCGTACGGTTTGTACCGGGCGACGGCTGGATATTGGCGGCCACTCTGTCTTGGACCGCCTACTCGATCTTCCTGAAAAAGTGGCAGAGCCCACTGGGTGCCAGCGCGCGTCTGGCTGTGATTGCGCTGGCTGGCGTGCTGGTGATGGTGCCGTTCACGATTTGGGAGGCGGCCGGGAACCCCTTGCCTTTGCTCACTTTGCCGGGTTTTGGCCTGGCTGTGGCAGCTGCAGTTTTCCCGGGGTTTGGGGCCTATTTGGCATTTTCAGTGATTCAGCGTGAGCTGGGCGCGGCGCGGGCCAGCGTTGTGCTGTACCTGGGGCCAATCTATTCTGCTGGCGTAGCCTGGCTGGTTTTGGCTGAACCGGTACGCCATTTTCACTACCTGGGCCTGTTGCTGATTCTGCCGGGCATCTATTTAGTGACCAAAAAATAGCAATTTTAAATTGTTTTTAATAAATTAAATTAATTTATACATACATTTATGATATATTAATAATAGCTATTAATACAATTATTATGAGAACATTTTGCCTTTCTATTTCTATGTAAATTAATGGAATAAATAAATAGACCTTTTGCACTGGCCTGGGCAAATTATCTGCGCGGCCCGCTCCTTCGACACGCCGAACCGGACTGCATCAACTGGCTTTCAGCCGCTCACATAAGGCCAGCGTGGCGGCCGACTGGTTCATGGTGTAGAAATGGATGGCCGGTGCACCACCCGCCACCAGATGGGCGCATAAATCGCCCACCACGTCCAGGCCAAAAGCCTTGATCGACGCCACATCGTCGCCAAACGCGTTCAGCCGCAGGCGAATCCAGCGCGGGATTTCTGCGCCACAGGCATCTGAAAAGCGCATCAGCTGGGTGCTGCTGGTAATGGGCATGATGCCGGGAACAATCGGCGCTTCAATGCCCAATACAGCAGCATCATCGAGCAGGCGAAAGTAGGCATCGGCGTTATAAAAATACTGGGTGATGACTGAGTTGGCCCCGGCATCCACCTTGGCTTTAAGCGCCAACAGGTCGGCTTCGGGTGATTTGGCTTGGGGGTGCACTTCGGGGTAGCCGGCCACTTTAATGTGAAAGTGGTCACCCATCTCGGCGCGGATAAAGGCCACCAGATCACTGGCGTAGTGGAATTCACCGCCCGCGCCATAACCACTGGGCAAGTCACCGCGCAAGGCAACCAGGCGGTTCACACCCATGCTTTTGAGCGTGGCCAGTTGCTCGCGCACCCCGGCTTTGGTAGCGCCCACACACGAAAAATGCGATGCGGCAGGGCAACCTTCGCTCAAAATTTCAGCAACTGTGCCAAACGTGCCCGCCTGGGTGGAACCACCCGCGCCAAAAGTGACGGAGCAAAACTCCGGGTTGAGCGGATATAGCTGCTGGCGCACAGTGCGCAACTTGGCCGCGCCTTCGGGCGTTTTGGGTGGAAAAAATTCAAGGCTGAGGGGGAAGTTCATGATGAATGGGTGGCTTGGACAAAAAACTCACGGTTGCCGTCGCCGCCGGTGATGGGGCTGTCGAACCAACCCACGACCGTGAGCCCCAGCTCCTTGCAACAGGTGCGGATGCGCTGTTCGACAAAGGGGTACAGGGTGGCATCTTTCACAATGCCGCCTTTGCCCACCTGGCCGGGTTGCAGTTCAAATTGCGGCTTGACCAGCATCAGCAGATCGGCACCTGGCTTGAGCAAAGGCACCAGAGCCGGCAACACCAGCGTTTGGGAGATGAACGACTAATCGCCGACGATGAGGTCAAACCGGGTGGCCGGATGCTGCTCCTCTGCTTCATAGTCATCAGTGGCTGTTTGAGGCTGCTCATCCAGATGCTCATAATTTTTCATGCCATTTGTTGAGGAATTATTTGCATAGTTAGCTATTAATAATGCAGCATCCAGCGTTTGTGCATCCAGATGCCGCGCGTTCACGTTCTCCAGCGCCACCACCTGCGGGTGCTCACGCAACGAAGGATGCAACTGGCCGCTGCCGACGTCGACACCCACC
>JANOWY010000261.1:0-6481 GCA_031418135.1 Rhodoferax sp. | reverse complement strand
GCATGCAGGCGTTGCAGCACCCAGCCGCTGGCAAACCCCGACAGCGCCGAACAGCCGGTCACCACCATCGTGATCAGCCCCGCAGCCTCGATGGGCTGCGCCAGCCCGGTGCGCATGGCCGGCCAGGCCACGCCCAACACGCCGTCAGGCAGGCCCAGGCTGATGAAGGCGAGGTAGATGAGGGTTAACAGGAAAGCGGAGGACATGAGCCGCCAGTATCACCGAGCCGCGAAGGGCTTAGTGGCTCAACTGGGCAAAAAAAAGCCCCGCATGGCGGGGCTTGATTGGGAGCGAACCCGGCTTAGGCAGATTTGCGACGACGTGCGGCTGCGAGGCCGACCAAACCCAGGCCCAGCAGGGCCAGGGAACCGGGCTCAGGAACAGCTTGCCCCGTGCTGAACGTTGCATTGATATAGGTAGTGGCAGGCAAGCTCTGATCCGTCCATGAAAAGGTAGCGAAATCAGAGCCAAACACCACGTTCACGCCGCTTAGGGCGGAAGTGAAAGAGACTCCCGTGATGCCTCCCAAATCCAGGCTGGTCAATTTGAGTTCAACCAATTGACCGCCACAGGTCATTCCACAAAAACTGCTGAGCGAAGCCACAGAGAAACTGAAATCACCGAAATCAAGAATTTGGTTGTTAAAGAAATTTCCCTCGGAACCTGCCCCAACCAACACGGGACCCACCGAAGCGTACTGGGTGCCGCCTACTGACAGTGAGGCGTTGACGTTGTCACCCACCAGGCCCGCATTGGCCACACCAAAAACAGAAGCCAAAGCAATACCCAAAAGAACTTTTTTCATGGTCAACTCCTTCATTGCATTTAAATTAAATTCATGATTGCCGTAGCAATCGAAACTACCCACGATCAACATTCCGCAAAATGCGTGCCAATATATTCGGCAGTAACCTTTAGGTTTGGACTGGTTTTAGAATATTCATTGATATCAATGAGTTAGCGCCTGTTGCCCACCACTCGATCAGCCTACCCAGCCGCCAAGACAGAAATTTAGACCACCTTTGAATGACCTGTGTAAAAAAAATCGACATCCATTGGCGCATCGATTCTGAATCCATTCGGGTCTAAACCTCCCCATGAACATGTCCGAAAACGGCTAGCCGCAGCAGCCCAGCGGCCTATGATGGCCGCCATGACCACCGTTGAATCGCTGCAGACCGAGCAAGAAACCGCCGCCCAAGAGGCCACCCACGCCGACGCTTGTTACCTGGCGCTCAAGGCACGGGACGCACGTTTTGATGGCCGGTTTTTCATCGGCGTTACCTCGACCCACATCTACTGCCGCCCGGTCTGCAAGGTCAGAGTTCCCAAACGTGAGAACTGCCGGTTTTTTGATCTGGCGGCACAGGCCGAAGGGGCCGGGTTCAGGCCGTGCTTGCGCTGCCGGCCTGAACTGGCGCCGCAATCAGCCCAGCATGCGCTGCCGGGCTCCACGTGGTCGGTGCAAGATGCCAGCGCCTTGCTGGCACTGGAAGCGGCCCGGCTGCTGGATGACCCGGAGCGCTGGACATCCATTGGTACAGGTACCCACAATGCAAATGGCGGCCCGGTCAATCAGGCCAGCGCAATAGAACAACTCAGCCAACGCCTGGGCGTGAGCGACCGCCACGTGCGCCGCATTTTTGAGGCGCATTTGGGCGTGTCGCCGCTTCAATACCTGCAAACCCGCCGCTTGCTGACAGCCAAACAGCTGCTGACCGACACTGCCCTGCCCGTCACGCAGATCGCCCATGCCAGTGGTTTTGCCAGCCTGCGACGGTTTAACGCGGCCTTTGTTGAGCATTACCGCCTGAACCCGACGGCATTGCGAAAACAATCGGTACAGCCGATAGGGCCGATACAAACGCTACAGCCTATAAAGCCGGTAGAGCCGGTAGAGCCGCTAAAACCCACAAACCCGAAGAAGCCCAGGAAGTCGGCGCTTGCCAACCCCCACGCCCACCCCGGCACAAGGGTGCGCCTGGGCTACCGCCCACCCTACGACGTGCCTGCCATGCTGGCTTTTTGGACCAAACGCCGCATAGACGCTATTGAAACCGTAGCTGATGATGGACAGTCGCCGTCAATAACCCGCACGATTGGCTTCAGGTCCGCAAGCAAAACCCATGCGGGCTGGCTGCGGGCTGAATTTGACGAACCCAACAGCCAGGTGGTGCTGCATGTGAGCGATTCGTTGCTGGACGTGTTGCCGCTGGTGATACGCCGGGTGCGCAATTGGCTCGACCTGGATGCCGACCCCGCCGCCATTCACGCCACCCTGGGTGAGCGCTTCCCCGGCGGCGCTGGTCTGCGCGTGCCGGGCTGCCTGGATGGGTTTGAGCTGGCGGTACGCGCCGTGCTGGGGCAACAAATCACGGTAGCGGCAGCGCGCACGCTGGCCCAACGCATGGTAGACACCTTGGGCGAACCGATTGACACGCCGTTTGCCGGGCTCACGCGCTTGTTCCCCACCGCCGAGGTGCTGGCGCAGGCGAGCGGCGATAGCCTGGGCCGCTTGGGCATCGTGCGCCAGCGCCAGGCCGCGATAGTAGCGATTGCCCAGGCCGTGGTTGAAGGGTGTATCAGCCTGCACGCGGGCGCCGACGTGCCCGCCACCATGGCCAGGCTCAAAGCACTGCCCGGTATTGGCGACTGGACCGCCCACTACATCGCCATGCGCGCACTGCGCTGGCCTGATGCGTTTCCGGCCAGAGATATTGCCTTGCACAAAGCCCTGGGGCTCGATAAACCCACCTGGGGCACACCGCGCGCCGCCAAAGCGCTGGAGGCCATGTCGCAAGGCTGGAAACCGTGGCGTAGTTATGCGGTGTTGCGGGCCTGGGCGTTGTTGTGAACCCGGCATTTGCAGGTGGCCTGCTTCAATCACCAGCGCTCCAAAAAAAGAGAGCGGAAATGACTAATTACCCTACAAAAAATGTAGTTTATATTAAATTTTTATTAATATAAATATAAATTACATACCATTTTACTATATTAAATATAACGTAGTACGCAATTATTTTATCAACAATATTCCTTATTTTTCAGAATACCAGTGTCAAATTAAATATATGAAGTTCTCGCCCGATATTGTGCAAACCCAAATCTCAACCCCGCTGGGCGACATGGTGCTGGCCGCCACCGCGCAGGGCCTGGCCGGCGCTTGGTTCACCGATCAGCGGCACCGCCCCGAATCGCTCGATTTCAAGAACGTTCCCCACGCCTGGCCGCAGCAAGACCAGCACCCCACCCTGCAACAAGCCGCCCGCCAGCTCGCCGAATTTTTTGCCGGCCAACGGCAAAACTTTGATCTCGTCTACGACATCAGTGGCGGCACTTTATTTCAACAATCGGTGTGGCGGGCGTTGCTTAAAATAAAGCATGGTGCAATATCCAGCTACGGCAAAATTGCTGCTGAAATCAACAACCCGGCTGCCGTGCGTGCGGTCGGCATGGCGGTAGGCCGCAACCCGTTGGGCATCCTGATCCCGTGCCACCGGGTGCTCGGTGCAGACGGCTCACTCACGGGCTACGCCGGCGGATTGCACCGCAAAACCTGGCTGTTGAACCACGAGGGTGTGCCAGGTTATCAAACACTTTTATAAACCACTGCACCGCAAAAAACCCAGGCTGCCGATTTGACCACCCCTCGCAACACCAGCGCCACGCTACTTGCGCCAAATGCCCCGTCTGCGCCCGCCGTTGCGCTGTCGGCCTGGTTGCCCGATTTTTTGATGCTGGCCGCCACCTGGGGTTCGTCATTCATGTTCACCCGGCTGGCGGTGCTGGAGTTTGGCACCTTCACCAGCGCCGGCCTGCGTGTCGTCATTGGCGCGGCGGTCTTGCTGCTGATTTTGGCTTTCAAAGGGCAACTGCCGGTGCTCGGTGAGCATTGGCGCAGAACCTTTTTTGTCGGCCTGCTCAACAGCGCCATTCCATTTGTTTGTTTTGCCTGGGCATTGCTGGCCATCACCACCGGTCTCTCATCGATTCTGAATGCTACGGTGCCGCTGTTTGGCGCGGTGGTGGCCTGGTTTTGGCTTAAAGACCGCCCCGGCGGTTCACGCACCGTGGGTCTGGCAATTGGCTTCGTGGGTGTGGTGCTGCTGGCCTGGGACAAAACTGGCCTGGCCTCCTTGTCGACCTCAAAACCCGTCGCATCGACAAGCGGTTTGGCAGACACCCACGGTGTTCACCCCGCATTGGCGGTGTTGGCCTGCCTGTTCGCCTGCGTTTGTTATGGCATCGCAGCGAGCTTTACCAAACGTTTTCTCACCCAGGTGCCGCCTTTGGTCACCGCTGCAGGCAGCCAAAGCGGCGCTTCAATCGCGCTGGTATTACCCATGTTGTGGTTATGGCCCGCCCGCCACCCCAGCTTCACAGCTTGGGCCGCGATGGTGGTGTCAGGCGTGGTGTGTACCGGCCTGGCCTATGTGATGTACTTTCGCCTGATCAGCCGCATCGGCCCCACCAAAGCCATGACGGTCACCTTCCTCATCCCGGTCTTTGGCGTGTTTTTTGGCACGGTATTTTTAGGCGAAGCCGTCACCCTGTGGATGCTGGGCTGCGGGCTGGTGATTGTGTGCGGCACGGCGCTTTCTACCGGCTTGGTGGCGTTGCCGCTGGCCGCCAAACGCTGAACCGTTCTGGCGCGCTGTTTCACAGGTTCCAGCGTGGGGTTCAAGCTGGTGTCGGGTTCAGGGCGGTGTCTGGTTCAGGGCGGGCTCCTGCCGACGGCGCACTCTGCTCCGCGGCTGTCCCCCAAGGCGGCCTAGGGCCGCCGTTTCCTCCTTGATGCCGCTGCGCAGAATGCACCGTCGGCAGGAGCCAGAACTTGGGCTGCGGAACTACCTTCTTCAATAGCATTCGATGGATCTGGACACAGGCGGTTAAACCATCGTTGCAAACCACCGGTGATCACGCCGAATACGGTGGGGCAAGTAGCGCAGCGAAATCAAGGAGGAGGCCGCGGCCCTAGGCCGCGCCGGGGGACATTCGCGGAGCTACTTGCCCTGCCGTGTTCGGCCCACCCTGAAATCGGCTCTCCTTGTCGCGCCCTGTTCGGCCAGCCCTGAACAACGGTACAAATTGCCCCGCCGCATGCTCCTTGCCCGGAAACGAGGCTTGGTTACTGAACCAAGCCCAGCCCGGCTCAATACACCTCAAACAACCCCGCCGCCCCCATGCCCATGCCCACGCACATCGACACCACCACGTGTTTGGCCTTGCGGCGGCGGCCTTCCATCAGCACGTGGCCGGTGAGGCGCGCGCCGGTCATGCCGAACGGGTGGCCGATAGCGATGGAGCCGCCGTTGACGTTGTATTTGGCGGGGTCAATGCCCAGCTTGTCGCGGCTGTAGAGGCACTGGCTGGCGAAGGCTTCGTTCAACTCCCACAGGTCGATGTCGTCAATCGTGAGGCCATGACGCTGCAGCAGGCGCGGAATGGCAAACACCGGGCCAATGCCCATTTCGTCGGGCTCGCAACCGGCCACGGCCCAACCCTTGAAAGCACCCAGGGGAGACAAGCCCCGGCGCTCGGCTTCTTTGGCTTCCATCAGCACCACGGCGGCAGCGCCATCGGCTAACTGGCTGGCATTGCCGGCGGTAACAAACTTGCCCGCGCCTTTGACCGGCTCCAGCTTGGCCAGGCCTTCCAGCGTGGTTTCGGGGCGGTTGCATTCATCGCGGTCGACCACGGCATTGACCAGCGATTCGGCCTTGGTGTCTTTGTCCACCTTTTTCATTTGGGTGGCCACCGAGATGATCTCGTCTTTGAACAAACCCGCTTGCTGGGCGGCTGCCATACGGCGCTGCGACTCGAGCGAATACGCATCTTGCGCTTCGCGGCTGATTTTGTAACGCTCGGCCACGATGTCAGCGGTTTCGATCATGGGCATCCAGTAATCGGGGTGCAGGTCGACCAGGCGCGGGTCTCGGCCACCGCCACCACCGCCCTGAAAAGTGATGGAATCAACCCCGCAACCGACCATCACGCTGGCACCTTCGTGCACGATGTGCTGCGCTGCATTGGCAATCGCATTCAGGCCCGACGAGCAGGCGCGGTGCAGGCTGACACCTGCTGTGGTGACCGGCAAACCGGCCAACAAGGCGGCGGCGCGGGCCACGTTGCCATGGGCGGCCACACTGCCGGCTACCACGTCTTCCACCTCAGCCGGGCTCACGCCGGAACGGCGAACCGCATGCTCGATGGCGTGGCCCAGCATGGTCATGGCGGGGGTGTTGTTGAATCCGCCCCGGTTGGCTTTGGCCAGCCCGGTGCGGGCATATGAAACGATGACAGCTTGACGCATGGTGTGCTCCTGTTTTAACTTGGGTTGGGTTGGGTTAGGTTGGGTTTACGTTGGTTGATCGAACCATCAATTCATTTCAAATCCTGAAACCGCTTGCCTTCGTTGACCATGGTTTCGAGCAGTTTCGCGGGTTTGAAATCGGCCCCCAAACGGGCCTCGAACTCACGC
>JANOWY010000260.1:0-21329 GCA_031418135.1 Rhodoferax sp. | reverse complement strand
CATCACCACCGGCTCACCAGCGGAATTGCCGCGCCGTGTTAGGGTGATGTCCAGCAGGCGGGCGGCCTTTTCGGCATCGGCAAAAAACAGCTCGTAAAAATCACCCATGCGGTACAGCACCAGGGTTTCAGGGTATTCAGCCTTGATACGCAGGTACTGCTGCATCATGGGGGTGTGCTGCTGGGGGTCGTCTATCATTTGTCCAAGTCTAGCAACACAAAACAAACCAAAAACACCAAGGAACACACAACATGGGCGCGCAGTGGAAAGCAAAAGGCAAGGAACTGGCAGCCAATGCCAAGGGCAAGCTGTTTGGCCGCTTGGCCAAAGACATCATGATTGCAGCACGCAGCGGGGCCGATCCGGCCTCCAACTCGCGCTTGCGGTTGGTGGTGGAACAGGCCCGCAAGGTATCGATGCCCAAAGAGACGCTGGAACGCGCCATCAAAAAAGGCGCGGGCCTGACGGGCGAAACCGTGCATTTTGAGCAGGTGATGTACGAAGGTTTTGCGCCGCACCAAGTGGCCGTGATGGTCGAATGCCTGACCGACAACGTAAACCGCACCGCCCCCCAGATGCGGGTGTTGTTTCGCAAAGGGCAGTTGGGCACGTCGGGTTCTGTCGCCTGGGATTTCAACCACCTGGGTTTGATTGAGGCCGAATCAACGGTGGCTGGCGCGGATGCCGAAACAGCCGCAATAGAGGCCGGGGCACAAGATGTTGAGCCGGGCGAAGAATCCGGCACCACGCTGTTTTTGACCGACCCGGGGGATCTCGATCTGGTCAGCCGTGCCTTGCCCGCCCAAGGTTTCAAGGTGATGTCTGCCAAACTGGGCTACCGGCCCAAAAACCCGGTGGACCCAGCCAGTTTGAGCGCCGAGCATCTGGAAGAGGTAGAGGCGTTTTTGGCGGCGATTGATGGCAATGACGATGTTCAGAATGTTTACGTGGGGTTGGCCGGGTAGCGATTTCGGGAGCTGCGGAACGGGGCGAATTTAGGGGCCACGCGGAAGACCTGATTGCGGGGCCACCAAGTCGGCGCGATTGTTACCCTCGCTGGCCGGGCTGGTGTCATGTCGCTGGGCCTCATGATGCAGATTCGCATCGCCCGGTGGCGCCGCTCCTGCACAAATCGGCCTATCGCCCTGGCACAAGCCCGGCTTCACAATGGGCCGTCATGATGCTGGATTCAGGACGCTACGCTTTGTCAGCCGCTGCCCGCAATTGGCCGAAACGGGCCAGTGTGCGGGCTCTGGCAATAGCATGGTCGACTACCGGCAGCGGATAGTCACGGCCGAGCTTGATGCCCAGCGCCTGCTGTACGTCGGCACTCATCAACCAGGGCGCGTGGATGAGCTTGTCAGGCACCCGAGCTAATTCGGGTACATAACGCCGGATGAACTTGCCGGCTGCATCAAATTTTTCGGATTGGGTCACCGGGTTGAAGATGCGAAACCAGGGCTGGGCATCGCACCCGGTCGATGCCGCCCATTGCCAGCCGCCATTGTTGGCCGACAGGTCAAAGTCGATCAACTGGCCGGCAAAATAGGCTTCGCCCAAGCGCCAGTCAATACCCAAATCTTTGGTCAGAAACGAAGCGGTCACCATGCGCAAGCGGTTGTGCATGTAACCGCTTTGGTTGAGTTGGCGCATCGCAGCGTCTACCAGCGGGTAACCCGTCTGGCCGTGGCACCAGGCAGCGAATAAATCGGGGGCGTCGTCCCAAACCAGTGCGTCAAAGGCCGGTTTGAAGGCACGTTTAACCACATGGGGGTGGTGCCACAAAATCATTTGGTAAAAATCGCGCCAAATCAGCTCAGACAACCAAATTTGGGCACCACGCCCTGGCGTTTGATGCGCAAAGGCCACCAGTTGGCGAATCGACAAGGTGCCAAAACGCAGGTGGGCAGACAAGTACGAAGGCCCTTTGGTGGCCGGAAAATCACGGCGATCTGCGTAATGCTCGATGCGGGCTGTGAAGTCTGCGAACAGGGCCTGGGCACCCCCTGCACCGGTGGGTATCTTCAACTCGGATGTGGCGTGTGCGGCAAACCCCAACTGAGCCAGCGAGGGCAGGGCGGCGGCCGCGTGCTTGGCCAAACGATGGCGGTCCGATTGCGTATCCCAAGGCGCCAGGTCAGCGGGTTTTAGTCGTTTAAGCCAGGCGTTTTTGTAGGGTGTGAACACGCCAAACGCTGTTGCGGCCTGGGTCATCACCTCGCTGTATTCAAAAATGACCTGGTCTTTAAAGGTGCGCAAGCCACAACCCTGGGCGTTCAGGGCTTGAGAGACTTCATGATCTCGCACAATGGCCGCGGGTTCGTAATCGTGGTTGGCATAAACTGCAGAAACTGCCAATTCACGGGCCAGGCGGGGAATTTCGGCCTGAGGCTCGCCAAAACAGGGGATGAGGCTGGCGCCGTGGCTGCGCAGCGTTGTATCGAGGGCCTGTAGTGAAGCCAGCATAAACGCCACCTGGCGGCTTTGTTTGTGCCCACTGATCAAACGCTCGCCCAGCAAGGTGCTGTCAAATACAAATGCGCAGTAAACGGTAGTGTGTTTTTTGAGCGCGTGGTGCAATGCCGCATGGTCGTCCAGACGTAAATCGCGCCTGAACCAGACAAGTGCAGAACTCATGGTGTGTTGATGGGTCGGTTTTAAATGAACGAATTCAATCGCCAAAGCCAGCCGCCGCCCAAGCCTTCAGGGCCGGGAGTTCAGACCATCGAAACAGGTGCTCATGACCAGATCAATGATTTCATCGTCCTTGTGCTGACCGCCCAGCCGCAGAAACTCAAGCACGGGATCACAGGCGCGGGCGTACAAGGTGTAAAGAATGGCGATGGGTGGCAAGGCTGAGTTGAGTTCGCCTTGCGCTTGGGCCGCTTCAATCCAGACGCCTAACAGGTCGCTGGCCTGCATCAAGCCGTCCATATAGTCTTTGTTGGCGATCAGGCAGGCCCGCAGGCTGGAGTTTTGGCTGGGAAGCGAGGGCATTTCGCCAGCCAGCTTGAGCGTCATCATCCAGCGCACGGTTGCGCGCAGGTTTTGCAACGGTGACTGGCCTGCAGGCAACAAGCTTTCCAAAAATCCTTGCGCCCGTTTCATCACAAACACCATTGCAGCGGCGGCCAAATCTTCTTTGCTGGGGAAATGCCGGTAAAGGCTGGCTTTGGCGATCCCGACATCTGCCGCGACTTCATCGACCGTCATGGCATCAAAACCCTTGTCGGCCAAAAGACGATTAACCGATTGAATGATGGCAACTTCACGAGCCTGGAGCATTTGCTCCTTGAAAGAAACTTTGATGACGTTTGATTGACCCATGACCGAAGTATAGGCGATACAGTCGAAAACATACCCAATGTTCTAAAAAATACTGTATAGTACAAAACATGACTAAAAAGTCCAAAACACTTGATTTTCCCCGTTTCCAGCGTTTCCAGCGTTTCAATCGTGAATGGCGTCCGGTGACAGTGGCCAGCAATGAGTGATAACCAGTCCATGAAAGTCGCTATCGTCGGATCGGGCATTTCTGGCCTTGCCGCCGCTCATGTCCTTCAAAATGAAGGTGGGGGGGTACATGCGGTCACCTTGTTTGAAGCGGGTGACTACTTTGGCGGCCATACCCACACGGTAGACCTGACACTGCCGGGGCCATCGGGGCCCGTGACACACGGGGTCGACACCGGTTTTCTGGTGTTTAACGAGCGAACCTACCCCGGCCTTATTGCACTGTTTGCCCAACTCCACGTTGAAACCGTGCATTCTGAAATGTCGTTTTCGGTGCAAGTCAAATCGCCGCAAACACCTGATGGCATGGAGTGGAGCGGCACCAGTCTTTCGAGTGTGTTTGCCCAGCGCAAAAACTTGATCAATTGGCGATTCTGGCGAATGCTAAGCGATCTGCGGCGATTCAACGCGTTGTGCAACGCCATGGTTGAGCGCGGTGACGCCAGCCAATTGCGCCAGCCATTGGGCGAATTTTTGCGGCAGCAAAAATTTAGCCAAGAATTTTCCGGCTGGTATTTTCTGCCGATGGTGGCCAGCATCTGGAGCTGCCCAACCCGTCAGATGTTGGCGTTCCCGGTTTCAACGATGATCCGCTTTTGCCATAACCACGGCTTGTTGCAAATCAGCAATCGTCCGCAGTGGTGGACGGTGCGCGGTGGGGCCAAACACTATGTTGACAAGATTATTTCAGGCTTGTCCGACAAACGGTTGAACTCGCCCGTTTTGTCTATCGAGCGGCTGGCATCTGCCAACACCGGCGGTGTGCGCATCAATACGAAAGCAGGGGCAGAATACTTTGACAAGGTCATTATTGCCACGCATCCAAACCAGGCGCTCGATATGCTGGCCGTGCCGTCACCATTTGAGGTGCGCACGCTGGGTTCCATTCGGTTCCACCCCAACCGGGCGGTGTTGCACACCGATGAATCGGTGTTGCCAACTCGAAAATCGGCTTGGGCTGCGTGGAACTATGAACGGTCGGACAGCGCCTTGGGGTCAACCCCATCTCACGAAGCAGGCTCGGGAAGTGATGTCTGCCTTCACTACCTGATCAACCGGCTGCAACCCCTGCCGTGGCAGCAAAGCGTGATCGTGTCGCTCAATCCCGTACGTGAAATTTCGGCGGAACACATTTTGGGCGAGTTTGCGTATGACCATCCTGTTTTCGATCATGCAGCTGTCAAGGCGCAGCGCCAGGTGGCGTGGTTGCAGGGGCAACAAAACACATTTTATTGCGGTGCCTGGATGGGCTACGGCTTTCATGAAGACGGGCTCACGGCGGGTGTCAACGCGGCCCGGCTGGCAATGGGCCAATTGCCTGAGCAAACGGTAGAAACAGCATGATGACCAGTTGGGCCAGGCGCCCTTTGATTGGTTTTGGTACGGTCAGGCATGCGCGCGTGCGGCCCGTCGTGAATGCCTTTTCTTATGCGGGCTATTTTTTGCTGTTACCCATGCGTTCCATGCAAGCGGATCGGGTCGTAACCGCCACAGCGCTACCCGTTAACCGGGCTGGTTGGATCAGCTTTCACGATCAAGATCACGGTGATGGGCGGAGGCTGCAAGAAGGCGGGGCATTGGGTTGGCTTGATGAATTGTTGGCTACCCACGGTATCGATGATGCCAACGGAGAAGCCTGGTTGCAGTGTTACCCCCGCGTATTGGGTTACGCCTTCAAGCCCGTCAGCTTCTGGTTTTGTCATCGGGCATTGAACAACCAGGGTGGCGCTTTGCGCGCGATCGTCGTGGAAGTCAATAACACGTTTGGCGAGCGCCACTGTTATCTGCTGGACGCGCCGGGTTGGGGTGTCGAGATGACTGCCATGAAGCGTTTTCATGTGTCGCCATTTTGTGAAGTCAATGGGCAGTACAACTTTCGTTTTATGGCCTCTGATCGGTCCGGCCAGGCCAAAATGGTGGCGCGAATTGACCATGGTGATGCCGGTGGCATCTTGCTGGAAACCAGTATCAGTGGTGATTTGGAGCCGATCACGCGGCAGGCCATTCGCCGTGCCGCCTGGCGTTACCCGTTCATGACAGCGGGGGTGATGGCCCATATTCACTGGCAAGCTCTTCGTTTGTGGTTCAAGAAACTTGCTTTTCATACCAAACCCAACGCGCCTGAGCTGCCTGTGACCCGTCAAACACTTGCGACTGTGTCTCCCAATCTCACCGCTTCATTTCCTGTTTCAACCCCACGAATGGCTGTTCAGCCTTTTGACTCACCATGAATTCTGCATCTGTCACAACAACCTTGTTTCCGCAAAAAATTCCGCTGGCCGCGCAGGCTGCGATTCGGGTCCTGGAGCGATTGAACCAAGGTACGCTACAGGTTCAATTTCCGGATGGGCACCGCCACCGGTTTGGTGGAAGCGTAACCGGTGGGGCACTGGAAGCCACCCTGATTCTGCATAACTGGAACGTTTGCAGCGCGGCGCTCAAATCCGGTGACATTGGCTTTGCCGAGTCATTCATTGCGGGCGACTGGAGCACCCCTGATTTGACGGCTTTGCTGACCTTGTTGGTTGTCAATCGACGCGACCTGGAAAAGGTGATTCATGGCTCCTGGTTGGGGCGTTTTTTCTATCGTGTCAAACATCTGTTGAACCACAACAGCAAGGCCAACAGCCGAAAAAATATCCATGCCCATTACGACTTGGGAAACGATTTTTACAAATTGTGGCTGGACCCGTCGATGAACTATTCGTCGGCCTGGTTTCAGGGTGATTTTCAGCAACCTCTGCAGCAAGCCCAATCGGCAAAAGTTGAGCGGGTATTGCGCCAAGCCGGCGTTAAGGCGGGTGATCGGGTGCTTGAAATCGGATGCGGCTGGGGCGCCTTGGCCGAGATGGCCTGCACTGACTTCAACGCCCAAGTGGTTGGTGTGACCTTGAGTACCGAGCAACTGGCCTTTGCCCAAAACAGGCTGGCAGCTTATGCGGTCAAGAAGCCGAACCTGCCGCATGCGGATCTGCGTCTGCAAGACTATCGAGATGTCAACGATGCGCCGTTTGACGCGATTTGCTCGATTGAAATGGTCGAGGCAGTAGGTCAGGCCTATTGGCCGCAGTATTTCCGCACCGTCAACAACTTGCTGAAACCTGGTTCCCGTGCCTGCATCCAGACTATTGTGATTGACGATAACTTGTTCGATGAATATGTGAAATCTACTGATTTCATCCAGCAGTACATATTTCCAGGAGGATGCCTGCCCAGCTCTCGGGAGTTCCGAAAACAGGCCTCGCATGCCGGGCTGCATGTCGTTGACGAATTGGCTTTTGGCCTCGACTATGCCGAGACGCTGCGGCGCTGGCGCAGCGCCTTCTTCGAACACAAGGCGGCGGTTGATGCTTTGGGATTTGACCAACGCTTCTCAAAAATATGGGAGTTTTATCTCGGCTATTGCGAAGCCGCATTTGAGAGTGGCGACATTACCGTCATGCAATTTACGCTGCAAAAACCGTCTGTATGAAAGCGGCTAACCTGCTGGTTGGTTGTGCCATATTTTGGGGATCGGCTGTGGTTCAAGCGCAACCAAGCGTTGGGAAGGCGGCGCTTTCCTCGGCCATGCCCGCAGAACTGCATTCGCATTTACCGGCGGGCCAGTTAGCGGGGCGTGCGCGTTTAAGCGTTTGGGGCTTTCAGGTTTACGACGCCGCTCTATGGATTGCACCTGGCTTCAAGGCAAATGCCTTTGAAGAGCATGCCTTTGCATTGGAGCTGGCCTACTTGCGCAACTTTACGGCTGCGCAGATTGCCTCACGATCATTGGCCGAAATAGGACGCCAGCGTCCGGTTCAAGCGGAGCGGGCAGCCGCGTGGGAGCGGCAGCTGCTGGAGGTGTTTCCAGACGTTCAAACGGGCGACCGAATAACCGGCATCTACCAGCCGGGTAGCGGGGCACGGTTTTTGGTGAATGGCGCTTTTCGCAAATCGCTTTCAGACGTCGAGTTTTCGCGCTTGTTCTTTGGCATCTGGCTTTCCGAAGCAACGTCAGAGCCCGCGATGCGCCGCGATCTGCTGTCTCGGGTCAACCCATGAGTGGTGTGCAGTCAGCCCCGTTTTCGATGACCACCTTCGCGGGTCTGCGCTACGGCCTGCTGGGGTTTCCGCTGGCGTTTTGTGCGTTGCCCCTCTACGTTTTGTTGCCTAATTTGTATGCACGGGAATTCGGCATCGGCTTGGCAACGCTGGGGGCCGTTCTTCTGGGTGCAAGGTTGTTGGATGCCATCATCGATCCGCTGCTGGGTCGATGGTGTGATCGTCTTTACCAGCGTTCGTTGTTCGCCGTTTATGGGTTCGGCGCTTTCGCTGCAGTGGTTTTGTCGGGCGGGTTTGGGTTGCTGTTTTTTCCGCTGACGCGTGAGCCTGCTGCTTTGGTGGCCTCCACCGCACTGTTGCTGGTCTTAACCTATTCAGCCTACAGCGCCTTGTCTGTGGCCCACCAGTCGTGGGGAGCCATGTTGGGTGGAGATGGCGTGGCCCAAAGTCGGGTGGTGGCCTGGCGGGAAGGGTTGGGTCTTTTCGGGGTTGTGACTGCCGCCGCGCTGCCTTCCTTGCTGGGTTTGAAAACGATGGTGGCGGTATTTGTCGTGGGTCTTTTGGCCGGTTGGTTGCTCTGGTTGGCGGCGCCCAGACCCGTGGTTGCCGTGGTTGCCGTGGCATCGCGGCATAAGGATGACATCTGGCAACCTTGGCGCGTGAGCGCGTTCAGGCGATTGCTGTTGGTTTTCTTGTTGAATGGTATTGCCAGTGCAGTCCCCGCCACGCTGGTTCTTTTCTTTGTTCAAGATCGGCTGGAAGCGCCCGACGCTTTGCAACCTCTTTTTTTGGGCAGCTATTTTTTGGTCGGTGCCCTGTCGATGCCGCTTTGGCTTCGCGGGGTTAAACGATTCGGCTTGGCGGTGTGTTGGTTGCTGGGCATGCTGTTGGCCATTGTTGTTTTCCTGGCGGCATTGAGCATGAATGCCGGAGACACCTGGCCGTTTGTTGTGGTCTGTGCTGTTTCCGGTTTGGCCTTGGGCAGTGACCTGGTGCTGCCGGGTGCGATGCTGGCGGGTGTCATTGAACGCAGTGGCCACCGGGGCCACGCAGAAGGTACCTATTTTGGCTGGTGGAACTTTGCGTCCAAACTGAACCTCGCCTTGGCCGCTGGCCTCGCGCTGCCACTCTTGCAATGGCTGGGGTATTCACCTGGCGCCCGGAGCCCCGAAGCGCTGGGGGTCTTGACGGCCGTGTATTGCCTGGTGCCTTGTGTACTCAAGGCTATCGCCGCACTTGCCCTGTATCACTTGTTGATCAAACCCGAAAGACGATTGGAGTCCTCATGAATGTCCAGAAAAGAAAACCAGCTAATCCGCTCAAACCGACACGTACTGGCATTGCAGCCGCAATGGCTGCTTTGGTTGGATTGGGTTTAGGGGGTTGCAGCTCCCAGGATATCAACCTGTACGCCTTTGAGAAGCCCGTGTTGGAGCTACGGGACTATTTCAACGGAACCCTGGATGCCTATGGTGTGTTTACCGACCGGTCCGGGCAGGTGGTCAAGCGCTTTACCGTCACGATGAAAGGCACATGGTCCGGTGATGATGGCATTTTGGATGAAGACTTTGTCTACTCAGACGGCACCACGCAAAAACGGATCTGGCGTTTGAAGCGTTTGGCCGATGGCGCTTATACCGGGCGTGCAGATGACGTGGTCGGTGATGCCCAGGGGAAACAAAGCGGAAACGCGTTCAATTGGACCTACACCATGGCTTTGCCGGTGGACGGCAATGTTTACAACGTGCAATTTGACGACTGGATGTACCTCATGACGGATCGTGTCATGCTCAATAAGGCTACCATGAGCAAATTTGGGTTTCGCTTGGGCGAAGTGACCCTCTCTTTTTCCAAGCGCTGAGCGATGCCGTTGAATCCCCCGCGGAAAAACTGGCAAGGCCAAGTCGTCTGGCTGATTGGCGCTTCAAGCGGCATTGGGCGCGCGACCGCCGCCGCACTGCACAGCCGGGGTGCCCAGGTGATTGTGTCTGCACGAAATGCCAGTGCGCTGGCCGAATTTGCAGCCCGTTATCCAGGAGCCGCTGCCGCACCGCTCGATGTGACCGATGTAGAGGCTGTCAGGCGGGTTGCCGCTCATGTCATCTCGACTTACCAACCGGCTACATTGTTTTACTGCGCCGGTCACTATCATGAGATGGCGGCCCAAAGCCTGGATCTGGCCGATCTGAACCGGCATTTTCAGGTGAACTATGGGGGTTTGCTCAATGTGCTGGAAAGTGTCGTGCCGTATTTTTTGAGGCGGTCGGCGCAAAGCCCGCCCGACATGGGCCTGCATATCAGCTTGGTGGGCAGCGTGGCCGGCTACGTCGGGCTGCCCAAAAGCCTCGCCTATGGGCCCACCAAAGCAGCCATGGCCAATTTGGCCGAAACCCTTTATCTGGATTTGCAAGCAGTCGGCATTGGTGTTTCACTGATCTGCCCCGGATTTGTCGACACACCACTGACCGTTCAAAACAAATTCGCGATGCCTGCCTTGATGTCGCCCGATCAGGCTGCGGCAGAAATTTTGAAAGGGTGGGCTCGGGGGGCGTTTGAGATCCATTTCCCCAAGCGGTTTACCCTGTGGCTTAAATTGCTCAAAATATTGCCGTACCCGTTGGCGTTTTTTGCGACGCGGCGGTTCACACGCTGATTCCACCGGTGCACGTGGGTGTTCGACGTTCGTCGGTCGCCCGCGCGACGCAGATCGAATGCGTGTTGTCGTTATGGCAACACTTCGCTGGTGAAAGTTCAAAAAGCGTCTTTTGGTCTGATAATGGAGATTCAAAAACCATAGCGAAAAATTGAAACACCCTCTTCAGGTCACATGTCTGCAATGAACGTTTCACAACCCCCGGTCGCGGCGGCGCTGTTCACTGCTGCGTTTCAAAACAATCACCAGGCTGCTTCCTTGACCCGTGTGCAAGATGGCATGGTGATTGAGGTTAATGACGCATGGTTGGCGCTGACAGGGTTTGAGCGTTCACAAGTTATCGGTAAAACTACGCTGGAGCTCGGCATCTGGGGCCACGGCCAACAGCGTTCTGAGGCCATGGCCAAAACCGATGTGGTGACGGGCCGGCTGTCGGTAGAGGGTGTGCTCACAACCAAAGACAAGCGCCAGGTGGCTGTGCGGTTCAGTGGCACTCAGTTTGAAGCGAACCAGCAAATTCATTTGCTGGGTTTCATGCACGACACGACGGGTGAACCCTTTGACGCGAAGGAATCGCGTGAAAAACTTGATTTCATTGAAAAACTAACGCGTTGTGCACCGGTGATCTTGTTTCAGTTCCGGATCCGGCGCGATGGCTCAGGCCATTTTCCGTACATATCCCAGGCCATGAGTCAGCTGTTTGGCGTGAACGCGCAAGATGTCATCTGCGACAGCACCATCGCGCTGGAGCGCGTGCATCAAGACGACGTCGAGGCCATGAATCAGGCCATTCGTGAGTCGTACCAAACTCTTCTACCGTGGCAACTTCGGTTTCGCGTCAATTTGCCTTCGGGCGAATTGCGGTGGTTGCTTGGCGATGCCGTGCCTGAACGCCAGGAGGATGGTTCTACAGTCTGGTACGGGTCATTCGCGGACATCACCAAGCGCAAACTTGAGTTTGATGAACTAGAGCAAACCCGGGCACAAATGGTTGACAAGACCAGCGGATTGCAAATTGCGTTGAACAACATGTCGCAAGGCATGTTGCGTCTGGATGCCGAAACCCGCATCACCCAATACAACCAGCGGCTGCTTGAACTGCTGGATATTGACCAAGCCACCATGGACAGTTTTACCGATGGCACAGCGTTGCTTGAATTTCAGCGCGGTCGGGGTGATTTTGGTGCTCAATTTTCCTACGTTGAAACCGCCGCCCGGCCCCTGATTGCATCAGATTCGGTCAACGGCGGGCCCGAACAATACCTGCGCAAGACCCGCAGTGGCCGTACGCTTGAAATCAAAACCACACCCCTGGCAGATGGCGGCGTGGTGCGCACCTTCGCCGATGTGACGCATTTTGTAGAGGCGCAAGCCGCGCTGCACAAAAGTGAATCCCGCTTTCGTGACCTGACGGAGCTGTCGTCAGACTGGTACTGGGAGCAGGACGCACAGCACCGTTTTGTCAACGTGGTCGGCGATAACTTCCTCTCCAGGGGAGTAGTCACAGAAAGTTATATTGGCAAAACCCGCTGGGATTCAGGCATTTTGGGTGTTACCGCCGAGCAATGGGAGGAGCACCGCCGATGCGTCCAGGCGCACCAGGTGTTCCGAGATTTCGAATATCAGCGCATCGATGCCAATGGCCGGACCTTCTGGATGTCGGTCAGCGGCATGCCGATGTTTGATGCGGAGGGTGAGTTTTGCGGTTACCGGGGGGTCGGGCGCGACATCAGCGAGCACAAGCGGCGTGAGGATGAAGCGCAGCGCCTCGCGTTTTATGACACCCTGACCGGCTTGCCCAACCGTCGCTTGTTGCTGGACCGCCTGGGACAGTCACTTATCGGTAATGCCCGCAGCCACCGGCACGGAGCTGTCTTGTTTCTGGATCTGGACAATTTCAAGGACCTGAATGACACCCAGGGCCATGATGTCGGTGACGTGTTGCTGGAGAAAGTAGCCAACCGGCTCACCACCTGCGTGCGGCAAGGCGACACCGTGGCGCGTTTTGGTGGAGACGAGTTTGTGGTGATGCTGGAAGACCTGGACGGCAACATCCAGGCGGCGATTGAACAGGCCGGCATGGTGGCGAACAAAATTCTCACCACCCTTAACCTGCCATTTGATTTGAAAGGCAAGTCCTACTACAGCACACCCAGCGTTGGCATCACATTGTTCAACGGCAAAAGCGACACCATCGAAGAGTTACTCAAGCGGGCTGATCTGGCGATGTACCAGGCCAAGGCTGCCGGGCGCAACACCTTGCGCTTTTTTGACCCAGAGATGCAGGCCGCTGTGGCCGCCCGCGCCGCGCTTGAAACCGAATTGCGCTTGGGCATGGAACGCGGCGAACTGGTGCTGCACTACCAGCCGGTGGTGAACCGCGAGGGGCGCACCACCGGCCTGGAGGCCCTGGTTCGCTGGCAGCACCCGGTGCGCGGGCTGGTGCCTCCGAATGACTTCATACCGGTGGCGGAACAAACCGGGCTGATTTTGATTTTGGGCCAGTGGGTGCTTAAAACCGTGTGTAAACAGCTGGTTGCATGGCAACGCCATCCGCAGGCCAGGCAACTGAGCATTGCGGTGAACGTCAGCGCACGGGAATTTCGGCAAAGCGATTTTGTCCAACGCATTTTGAGTGTGGTGCGCGAATCTGGCGCTAACCCGAACCTGCTCAAGCTGGAACTCACAGAAAGCCTGTTGGTTGACGATATCAACGATGCCATCACCAAAATGACGGTGCTACGTGCGCAAGGCGTGCGGTTTGCACTGGATGATTTTGGTACCGGTTATTCGTCACTGTCTTACCTCAAGCGGCTGCCATTGGATGAGCTCAAGATTGACCAGTCGTTTGTACGCGACGTGCTGACCGACAGCAACGACGCCGCCATTGCCCGCACCATCGTGGCCTTGGCCATCAGTTTGGGGCTGGACGTGGTTGCAGAAGGGGTTGAGAACAATGGCCAGCGCGACTTTCTGACTGCCAATGGCTGTTTGTCTTTCCAGGGCTACAACTTTGGACGTCCGGTCGAAATCGACGACATACCGCTGGACGACGTGGCATCTGGCTTTGCCGCCACGTACCAAGGGACGCTTTAAAAAAAGCTGCGGTTACGCTGACTATCGGCGTTGCGCCAAGGTGGCTCGTTTTTTGATCTCGGTCACTTCTGCTTTCACCGCCAGCGCGTCGCCCTTGGCAGCCAGACCGGCAAACTTGCTGTATTTGCCCAACACCTGCACCAACTGGGCGTAAACCTTGGGGCTGCCCGCCAGACATTCCTTGTGTTCCATGTAGGTTGCTTCACCGGTGAAGTTACCCACCAAACCACCGGCTTCGGTGACCAGCAGTGAGCCCGCGGCCATGTCCCAGGGTTGCAAGCCCGCTTCAAAAAAGCCGTCGGTGAAACCTGCTGCCACATAGGCCAAATCAAGCGCAGCAGCACCGGGGCGGCGCAGACCGGCGCAGCGCGGCATCACTTCGGCCATCATGGCCAAATAGGTTTGGAAGTCGTCACCGGGGCGAAACGGAAACCCGGTAGAGATCAGGCATTCAGCCAGCCGGGTGCGTTTGGAGACCCGAATGCGCCGGTCATTCAAAAAAGCGCCCCGTCCCTTGGTGGCGGTGAACAGGTCATTGCGGGTGGGGTCATATACAACTGCTTGCTCGACCTTGCCCTTGACGGCCAGCGCAATGCTGACGCAATACACGGGCAGGCCGTGGATGAAGTTGGTGGTGCCATCCAGCGGGTCGATGATCCAGACGTAATCCGAGTCTTTGGCACCATGTTCCTGGCCCGATTCTTCCGCCAGGATGCCGTGGCCAGGATAAGCCGTGAGCAGGGTTTCGATGATGGCGGCTTCGGAGGCTTTGTCAACGTCGGTCACAAAATCGTTCACCTGTTTTTGGGTGATGCGAACGGCTTCGATGTCCAGCGCAGCACGATTGATGATTTTGCCGGCTTCGCGGGCGGCCTTGACGGCCACGTTGACCATGGGATGGAGGTTGGGGGAAGACATTTGGATTTTTCTGGAATGAGCGTCGCAACAAAACGTTGTGAGGCCGGGCGATGCCGACAGCGACAATAGGCGCAATTTTACCGTCACGCCATTGAACAGCCCTTGAAGACCCGATTCATCTTGTTAAACACCAGCCACGCCGGCAATGTCGGGGCGGCTGCGCGCGCCATGAAGGTGATGGGTTTTGATGATCTGGTGCTGGTGGCGCCGCGTTGGGCCAATGTGTTGCGCCGAGAAGAGACGATTCAGCGCGCCAGCGGGGCTTTGGACGTGTTGAACAACGCCAAAATTGTGGCCACGCTGGATGAAGCGCTGGATGGCATGACCCACCTGTGCGCCACCGCCATGACACCCCGCGATTTTGGGCCGCCAACCCGCTCGCCACGCGTGCATTTTGAGTTGCTGATGCAACAGGTACACCCCCGGGAACAGGTGTACCAACCAGCTACCGGGCCTGCCATCAGCGCAGGCGCTGGGGCTGACGCGTATCGTTTCCATGAAAAAGCGGGCAACCACACTGAGCCTGAGACGTTTCCCGTGGTTGAGGGCGTGGCGTTCCTGTTCGGCTCCGAACGGTTTGGCATGACCAATGACGACGTGTACCGCTGCCACGTTGCGCTGCAAATCCCGACCAACCCGCAATTTGGCTCGCTAAACCTGGCAGCTGCACTGCAAGTGATCGCTTACGAGTGGCGGCTAGCCATGGGCGGCTTCAGGCCTCTTTCAACGGCGGCATCTGGCCCAACACCTGGCCCGCCACCCGCTGCGCTGGCCGATGCCAAAGAAGTCAGCGGCCTATTGGGCCACCTTGAAGAAGCGCTGATCGGCATCAACTTCCTGGATCCAGCCTCCCCCAAAAAACTCATGCCCCGGCTCAATCAGCTTTTCAACCGCGCGTCACTGGCAAAGGAAGAAGTCCACATCCTGCGTGGTGTTGCCAAAGCGGTGCTGGAAGCAGTGGCACGTGCTAAGCCCTAGACTGCTACCCCCAGACGGAATTCAACCCATGTTCGCCCGCCTCCAATCCGACATCCAGACCATCCTAGACCGCGACCCTGCTGCACGCAGCACGTGGGAGGTGCTCACGTGTTACCCCGGCCTGCACGCGCTGTTGTTGCATCGGCGGGCACATTGGGCCTGGACGCATGGCTTCAAATGGCTGGGGCGGTTTATTTCGCATGTCGGACGCTTTTTGACCGGTATTGAAATCCACCCCGGCGCAGTGATTGGCCAGCGCGTGTTTTTTGACCACGCGATGGGTGTGGTGGTGGGCGAAACCGCTGAAATCGGCGACGGCTGCACCATTTACCAGGGCGTTACTTTGGGTGGCACATCGTTGTACAAAGGGGCCAAACGGCACCCGACGCTGGGTAAAAATGTACTGGTGAGCGCTGGTGCCAAGGTAATGGGCGGCTTTACCGTGGGTGACAACGCCAAGATAGGCGCCAATGCGGTGGTCATCAAGCCGGTGCCGGCCGGCGCCACGGCGGTGGGAATTCCGGCACGCATCATCATGCCCAAAACGACTGACGGCAGCGGTGATGCGGCCATGGCCAAAGAGTTTTCGGCCTACGGCATCACCAAGGAAGACGACGACCCGGTAACGCTGGCCATGAAGGGGCTGATCGACTCTGTGGGCACCCAAGACCAGCAGATTGCGTTGTTGTGGCAGGCCATTGAAAAGCTCTCGGCTGGGGGCAAAGTGGGGGACTGCGTGCCCGCTGATGCGGCCCTAAAAGTCAGCTTAGAAACGGATAAAATTACACAATTTATAGGAAAATAAAACTATAATTGTTCACTTTTGTTATAATAAAGATAGCTTTTTGTACAATAAAAATGTCAACAATTTTGGTTATTTTTGTTAGATGATCAGGGTAAATAAATATTTTAACCCCTGCGCTCGGGCTGGCTCGTGTGCAGAAACTTGGTGTACAGATCACGCGGCGGCGTAACACCCTGGTTGAACAAGATGCGGCTCACCGCGCCCCGGTGGGCACTGCCATGTGTGATGACGTGCATCAGCATCTCTTCGCGTGTCATGCGGCCTTTGTCGCCATCGGTGAAGGTAAAGGCAATTTCTTGCGCCAAATCAGCGGCTGAAAGGCCCGCCACGTAGTTGACAAACCAGGCATCGGTTTCTTGCGATGCCCAATTCAGATCCGCCAGGCTCGGCGTTTCAACGGTATTGGTGGCGCTCTGGCCGTGGGGAAGCAACTGCAAGTTGCCGACAAAAATTTTATCGACGGTGTGGATATGGTTCAGGATACGCACGGCGTTGTGCCGCTCGTCGGCACTGGCTTGAGACCCCAGCGTTTCAACCGCATCAAACAACTGGGCATCGGCCCAGGCCTTGAACTGAAACAGCGAGGTGAGGAGGGTCATGTCGTGCTCTATCTGGCTAAGTCGTGGGAGTGGCCCGCTGTGCCGATTTGGGTCTGAAAGCTTTGCAAACCGCATCGTTGGTTTCCAAATAGGGCCCGCCGATCAAATCAATGCAATATGGAGCAGCAGCAAAGATGCCTTGAATAACGGATTGCCCCTGCGCGTCTTTCAGTCCTTCCAGCGTCTCCTGAATCGCTTTGGGTTGGCCCGGCAGGTTGATGATGAGGGTTTGGCCACGGACAACGGCCATTTGGCGCGAGAGGATGGCAGTGGGCACAAACGCCAGGCTGATCTGGCGCATCTGTTCGCCAAACCCCGGCATCTCCTTGTGAGCAACTGCCAGCGTGGCCTCGGGGGTTACGTCACGCAAGGCGGGGCCGGTGCCGCCTGTGGTGAGCACCAGGGCGCAGTGGGCATCGGTGAGATCGATCAAGGTTTGGCTGATCACGGCTTGTTCATCCGGGATGAGTTTTTCGACAAATTCGATCGGGTTTTTCAAGGCACGGGACAGCCATTCCTTTAGCGCTGGCAGGCCTTTGTCGACGTACACACCCGTCGAGGCCCGGTCAGAAATACTGACGATGCCTATTTTGACGGTATCGCTGACATGTTGTGTCATGGAGCCATCGGACAAGGGGGTATCAGGCATCGTTTTCGTCCCGGGCTTGATCAAGGGCATCGTCCATCGCGGCTTTGACGAGCTGGAAAATCTCGCGGAAGGCTCGGCCGTGGCGTGCTGCCACCCCCGGTTTTTCGGGCTTGGCGTCTTTGCGGGCCTGACGAATCAGGGCGCGCAGTTGCTGGGTGTCAGTCTGCGGGAAGGTGTCGATCCAGGCCTCAAAAGCAGCATCGTCGGCGATCAGGCGATCCCGCCAATCCTGGGCCTGGTGCAGGCGTAGAGTATCAGCCGAGGAACCGCTGTGTTGGTCTTGTACCGCTTGGCGAATGGCCACCAGGTGGTCAGCGCTCAGCCCGCGCATCAGTTTGCCGACAAACTGCATCTGGCGGCGTTTGCCTTCAAAGTTGGTGATGCGTTTGGCTTCGGCCAACGCATCGGCCAGCTTCTCGGAAACGGTTTGCGTCAGCACCAGCGCGGCCAGGCGCGGGGCATTGATCTCCATCAGCGCCTCACCCAGTTTTTGCAGCTCGGTGCTTTCGCGCTTGAGGTCGGTGCGGCTTTGATCGTCGGTGCCCTTGAGCTCCTTTTTGAGCTCGATATCCAGCTCGCTGCCTTCGGCGACAAATTGGCCTTTGACATAATAACCTTTGAGCAATTTTCTCGCCATGGGAACCTGTTCTGTCGCGGTGAAAGGGGGGCT
The DNA here is from genome assembly GCA_031418135.1 of Rhodoferax sp. Lineage (GTDB taxonomy): Bacteria > Pseudomonadota > Gammaproteobacteria > Burkholderiales > Burkholderiaceae_C > JANYCG01. The sequence goes on along the minus strand of JANOWY010000260.1, from coordinate 3,407 downwards.
GGAATGCGCGCCACGAATGGCACTGAAAGAGGCTTGACCGGGGACCGAAGCGCTTCCACACGTATCATAAGCGCCGATATGACCAAAACCTCCCCAACTTCATTTTCTCCATCCAGCTCAGAAATACATGCCCCGGCGCAAAAGGGCTTCAGTTACAGCCGGGATTTTTTTGAAGGCCTGGCCGACAAGGCCCTGAAACACGCCAAAAAACTCGGTGCGACCGATGCCGGGGCCGAAGCATCCGAGGGCTGTGGCCTGTCGGTATCGGTACGCAAAGGCGAACTGGAGAATGTCGAACGCAACCGTGACAAATCCCTTGGCGTCACCGTGTACCTGGGCCAACGGCGCGGGAATGCCAGCACATCAGATTTTTCAGACCAAGCCATCCAACAAACCGTGCGGGCGGCTTATGACATTGCCCGCTTCACCGCCGAAGACCCGTTTGCCGCGCTCCCCGACGAGGCTGACATTGTGCAGCCGGCTGATCAGCGCACCGATCTGGATCTGTTCTTCCCCTGGGAAATAGACGGCCAGCCCCTCACCAGCGAAAAAGCCGCCCAGCTGGCACTTGAATGCGAAGCCGCCGCGCTCAAAACCAGCCGGCGCATCACCAACAGCGAAGGGGCAGCGGTATCAGCCCAACAGTCGCACTTTTTTACCGCGCACACCCATGGGTTCCGGGGTGGTTATGCCAGTTCGCGGCATTCGATTTCGGTCTCACCCATCGCCACCTCGCCGGGTAAAAACGGTGACATGCAACGCGACGGCTGGTACAGCTCGGAGCGCAATGCGGCCGACCTTGCCTCTGGCCAGGCGATAGGGCGCTATGCAGCTGAACGGGCGCTGTCGCGCTTGAATGCGCGCAAGATCCCCACCACCGAATGCCCGGTGTTGTTTGAATCACCCATGGCCACTGGCTTGTTGGGGGCGTTTGTGCAAGCTGTCAGTGGTGGTTCGCTCTACCGAAAAAGTTCATTTTTGATGGATTCTCTGGGTAAAAAAGTGTGGCCGTCACACATCGACATTCATGAAGACCCGTTTGTGCGGCGTGGCAAAGGCAGCTCGCCTTATGACGAAGAAGGCGTGCGTGTGCAGGCCCGCAAAGTGGTGTCAGCCGGCAAGGTACAGGGCTACTTTTTGGGCAGTTATTCAGCCCGCAAACTGGGCATGAAGACCACCGGCAATGCCGGTGGTTCGCACAACCTGGTGTTGACGTCCCGCCAAACCCGCCCGGCCGATGATCTCGCAGCGATGATTCGCGGCATGCAGCGTGGCCTGCTGGTGACCGAGCTGATGGGCAGTGGCGTGAACTATGTCACCGGCGATTATTCGCGTGGTGCCAGCGGGTTTTGGGTGGAGAATGGCGAAATTGCCTACCCGGTGCATGAAATCACCATCGCCGGCAACATGAAAGACATGCTCAAAGGCATTGAAGCAGTGGGTTCAGATGCCTACAACTTTGGTGCCAAAACGGTGGGTTCGATGTTGGTGAACCGGATGATGGTGGCCGGTAGCTGAGCTTTATTGAAAGGGCCAGTATGCGCAGTCTGTGTCGTCAAGGAACGCCCGCGAAGTCGTTGATGGCGGCGTTGACCAAGCATATGGCTGGCGCGTTGGCCCTGATGGCTGCGGTGGCTGTGGCTCAAACGGCGCCCAAGGGTGCCACCCCGGCTGCGCCAGCGGCATCGGCAGAAAAGGGTGTGGCGGCAATCGTCCCCAACCCGATGGAACTGCACCCCTGGCAAGCAGCGTTGCCGCGGTTGATTCCCGAAGCCTATTTCACCAACCTGAGTGATGGCGAAAGCATTGAGACCCCCCGACTGATCAAATTTGGCTTGTCGGGCGGTTGGGGGCTGGCCCCCATCTCCAAGGCTGTGGGGGGCAAGGCCGGGCATCATCACTTGTTGGTAAACCGCGATTTACCACTGGATTTCAAACAGGCTTTGCCGTTTACCGACCAGTACATCCACTTCGGCAAAGGCCAGATGGAAACCGTGCTGACGCTCGCGCCCGGCACCTACAAGCTGCGGTTGTTGTTGGCCGATGACAAACACATTCCGCATTTTGTTTACAGCAAACCCTTGAGTATCACGGTCACCAAAAAGAACTCTGTTGATCCCAAAAGTCTGGTGAAACCGGGTGTTGAAATGATGCTGGCCAACACTGCAAGCGGTGAGCAAAAGCGGCCTTTTCGGGTGCAGTTTCATGCCTCAGGCTTGTCGGTGGCACACCAGGCGCAGGCTGAAAAAGACACGGGCCACTTCAGGTTGACTGCGATGTCCGACAAGGGTGCAAAAGCTGCCGAGATGGATTTTGTCAATGGTCAAACCGAAGTCTGGCTGGAGCCGCCGGTGGGTGACTACACTTTAAGGCTGGATTTGATCGACAACTTGAACCCGGCGCGTGTGGTGAGCGCAACACCTATGAACGTCAAAGTGCGCTGAGCGCAGGCGGGCTCACGGGCCGCAACAACTTGCGGGGCCGGTTCACTCCATTTTAAAGCCTGGCTTTCGGTTGCATAACGACCCGTAGCCTTGATTTAAGCGCAGATTTACCCGGCCAATGCTGCCTTCACGGCCGCAGAAACTTGGCCCATGTCGGCTTTGCCCGCCAATTGGGTTTTAACAGTGCCCATCACTTTGCCCATGTCGGCGGGGCCAACGGCGCGGCCCAAGTCGGAACCCAACTGGCTCACGATGGCAGCAACGGCGGCCTGCACCTCATCCGAGCTCATGCGTTGTGGCAAATAGGCTTCCAGTACCTTCAGCTCGGCAGATTCCTTGTCGGCCAGATCCATGCGACTTGCGCTTGTAAACGCGTTAATCGAATCTTTGCGTTGTTTGATGAGTTTGTCGACGATGGCAATCACTGCCAGGTCGTCGAGCACCACCCGTTCGTCGACTTCTTTTTGCTTGCAGGCAGCCAGCAGCAGGCGAATGGTGCCCAGGCGCTCGGCGTCTTTGGCCCGCATCGCGGTTTTCATGTCTTCAGTGATCTGTTCTTTGAGTGTCATTTCTATTCTCCAAATTAATTGGGGTCAGATTCCAATTAATTCACTTTGTAATAGATGAAGTATCAATTGGAATCTGACCCCAATTATTTTCTGCACCTGTCGAATGAAAAAAGCCCGCAAGTTTGAGCAAGCGGGCTTTTGGTTCGTTGGCCTAACCGGTCAGAACATCTTTTTGGGCAGTTGCATCGAGCGGATGCGCTTGTAGTTGCGTTTGACCGCGGCTGCCTTTTTGCGCTTGCGTTCAGCGGTGGGCTTTTCGTAAAACTCGCGGGCGCGCAGGTCGGTGAGCAAACCCAGTTTTTCAATGGTGCGCTTGAAGCGGCGCAGCGCCACGTCAAACGGCTCGTTTTCTTTTACACGGATGTTGGTCATTACGTCAAAAATTTCTGAATGG
>JANOWY010000259.1:0-8761 GCA_031418135.1 Rhodoferax sp. | reverse complement strand
GTGAGCCCGACCGTCCAGGCCACGCCTTTGAGCAGCAGCGGCCATTGCGCCAGCACAGCGCCAAAGTCAAGGGTTATCAGCATGATGGCGCGAGGGGGTATTTCCGAGGGAGCCGTTATTCCATTTCCAAATCATTCGTGAAGGAGGCACAACGACCTGCACGGATGATTTGAAATGGCATCAGTTGGGCAAATCGCCGGCCGGGCGGCCTAGCCACTTGTTGGCCATCTTGTCGATGTCGCCGCTCTTTTTGCCGTCGGCGATGATCTCGTTCACTTTGAGGCGCAGCTTGTCTTCGCCTTTGCCCACACCGATGAAGTTGGGCGAATCTTTCAGCAGCAGTTTGTATTCGGTATTGAGTTGCGGGTTTTTGGCCATCATGTTGCCTGCCACTGAAGCGCCGGTAGCCACCAGTTGCACCTGGCCCGACACAAAGGCCGACACGGTGGCGTTGTTGTCTTCAAAACGCTTGATGTCCACACCCGCCGGGGCCACCTTGGTCAACTCCTGGTCTTCAATCGCGCCCCGGGTAACGGCCACGCTTTTGCCGGTCAGGTCTGCAAAACCTTTGATGTTCAGGCCCTTGGCGGCAAACACCGCCTGGAAAAACGGTGAATAGGCGGCGGTGAAATCAATCACTGCCAAACGCTCGGCGTTTTTGCCCAGGGTGGAGATCACCAAATCAGCCTTTTTGGTCTGCAAATAGGGAATGCGGTTGGCGCTGGTGACGGGGGCCAGTTCAATCGCCACGCCCAGTTTGGCGGCAATGTAGTTGGCCATGTCGATGTCCAAGCCCTGGGGTTTCAGGTCAGTGCCGACAAAGCCGTAAGGCGGGAAATCAGTGGGGATGGCGATGGTGATTTTTTTGGCCTTCATCACATCATCCAGCGCGTTTTGTGCTTGGGCGGTCGTTGACAAAAGGCCTGCCACGGCCCATGCGGTGACGGCAAGAAGTTGGCGTTTTTGAAGCTTCATAGTGTTTGTCTCGGTTGGGGTTAGGTGCCACTGTCAAACGGGTGCAGCAACCGGTTCAGGGGCTGCTAAAACGTCATTTAAAACTGTATACAGAATTCTATGAGCAGAAAATATGCCAGCTAACAAAGGCTTACCCTAAGCCCCCGTGTAGGGCCATTCACCCTATCGGTGCACAGGCCAAGGCAGTCCACGCTTGATTGGTGCAGCCCAGCAGAGCGAAAACGAGGTTGGGTTTTTTCGGGTGCCGGATTATTTGTAAGACAACTTTACGACTTGACTCGTGAAGGCTACACTCCCGTGCGATGTCGCCGTTGGCCTTCACGGGTGCCCAGACCTGCCCAACCGTGTTGCGCACTTGTCTCGGGTGCCTCGGTTAACCCCGTTAGCATCCTGGAACACTTTCACCTTCAACATGACCACTTCTGCCCAAACGCCGTCCGCTGTGCCCTCGCAGCCTCCTTCAGCGGTCATCCGCAAAACCGCCGCCCAGCTGCGCTCGGCCCGCTGGTTCGCGCCCGATGACCTGCGCGCCTTTGGCCACCGCTCGCGCGCCATGCAAATGGGCTACGACCACGTCGATTGGGTGGGCAAACCGGTGATCGCCATCATCAACACCTGGAGTGATACGAACACCTGCCACACGCACTTCAAGCAGCGCGTCGAAGAGGTGAAGCGTGGGGTGTTGCAGGCGGGCGGGTTTCCGCTGGAGCTGCCGGCCATCTCGTTGAGCGAGAGTTTTGTCAAACCGACCACCATGATGTACCGCAACCTCTTGGCCATCGAGGCCGAGGAGTTGCTGCGCAGCCACCCGGTGGACGGCGCGGTGCTGATGGGCGGTTGCGACAAAACCACCCCCGGTTTGTTGATGGGCGCATTCAGCGCAGGCCTGCCATGTATCTATTTGCCCGCCGGGCCCATGCTGCACGGAATATGGAAAGGCAAAAAACTCGGCTCGGGTTCCGATGCCTGGAAGTACTGGGACGAACGCCGCGCCGGCAATATCAGCGACAAACAGTGGATCGAGATTGAAAGCAGCATCGCCCGCAGCGCCGGCACCTGCATGACCATGGGCACCGCTGCCACCATGATGGGCATTGCCGAAGCCATCGGCATGACGCTGCCGGGCGCCTCCAGCATTCCGGCGGTCGATGCCAACCACCAGCGCATGGCCACCCAGTGTGGCCGCCGTGTGGTGGATATGGTGTGGGAAGACCTCACCCCGGCCCGCATGCTGACCCGCAAGAATTTTGAAAACGCCCTGGCCGTGGCCATGGCCGAAGGCTGCAGCACCAATGCCATTATTCACCTGGTGGCGATTTCGCGCCGCGCCGGTGTGGGGGCCGATGGTGTGCTGTGCGCGTTGACGCTGGACGACTTTGACGCGTTCTCCCGCAAGGTACCGGTGATCGCCAACATTCGCCCCAGCGGCGACAAATATTTGATGGAAGATTTTTTCGAGGCCGGTGGCATGCGCGGCCTGATGAGCCGCCTGCAGGCCGGCAATCTGCTGCACCTGGACGCGATGACGGTGACCGGCCAAACGGTGGGCCAGAACATCGAGGGTGCCGAGGTCTACAACGACGACGTGATCCGCACCCTGCCCAACGCCATTTACAAAGAAGGCGCGCTGGCGGTGCTCAAGGGCAACTTGGCCCCGAACGGCTGCGTTATCAAACCCAGCGCATGCGCCGCCAAGTTTTTGAACCACACCGGCCCGGCGATGGTGTTTGACGACTACCCCAGCCTGAAAAAAGCCGTGGACGATCTGGATCTGGACGTGACCGAAGACCACATCATGATCCTGCGTAACGCCGGCCCCCAGGGCGGCCCCGGCATGCCCGAATGGGGCATGGTGCCCATCCCCACCAAGCTGGTGAAACAAGGCGTGCGTGACATGATGCGCATCAGTGACGCCCGTATGAGCGGCACCAGCTACGGTGCCTGCATCCTGCATGTGTCGCCCGAGTCTTACATTGGCGGGCCGTTGGCGCTGGTGCAAAACGGCGACCTCATCACGGTGGACGTGCCCAACCGCAGCATCCACCTGCAAGTGAGTGATGAAGAACTGGCCCAGCGCCGCGCCGCCTGGGTGCCGCCGCCCAAACGTTTCGAGCGCGGCTATGGCTACATGTTCAGCCAGCACATCCTGCAAGCCGACCAGGGCTGCGATTTTGATTACCTTGAAACGTCGTTTGGTGCACCTGTGTCAGAACCCGTGATTTATTGAAAGCCCGAGACAACGTCAGCAACAACCCGGGAGCACCATGACCACACGCCGCCACATCCTCCACACCACAGCAGCCGCCACCCTGGCTGCCAGCGGTGTCAGCGCCCAGACCCAAGCCGCCTGGCCCAGCCAGCAATTGCGCATCATCATTCCGTTTGCGCCAGGCGGCACCTCTGATTTCATTGCGCGGCTGATCGCCCCCGCCTTGGGCCAGGCCCTGGGTGTGCAGGCGGTGGTCGAGAACCGCACCGGTGCCAATGGCAACGTGGGCGCGGCGGCTGTGGCCCAGGCCACCGACGGGCTCACTATGCTGCTGTCCGACTTGGGCTCCATCGCCATCGCCCATCTGGTCGCCCAAGACCTCACCTGGCAGCCCAAAGACCTCAAAGGGGTCACCATGCTGGCCTATTCACCCCACCTGCTGGCGGTGCACCCCTCGGTGCCGGCCAGCAACATGAAGGAGCTGGTGGAATATTCCAAAACCAAACGCATCAACGTGGCCACGGCCGGCAACGGCACGGTGAACCACCTGGGCGTGGTGGAGATCGCGCTGGCCACTGGCCTCAAATGGCAGCATGTGCCCTACCGGGGCGGCGCCCAGGCGCTGAACGACACCGTGGCCGGCACCACCCAATTGGTGCTCAACGGCATGGTGGCCACCCAGCCGCACGTGGCCAGCGGCCGGCTCAAGACGATTGGTGTCTCCAAACGCACACGCATGGCCCTCATCGGCAATGTGCCCACGCTGGCCGAGCAGGGTGTGAAGGATTTTGAATCCGGCACTTACCAGGGGGTGGCGGTGTCGGCCAACATGCCTGCCGCCCACGTGGCCAAGCTGGCCACCGCGCTGATCGGCGTGATCCGTTCCCCTGACATCCGCGCCCGCATGGTGGCCGCCGGTGCCGAGGTGATGACCTCCACCCCGACCGAACTGGAAGTCTTCATCGCCAGCGAACGCAAACGCTGGGCCGGCGTGATCCAGCGGGCGGGCAAAGAGCTCGAAGGGACGGTGTAAACGGTTCGCCGGCCGCTTGCATTTCATCCGGTAGTTTTGCAGATGAGCCATTTCGACATCGCTTCGCTGGAGGCCTTCGCCCAAAGCCTGTTTGCAACGGCCGGCATGGAAGCGGACAAAGCCCAATCCGTGGCGCGGCTATTGGTGCGCACCGATGCCATGGGCCGACGTACCCACGGCCTGGCGCAGGCCCCGGCCTACCTGGCGGAAATGGCCAAGGGCACGATGGCCACCAACGGCTCTTATCAATCGCTCAAAGACAACGGTGCCACCAGTGCGCTGTGGGACGGCCATTACCTGCCGGGGTTGTGGCTGGTGGAGCAGGCCCTCTTGCTCTGCATCCCGCGCGCCAGGCAGTACGGCTTGGCGGCAGTGGCCATCCGGCGCAACCACCACATTGGCTGCCTGGCCGCGTTGTGCCATATCGCCACCGAGCAAGGCTGCATCGCGCTGATTGCCAATTCCGACCCCGCCGGAGCCCGGGTGGCCCCTTTTGGCGGCACCCAGGCGCTGATGACGCCCAACCCCATTGCCCTGGGTTACCCAGGCAGCCCCAACCCGGTGCTGGTGGACATTTGCGCCTCCATCACCACCACCTCGATGACGCGGCAAAAACACGCACGCGGTGAACAGTTTGAGCACCCCTGGTTGCTCGACGCGCAAGGCCAGCCCACGCGCGACCCGGCCGTGCTGGAGCACACCTCCCCGCGCGGCTCGCTGCAGCTGATGGGCGGGCAAGACTACGGCCACAAAGGCTTCGGCCTTTCGCTGATGGTGGAGGCGCTGTCGCAAGGCTTGTCGGGTGAGGGGCGAAAAAACGGCCCCACGCGTTGGGGCGGCAGCACCTATGTGCAGGTCATCTCGCCCGAGGCATTTGCCGGTGCCGACGTGTTTGCCGAACAGATGGACTATTTGTCAGACCGTTGCCGCAGCAACAAACCAGTCAACGCGGCAAACCCCGTGCGCATGCCTGGCGACCAGGCGGCGCGCGGCGTTGCCGACGCGCAGCAGAACGGCATTTCATTCGACCCAGCTACTTGGCAATCCCTTGCAGGCTGGGCGCAGAAACTGGGCGTTGAACTGCCCGCCGCACGCACCGGTTCGCCCTGAGCTTGTCGAAGGGCTTTTGCCAATCCGTACTTTTTTGACCTCTTTCCTCCACCGAAAAATCCACCATGTCCAAACTCAGCCAAGCCACACGCGACCAACTCAAAACCGTCAGCACCGCCACACTGTGCACGGCGCTTTACAAAAAAGGTTTCCGCAACCAGTACATCCAGGATGTGCGGCCCATCAACGGCAACCTGCCCAACATGGTGGGCGAAGCCTTCACGCTGCGTTACATCCCGGCGCGGGAAGACCTGAACGGCATCGGCGTGTTTCAGGACCGCAACCACCCGCAACGCAAGGCGGTGGAAGAATGCCCGCCCGGCGCGGTGTTTGTGATCGACAGCCGCAAAGATGCCCGCGCCGCATCGGCCGGGGCGATCTTGATCAGCCGCCTGATGGTGCGCGGTGTGGCCGGTTGTGTGACAGATGGCGGCTTCCGCGATTCGCCCGAAATGGCCAAACTGCCTTTCCCCACCTACCACAACCGCCCCGCCGCACCCACCAACCTCACCGTGCACCAGGCGCTGGACATCAACGTGCCCATCGGCTGCGGTGATGCGCCCGTCTTCCCCGGCGACGTGATCGTGGGCGACCAGGAAGGCGTGGTCGTCATCCCCGCCCACCTGGCTGATGAGATCGCCACGGAAGCCGTGGAGATGACGGTGTTTGAAGACTTTGTAACCGACATGGTGCAAAACCATGGTCGTACGATTTTGGGCCTGTACCCGCCGACCGAGCAGCAATCAAAAGATGATTTTGCGGCTTGGAGAAAACAGAAAAAACGGTAATTTTAAAATTTTTGGTATATATTTATATCTAATTTAATACAAATTAAATAGCTAATTGTGCAATTCCCATTTGAACAAACTTGCCCTTATATTTAAACAGATGTAGTGAAAAACAAATAGTTCATATCTGACTGTTTAATAGCTTTTACCCAGTCCGCAGAATCAGGCGATAAGCGCTGCAAAAGCGGCCTGCTCAGCGGATTCCACCGTGGCGGGCCATGTGTACCTGGTGCAGGGTTATCTTGCGTACTTCGGCTTGGCTGGTCTCGATGTGTGCGCGCAGCAACATGGCGACCTGTTCGCCCCGCTTGCGTTGTATCGCTTTTAGAATTTTGCTGTGTTCTTCGTAGGTGGCATCGATGCGGGCCTGTTTGGTGAAGTCTAGGCGGCGGATGATCCGGATGCGATCGGTCACGTCGCGGTGCACCCGGGCCATTTCCTGATTGCCAGCGGCCGCCACCAACGCACAATGAAACGCCTCGTCCCACTGGCTAACCTGAACCGTATCGCTGCTGCGCTGGGGTACCGGCACCAGCCATATGGCAGCCAATTCATCCAGCTTCGCACGGTCCACCTGGCCACCACGGTGCAGGCCGTCTTCACAAAGGCGATGCGCGGCGGTGGTTTCAAGCACCATGCGCAGATCGTAAAGCTGTTCGAACTGCTCAAAATCAAACGGCAATACGCGCCAACCGCTGCGAAAGAGCACCTCCACATAACCCTCTTGCTGCAGCCGGAACAACGCCTGGCGCACTGGTGTGCGTGACACGCCCAGCCGCTCGCTGATTTCTGTTTCCGTGAATCGGTCGCCAGGCACCAACCGGAATTCGGCGACATCACGCTTGAGTTGTTCATACACCTCGTTAGCCCGCGAGCGATGGGCGACCGGTTCGACGGTTGGCGTGGTGCGAGAGGCGGTGGTTTGCATCGGCTGGAACTCTAACAGTGTTCTTGGACCGCCTGCTTGGACAATGCCTGCAACAGCCGGTGGCTGGGTGCCGTCCAGCCCACGATGCCGCCTTGCGCGTGAACCATCGCGATGGTTTCTGATTTGAAGTGCGGAAAGTAACTTTCCGTGCAGTCGGTCAGCAAGAGGCAGTCGTAGCCCCGGTCATTGGCTTCGCGCATCGAGGTCTGGACACACACTTCGGTGGTGACACCCATGAAAATCAGGTGCGTGATGTGAAGCTGATGCAGGCGGTTGTGCAATGGGGTGGCGTAAAACGCGCCCTTGCCGGGTTTGTCAATCACGATTTCACCCGGCAGCGGCGCCAGTGCCGGAATGATTTGGTTCCCCGGCTCCCCTGCCACCAGGATACGTCCCATCGGACCCGCATCGCCGATTCGCAACCGGGGATTGCCCCGATTGCGTTTGGCGGGTGGGCAATCGCTCAAGCTGGCGTTGTGGGATTCCCGGGTGTGCACCACCGCCCCTCCGGCATGTCGCCAGGCCGCCAGCACGTTTTGACAGGCCGGCACGATGGCCGAAAGCAGCGACACATCATTGCCCAGTGTTTCGCCAAAACCACCTGGCTCAATGAAGTCGCGCTGCATGTCGATGATGACCAGCGCGGTATGGTTTAGCTCAAAACTGAATTCAAAAGGTTGGGCTTCGAGGTTCATGCGCGTTTCAAGTGAAATGAAGTAGGTACTGATGGGGCGTCATGCATGTCCGCCGCCCATGTGGGCGCCCAAAATTTGCCGGTCAGCTGAAGCGGCGGTCACTTCAAACACCACGCGCCCTTCGCTCATGACCAGGATGCGGTCAGCCAGTTCCAGCAATTCGTCCAGATCCTCGCTGATCAACAAGACGCCGGTACCCTTTGCGCGTGCTTCGCGCAAGCGGGCGTGGATTTCCTTCACGGCGGCAAAGTCCAATCCAAATACCGGGTTTGCCGCAATCAATACATTGATCTCACCCGCCAGTTCACGGGCCAGCACCGCGCGTTGGATGTTGCCGCCCGAGAGGCTGCGAATCGGGGCGTTTTCACCCTGGGTTTTGATGCCGTAGGCAGCGATCCACTCGCGAGCGCGAGCGCGCCATACCGGAAACCGCAGCAGTTTGCCCTGCTGTAGCGGTGGCTGGTCAAAATCGCGCAGCGCCATGTTTTCAGCCACACTCAGGTCTGCAACGCAGGCGCTTTGCAAAGGCTCTTCAGGCAGGCTTCGCACTTTGAGCCGGCGGTTTTCAGCGCGCGTTGCGCCATAGGGTTCGCCCATCACGCTTACCCGGCCCGAAAGGCGTGGGCGTTGCCCCACCAAGGCTTCAACCAGCTCACGCTGACCGTTGCCCGATACACCGGCAACACCCAGTATTTCGCCGGAATTGACGGCAAAACCAACGCCGTGCAACGCCAACGTACCGCGGTCACCCAGGGCCGTCAAACCTTCAACAAGCAAAGCAGGTTGGCTGCTATAGGTTGCTGAATGGGTAGCGGCTTCCTGTTTTGCAACATCAACAAATCCTGCATCGGGCTCTGCAACTTCGACAGGATCGCCGGTAGGTGCATTTTGATTGATGGTGTCACCCATCATCGCCTGAGCCAGCTGGGCGGGTGTCGTTTGGCTCACCCGGCAGTGGTGAACGGCTTTACCTCTGCGCAACACGGTTACCGCATCGGCATATGCCATCACCTCGCGGAACTT
>JANOWY010000258.1:0-3169 GCA_031418135.1 Rhodoferax sp. | reverse complement strand
CGTGAGTCGGCTGGCTGTGGCTGCCAACCATTTTTGCGCCACCAAAGCGGCTGTCAGCACGCCAAGCCCCAGCACCAAAACAATCAGGTCAACCTGGCGCTGCTCCCAAATCTTCACCCAGCCTGGGGTTTCGCGCACGGGTTTCCATTTGGCGGCATTCGGTATCGTCAGCACGTGGGTCCAGGTTTGCTCCACCCGCGCTTGGCCGGGCTCTGCTGCCGCGCGCGACAAATTGAATTCCAGCGTGATGGGTTGGGCCAAATCCAGCCCGGCGTTGGGCTCTGTGGCAAACAGGCGCAGCACCGCGTGGCTGCCCACGCCCGAGCGTTGGCCGCTGACGCGCAGGCCTTGCGTGTAGGGTACCGATTTCACGTTAAAGCGTTTGCCGTTTTGCAACAACACCAGCCTGGCGGCGCGTCCTGCGGGGGCCTCCTGGCTGCCCACGACCGGGTAACGGCTGCCATCGAGCAGGGCCACCAAACCATGCCCGGCTTCGCGCAATGCGCGCACCTCGCGCCAACCCGGCGCATCCAGCACATTGCGGCCCACATGCGGCAATCCGGGCAACATGGCCATCATGTCCTGCGCCCAGCCGATGGGTTGCAGGCGCGCCTCGGCATCTTGCCCTTCGGCAGCGGTGCCGCCAAATTTGGCCTGAACCTCCCGGTTGGTGCGGTTGATGCCTTGCACCAGTTTCAAACCGATCAACTCGTTGAAGCCCAAGCGTTCGTATTGATCGTCGGGGCCGCGCTGTTGGGCCGCGCGCGCCTTGGCGCTTTCACCCTTACTGCCTTTATCGGCTTGCGCTTCGCCCAAGCGCGCAAACGCGACTTGCGCGGCGGCTTCCATGATGGTGCGGTCCATCGCCATGGCCGACACCGTGCCCGCCGATACACCATGCAAAGTGGCCTTCTGGTCATCAAACTCGCGCTTGGCTTTGGGCGTGAGCACCTGAATCTGGTGCGTGCTGGTCAGGTCTTTGTATTGCAGGGCAAAGTCTGCCAGCAATTGGTTACGTGATTTCTCCTGAAAAATCGGCTCGTTGTGGCTGAGCAGGCGAATGTCCAGGTATTTTCCGACCGGGTTCATCACCACCAGAATATTGATGGGTTTGCCACCGTAGCCCGCCACCGGTTCGATGTCGACAGTTTCAAACACGTATGCAAACAAGGCGTTGTAGCCCGCCGCCGTTTGCCCGACGTGGTATACCGGCCAAACCGGCAGGGCGGTGAGGCGCTCACCCACCTGGTAGCTGGCGCCAAATTCGCTTTGCAGTTGGGTTCGTGTCATGGTTGCTGCGTTCGCGGTCATGGGCACCCAAACCGACCCCAAAACAGCAAGCAGCATCAGCCAAGCCGCGAATACCCGAGCAGCCACGTGCTTCATGCAGCTGATGTACCCAGTTTGAGGTGCACACAATTGGCAATCATGGTGCAAATATTCTGGCACGCATGTTGAAGCACCCAGGCCACAAAGTGTGCAGTCTTGAGACTTTGCCGCATTGCGGCGGGCAGTATTAACCCTGACCTGGGGCACGACCAAGCGCTGAAGGAGCCGCTCGTTGGCCAAAAATTGCAGAACCCACCCGTACCATCGTACTCCCGCAGTGAATGGCCGCCTCCAGGTCGGCGCTCATGCCCATTGAGAGGGTATCAACTGACGGGTGAGCCGCCCGCATCTGCTCAAACAAGGTTTTAGCGGCCAAAAACGGAAGGGTTGCCGCCTCAAAATCTGCGGCCGGTTCTGGAATACACATCAAACCGCGCAAGGTCAGTCCCGGCAACGCAACGACTTGCTGCGCCAAGCCGGGCAATTCAGCAGGTAAAACGCCTGATTTGTTCTCGCCACCGTCTACGTTGACCTGCAAGCAGATCTGCAAAGGGGCAATGCCGACTGGGCGCTGTGCAGACAGGCGCTCGGCAATCTTGAAGCGTTCGACCGAATGCACCCAGTCGAAGTGTTCGGCAACCAGGCGCGTTTTGTTGCTTTGAATCGGTCCAATGCAATGCCACTCCAACGGCTGGGCACCCGGCACCCCGTTTTCAATGCCAACCTCAAGGCCGCGCAGGTGCCGGATTTTGTCGACCGCTTCCTGGATGTAGTTTTCACCAAACGCGTTTTGACCGGCTTGCCAGGCTGCGAGCACTGCATCGGCTCCAAAAGTTTTGGAGACCGCCAGCAAACGCACGCTGGCGAAATCACGCCCAGATGCCTGGCACGCCGTGCGCATCTGCACCTGTACACGCTGGAGATTGTCTGAAATCATCGTCATAATTGGAAACACATGGCTTTTTGCACCTGCACAGGGCTAGCGTAACAAATCCAGAAAGAGGAAATTTGTGGACATTACCCAATTGCTCGCGTTCAGCGTCAAAAACAAGGCTTCAGACTTGCACCTTTCGGCAGGTTTGCCACCCATGATTCGGGTGCACGGTGACGTACGCCGTATTAACGTTGAGGCGCTGGACCACAAGGCCGTGCACGCCATGGTGTATGACATCATGAACGACACCCAGCGCAAAAACTACGAGGAATTTCTGGAGATCGACTTTTCGTTTGAAATTGAAGGCCTGGCGCGCTTCCGCGTCAATGCCTTCAACCACGAGCGTGGCGCTGGTGCGGTGTTCCGGACCATCCCGAGCAAAATTTTGTCGCTCGAGCAGCTGAATGCACCCAAGATTTTTGCAGACCTGGCCCTGAAGCCGCGCGGCATGGTGCTGGTGACTGGCCCCACGGGCTCCGGCAAATCGACCACGCTGGCGGCGATGGTGAACTTCTTGAACGAAACCGAGTTCGGCCACATCCTCACAGTTGAAGACCCGATCGAGTTTGTGCACGAATCCAAAAAATGCCTGGTGAACCAGCGCGAAGTGGGGCCGCACACCCTGAGTTTTGCGGCAGCCCTGAAGTCTGCATTGCGAGAAGACCCGGATGCAATTTTGGTGGGCGAGATGCGTGACCTGGAGACCATCCGCCTGGCCATGACCGCCGCTGAAACCGGCCACCTGGTGTTTGGCACGCTGCACACCTCCAGCGCCGCCAAAACCATTGACCGGATCATCGACGTGTTCCCGGCCGACGAAAAAGAAATGGTGCGGGCCATGTTGTCTGAATCGCTGCAAGCGGTGATTTCACAAACCCTGTGCAAAACCAAGGACGGCCAGGGCCG
>JANOWY010000257.1:0-1993 GCA_031418135.1 Rhodoferax sp. | reverse complement strand
TGCTCACGCCCTACATGTACGCGCAGGTGGTGTTTGCCATGCTGGGTGGTTGGATCGTGTTTGCGCAAATACCCGATGCGTGGTCTTTGGCGGGGATTTTGATGATCACCCTGTGCGGCGTATTGGGCACCTGGCTCACCGTGCGTGAAGCGCGTGCCCGGGGCGCCCGGCTGTCTGAACGCATGGTGCCTGAACCCGTCGAAGCCTGACGCTGCCCGCCCCCCGAACCCATGGCCCAATACTTCGAACTGCACCCCGACAACCCGCAGCCACGCCTGCTAAAGCAGGCCGTTGCCTTGCTGGAAAAAGGCGGCATTCTGGCGGTGCCCACCGACTCCAGCTACGCCCTGGTCTGCCACCTGGACGACAAAGATGCGGCCGACCAGTTGCGCCGCATCCGGGGTGTTGACCAAAAACACCACCTCACACTGCTGTGCCGGGATTTGAGTGAACTGGCCAACTACGCCAAGGTAGACAACCAGCAATACCGCTTGCTCAAATCGGCTACACCAGGGCCCTACACTTTCATTTTGCCGGCCAGCAAAGAGGTGCCCAAACGGGTGAGCCATCCGCAGCGCAAAACCATCGGACTGCGCGTGCCAGATCATACGGTGTTGAAAGAACTGCTGGCCCTGCACAATGGCCCGCTGCTGGCCACCACGCTGATCGCCAAAGCCGAAACCGACCCCATGAACGACGCGCACGAGATCCGTGAACGCTACGAACACGATATTGCCGCCGTGCTCGACGCAGGTGCCTGCCCGCTGGAGCCCACCACGGTGATTGACTGGAGCGACGGCGCACCGGTGGTCCTGCGCGAAGGGCGCGGCTCCCTGGCTGCGCTGGGGCTGTAATTTCCTGCTGAAAACGCCGCAAGGCGCTCTGAGACAATTCAAACCTATGGACATTGCCAACCTGATTCAAACCGTCGCCATCTACGCGCTGCCGGTACTGTTTGCCATCACCGTGCACGAGGCCGCGCACGGCTACGCTGCCCGGCATTTTGGCGACAACACCGCCTATGCGCTGGGGCGCATCACGCTCAACCCCATCAAACACATCGACCCGGTGGGCACCATCCTGATGCCCTTGATGTTGTATTTCGCAACTTCAGGCGCTTTTCTGTTCGGTTATGCCAAACCCGTGCCAGTGCGTTTTGGCAACCTGCGCAACCCCAAGCGCGACATGGTTTGGGTGGCGCTGGCCGGGCCGGGTGCCAATCTCGCCATGGCTTTGGGCTGGGGCATCCTGTTTTACCTGCTGATTGGTGTGGGCGTGGACGAGCGCTTTTTTCTCACCATGTGCAAGGCAGGTATCACCGTTAACCTGGTGATGTTCGCCTTCAATCTGTTCCCGCTGCCGCCCCTGGACGGCGGCCGCATTCTGGTCGGGCTGCTGCCGTACAAACAAGCTGAGCTGGTGTCACGCGTTGAGCCCTGGGGCTTCTTTGTGGTGATGGGGCTGGTGGTAATGGGCATTGTCGACAAGCTCTGGATGCGCCCGGTGATGGCGGTCACTGAAACCGTACTCGGGCTGCTGCTCTCACCGCTGGCCTATTTGGTCAAATAAACATCTTCTTCATCAGACAACTGATTCAATGGCTTTAACCCGTTTTCTAACCGGCATCACCACCTCGGGCACACCGCATTTGGGCAACTACGTGGGCTCCATTCGGCCCTCGGTGCAGGCCAGCTTGCGCAGCGATGTCGAGAGTTTCTATTTTTTGGCCGATTACCACGCCCTCATCAAAATTGACGAACCAGCGCGTATCCAGCGCTCGACGCTGGAGATCGCCGCGAGCTGGTTGGCGGCAGGGCTGAACCCGGAGAAAGTCACTTTTTACCGGCAGTCCGACATCCCGGAAATCCCGGAGCTCACCTGGTTTTTAACCTGCGTCTGCGGCAAAGGCATTTTGAACCGCGCCCACGCCTACAAGGCCGCTGTGGACAAAAACCAGGCCGCTGGCGCGGAAGCGGAAGCAGACATCAACACG
>JANOWY010000256.1:0-4841 GCA_031418135.1 Rhodoferax sp. | reverse complement strand
CGGTTTGCAGGGCTTGGCGCAGCTGGTGCACATTGAGTTGCGGCCAGCGGGCGCTGATATGGTGGTCGGGGCGGATCAGGTAGACCCCGGTTCCGTAATGGGCGATCACATCGGCGTTTGATTCGTGGCGCACGGTGATGGCGTGGCCGTCGGCGCGGAACTGTTGCAGCAAGGCGTTGGCCTCAGGGTCGGGTCGGGTGTCGCCATCCAGCATCAGCACCAAAAACCCGGCAGGGAAATCATCCAGCAAATATCCGCCGTCGCGCAAGCGCACATTGGCCATGGGTTCCCCCAATGCAATGCCATCGAGCCTGGGGGCCTGCGTGGGCGGGGTGGCGGCGGTGGGTGAATTCAACGGTGAATCGGTGTACGCATGCGCCCGCGAGGTGCGCCAGTGGTAAAGCGGGCGCACGAAGGCCTGGGTGAGCGAGAGCGACAGCACAGCGTCGCGCAACAAGCGAAAGCCGCGCGTGGGCGGTGTCATGAAACGGGTGCTTTTGCCGGCCTCTTGCACGATCTCGCGGGCGGCGGCAACGCGCTCGTACGAGTAAGTGTCCAGCAGGGCCAACGGTGCCTGGCCCTGAGCTACGTGGGCCAGCTTCCAGGCCAGGTTTTGTGCGTCTTGCAAACCGGTGTTGGCCCCGCGCACGCCAAAAATCGGCAACAGATGGGCGGCATCACCCGCGAACAAGACCCGACCGTGGCGATAACGCGGCAGGGTGAGGGCGCGGGCTGAATAAACGCTGCACCAATCGAGCTCCCATGGCACGCCGCCATGGCCGATCATCGCCAACTGCGCGTTGATGCGTTCGGTGAGCGATGCCTGGGTGAGCGCCTGCTCGGGCGTTTCATCGGGCGGCAGTTGGTAATCAACCCGCCACATGTCCAGCGGCTGGCGGTGCATCAACACGGTATTGCCGGGGTTCCAGAGCGGATCAAAAAAAGCCAGACGTTCGGTGGGCAATGGCAGCTGGATGCGGATGTCGGCGATGACGAAACGGCCTTCGTAGGCGCTGCCTTCGAGCTTCAAGCCGTACTGCCGGCTGAACTGGCTGCGAATCGGGCTTTTGGCGCCGTCGCAGGCCACGATGTACTGGGCGGCCTGCACGTAGCTGCCCTCGTCGGTGTGAACTTCCAGCATGGCGCAATCTTGGGTGTCGTCACTTTGAAGCACCGTTTTGGCCAGGTGCCCCCAGCGTATTTCCACCAGCGGTTGGGCCGCCGCCGCTTCAATCAGCGCCTGTTCGACAAACTGTTGCTGCAGGTTGGTCAGCGGGGCGAAGCGGTCGTGCGGGTTGTGATCGGTTTCCATGCGAAAAACGTGCTCGCCGCGGTAAAACGAGTTGCCACAGGTCCAGGGCAGGCCCATGCGTTCAAACACGGCATGTGCGCCGGCTTGTTGCAAAATTTCAAGCGAACGGCGCGTAAAGACTATCGCGCGGCTGCCTTCACACACCTGCCGTTCAGCCGCCAGCACCACGCAGCGTACCCCGGCCCGGGCCAACAGCAGCGCCGTGGTCAGCCCGACCGGCCCTGCGCCGACCACCACCACCGGTTCCACCCCATCGCCCACAGGCTGTGGGGCCGACGGGTAGACGTGGTAGTCGAAGTAAATCGATGGATGGGGCGCGGCTGCTGGATGATGCATGAGGGACAAAATATTTAATATAAACCAATATAAAAAACCATTTTTGGAAAATGTTAACGAATTAAATGCGCAATTAGCTACATAAATAATAGTATTTTTGAATAAAATAAGCGTAAATTATTCGCATAATTGTCATTATTACAATTTGATGTTTTTATCAATGCCTCGACACTAGCGGTGACGCATTGTCGCAAAGCCGGGGTGGCGTCTTTGGATTTCAGTGTCAGTGCTGTGCGGACTGCGATATGCACGGCAGCATAGCCTTTCGCTGGCAACGCCACTTCATGGCCGGGCTCAACACCACCCAGTCCGTGCACACCCCAACGCACGCGTCGGTTCAAGAATCTGAATTCACCCAACCCGGTTGAACCCAAGGCTGCAAAAAGTCAGGTTGGGGGGAGTTGGCATGCACCATGGTTGACGCATAGGTGGCTTCAATACCGCGCAACACGGCCTCCCAGCCGTGCTCCAGCATCTGCACACGGGCACAGGCACCCCAGGCCTTGCGCAGATCATCCCGAATCGACAACTCCGCCGCCAGCATGGCGAATCCCTGTGCATCGGCCGGACTGGCCAGGGCCCCGCTTTCGCGATGTCGGATCAACTGGCCGGCAGCGGCATCGTCAAAGGCCACCACTGCCAGGCCACTGGCCATGGCTTCGGGCACGACGTTGCCGTAGGTTTCTGTCAGACTGGGGAAGGCGAACATGTCACTGCTGGCGTAGTGGTTTGCCAAGGCCTCGCCCGACTGAAACCCGGCAAAAAAAGCATCCGGGCAACGGGCCTTAAGCTCCGCCCGCGCAGGCCCGTCGCCCACCACCACCAAGCGCGCCCTGGGCTGCACCTGTTGAATGCGCTGGTAGGCCGCAGCTAACGCCGCCAGGTTTTTTTCGGGGGCCAGCCGGCCCACATGCAGCACCGCTACGTCTTTGGCTTCAAGGCCCCATTGCCGCCGCAGCGCATCATTGCGTTTGGCAGGCGTAAACAACCGGGTATCGACACCCCGCGCGATGACGGCCAGGTTTTTCAGTCCCAACAACTCCAGCTGGTGGCGCAAGGCATCGGTTGGCACCATGGTGCAATGGCAGGCGTTGTGAAACTTGCGCAGGTAGGCCATGATCGGTTTTTGCAGCCACCCCATGCCGTAAAACTGGCTGTAGGCCTGGAAGTTGGTACGAAAGTCAGAACACACCGGCAACCGAAGCTTGATGGCGGCCTGCAATGCCGACCAGCCCAGCGGCCCCTCGGTGGCAATGTGCACCAGATCGGGTCTGCGCAAAGACCACAGTTTCACCAGCGCGTTTTTGCACGGCAAACCCATGCGAAGGTGTTTGTACATCGGAATCGTCAAGCCCTGCGTCAACATCAAATTGACATCAAGCGTTGAAGCGGGCCTGTCCAAAACCTGTTGCCGAGGCCGCACCAATTGCACGGTATGGTCGCGGGCTCGCAACCCCTCCACTACCTTCGCCACCGTGTTGGCTACACCATTGATTTCAGGCGGATACGTTTCAGTGACGACGGCAATGCGCCATCGTTGCCGAGCCGGTGCCAATTCATTGACGACAAAGGGTGCCAAACCCTTACCGGCTGGTACCAGTGGCCCGGCGTTGAAATGCGGCGAAGCCAGTTGGCTGAATTCAGGTTGGTTCATGCCTGCATGATGGGTTGCCACCGCAACAGTTTGATGACGTTCCCATGGCAAACACATGACAGTTTTGCAATTGGCGTGCCCGCCACTGATTTGTCTTGAATTCGTCACCAAACCTTCATCAACGCAGGTCACCATTCGGTCACATCGCTGACGCCGTTGGGCCTAAGCCGTGCAACACCTCTCAAACCCGCATCAAAGGAAACACTGTGGAAAAAACCCTGGGCGCTTTCTTCAAGGAACTTCAAATCCAGCGTTGGGACGACCACCGCTACTACCACCACAACCGCGTTAACCAAAGCCTGCATTTGGTCAGCGCCCTGTGTTTTGTTGCCGCCTATGTTTGGCTCTTCATCGACCCCGTCGTATCGGCCTTGCTGGCTTGGCTGGTTTCGATGACAACGCGCCAAGCCGGGCATTTTTTCTTTGAGCCACATTCCTATGATGAGGTGAACCAGGCAACCCACGCCTACAAAGAAGACATCAAAGTGGGTTACAACCTGCGCCGCAAAGTCGTCTTCATGGCCATCTGGGCAGCGTCGCCGTTGGTGGTTTGGCTGCAACCCACCGTGTGGGGTTTGTTTGACGCCTACACCTCGTTTGAAGGTTATGTGCGCACGGTTGCCTATGTCTGGCTGGGCATTGGTGCCGGTGGCCTGGTGTTCAGAATGCTGCAACTGACGGTGCAGCAAAACCTGACAACGGCATTGGTCTGGGGCACCAAAATCATCACCGATCCGTTTCACGATATCAAGCTGTATTACAAAGCCCCCCTGCACCTGCTACGCGGCGAAATGATGGACCCCATGACCCACGTGCGCCACGGGTGAGTGGGCCGAATGTGCCGCAATGGCCGCTATTGCAGTGTTGCGCAAGCGGCCCGCGTTGACATCAGGTACGGTGGTGCAGTGCTTCTTTCAGGATGCCGCGCTTGATGGCGCGGTTGGTCAGGCCTTCGATTTCTGCCCACCAGCCGTCAACCTGCATCTGCTGCGCAGCCGCCACAAATCGCCGCAGCACCTCCTCAAAATCGGCGTCGGTGTAGTTCAGGCTGAAGATCATGCGACCACTGCCCACCCAGCTCAACGCCAAGCCATGCAAACGCAAGTAGAACTGAAACATCCAGTTGTAGCGCGAGGGCCGCGTGAAAGTGATCGTCCAGACGCTGGAAAGGTTCGCCACATGCACCGGCAAATCCGCCGCCGCCAAAGCCCGGTTGAACTGTGCAGCGCGCTGATTCCAGCGTTCATCCAACCCGTCATACAAGGCAAGCACTGCGGGGGTTTTCAGGCGGTCCAGAAACACCCGCATGGCACCCATCACATAAGGGTGCGCATTGAACGTACCGCGGGCAAAACAGATGTCTGCGGGCCGATCGGGCCGAAAGCGGCGCATCCAGGCCGCTTGGCCGCAAATCACGCCCACAGGCAGGCCGCCGCCCAGGGTTTTGCCATAGGTGACCAAATCAGCCTTGACACCAAAATATTCCTGCGCCCCACCAGGGGCCAAACGAAACCCCAAAAAGACTTCATCAAAAATCAA
>JANOWY010000255.1:0-2796 GCA_031418135.1 Rhodoferax sp. | reverse complement strand
GCCAGCGCCTTGAAGGCCGTCAGCAATTTCAGGTTGGCCGCATAGTTTTCACCCATAAAACGCGGCATGGTTTTGCGGATGTCGCTGGCGGCGATGTCGGCTTCAACCGGCGGCGCATCGGTGAGAAAACCCCGCGCCACCGGGCTGAAGGCGACGAAGGCCGCGCCAATCTGGCGGCACAGTTCCAGCACGGCAATTTCAGGGTTGCGGGTCCACAACGAATACTCGGTTTGCACGGCGGCAATCGGGTGCACGGCATGGGCTTTTTTGATGGTGGCGGCAGACACTTCCGAGAGGCCAATCGCCCGCACGTGGCCCTTGGTCACCATGTCGGCCATGGCACCCACGCTGTCTTCAATGGGTACTTTTTTGTCCCAGCGGTGCAGGTAATACAGATCGATTACATCGGTTTGCAACGCGCGCAGGCTGTTTTCACAATCGCGCCGCACGGCTTCAGGCCGGCCGTCAATCACGCGCACTTTTTTGCCGTCGCCGTTCACATCTACCCCCGCCATGCCGCCCTTGGTACACAGCATGAATTGGTTGCGGTGCGGCTTCATCACCCGGCCCACCAGCAGTTCGTTGTTGCCCAGGCCATACAAGGCGGCGGTATCAAACAAGGTAACCCCCGCATCCAGTGCCGCCAACAGCACCCGCTCGCCTTGTTCAGGCGAAGGCGGCGCACCGTAAGCATGGTTGAGGTTCATGCAGCCCAGGCCGATGGGGTTGACATTGAAGGTGGCAATTCGACGTTCCATAAATTTCTTGAATTGAAGGGCAGGTTTTCTGCCACGAAACAGTTGATGAACCGATTGACTGACACTGCAACTCGCTTGGCGAGTTCACAAATACGGCGCATTCTAGGGTCGCAGTGCGATTCCTGAGCGGCAAATTGTTTTGCGTGGGAACCTGATGATCCTGACCGAACTATTGGGCGCCCTATGCCTTGCGCCAGGCTTTGGCCATTTGCCTTCTACCACTCGATTTTGAGGATTAGTCGTATGAGCAGTTGACTTTGACACGAAGCTGCGCAACAGCCAGGGCGGGTGCGGGAGGTCAAGGCGGAGACGCGCCCGCGAAAGCACGCAAGGCGAACGGTTGTTGGACGCGTCGGGGGACACGGACGCAGCCACCTTGGGCTCACTCTGGCGCGAATGCTCAAAAGGTAACCCGAATTCCAAACAAGTGGCAATCCCAACAGAGCGTTGAATTCAAACCTGCAGCGAATCCGATTGATTGCCTGCGATACGACTCACAGCACAAACGCCCGAGCGCCCAGTTTTGGCTGGCATTGGCAAATGCAGGGGCGCTTCGGTTGTCCCCACCGCTACGCTCACGCAATGGACGTGCTTACCTATTCCATCAAGTTTATAATTTCAAATTGATCAAAAAGCCAATTAGGCAGATTGTTCAGGCATTAATTGCACAATTAGTTGTTTATAAAATAGCAAAATTGTATTTTATTAATACTAATTAAATTGTCGTTCCAAATTATTAAGTACTTGGTAACAATTAAAAACCTGCGCCACTGAGCTGTTCGGTTCGCGCCCTTCGCGAATGGCGGCGAAAAATTCCCGGTCTTGCAGTTCGATGCCGTTCATGCTCACTGCCACCTGGCTCACGTCTATTTTTTCATCCTTGCCGGTGAACAGGTCGTCGTATCGGGCCAGGTAGGTGGCGGTGTCACCGATGTAACGGAAGAAGGTGCCCAAGGGGCCGTCGTTGTTGAAGCTTAAGGACAAGGTGCAGATGGCCCCGTTGGCGGCTTGCAGCTGAATGCTCATGTCCATGGCAATGCCCAGCGCCGGGTGAATGGGCCCTTGCACGGCGTTGGCCTTCACGATGGGGCTGCCGCACTGGTAGGCAAACAAATCGACCGTGTGGGCAGCGTGGTGCCACAACAAATGATCGGTCCAGCTACGGGCCTGGCCCAGCGCGTTTATATTGGTGCGCCGGAAGAAATAGGTTTGCACGTCCATCTGTTGGATGTTGAATTGGCCCGCCTTGATGCGCTGGTTTACATACTGGTGGCTGGGGTTAAAGCGGCGGGTGTGGCCACACATGGCCACCAGACCGGTGCTTTTGGCCAGGGCCACCACGTCTTGCGCGCCCTTCAGGGTGTCGGCCAAGGGGATCTCGACCTGCACGTGTTTGCCCGCGCGCAGACAGGCCAGCGTTTGTTCGGCATGCATTTGGGTGGGTGTGCACAGGATGACGGCATCGACCTCGGGCAGGGCCAGCGCGTCGGCCAGATCGGTGGCCACGTGGCCAATGCCGTATTTGGCGGCCACTTCTTTGGTTTTGTCGAGTTCGCGGCCAATCACTGAAACGACTTCGACGCCGTCGATGTTCTGAATTCCGTCGATGTGTTTGATGCCAAAAGCACCTGCGCCGGCCAAGGCTACTTTGATGGTTTTCATGGGCTTAACTTTCAGGCGTTTTCAAGAATCAGATGGCCAACCGAGGTGTTGCTGGCGGGCACGTGGTGGAAGCGGTGGTGAACCGTGGGCTTGTTGCCCACGTGGCCGCCACCATCGACATCGCTCATGGCGCCTCGGGCGATGAGCCACATCACCAGCTCGATGCCTTCGCTGCCGGCTTCGCGCACGTAGTCGATGTGCGGCATTTTGGCCAGGCCTTCGGGGTCGTCGATCATGCGGTCGATAAAACGTTTGTCCCAGTCGAGGTTGATAAGCCCCGCGCGCGGCCCTTGCAACTGGTGGCTCATGCCGCCAGTGCCCCAGATTTGCACCTTCAGGTCTTTGTCAAAACTCTCCACGGCTTTGCGAATCGCTT
>JANOWY010000254.1:0-8556 GCA_031418135.1 Rhodoferax sp. | reverse complement strand
CAGCCCCACGGCTTTGCCTGCCGCACCGACACGGGCATAGATTTCAGCGGCACGTTGCGGCCCGCCAAACTTGTCTTCCAGGTATTGTTTGCGCGAAACGCCCTCTTGCGGCAAATCGGGGTTCAACTGAAACGGGTGCCAACGGATCTGAATCGGCGGCAAACCGGCGGCTTCAGGCAGTTGCAGGGCGGCTTCGAGTTTGCGTTTGCCAATAAAACACCAGGGGCACACCACGTCAGAGACGATGTCGATGGTGAGTGGCACGGTAGCGGGGGCGGCGGATGGTGCGGTGGCGGGTGTGGCCAGGTCGGGGGTTCGGTTCATTTCAATAACTTTCTGCGGGTCAGGTGCGGTTCAGGGCGATTTCAGTATTCAGGGTTTTGCTATTGCCGGCCCAAAGTTATAGGTGCCGCCTTTTTCCAGCGCCCGCAAGTAGGCCGGACGCGCCTGAAAACGATGCACCCAGGCTTCCACATTCGGATACGTGGCCCGGTTGGTTCGGGCGGCGGCAATTTCACCGACAAAGCTCATCATGATGTCGGCACCGGTCAGGTGGTCGCACACCAGCCAGTTTTTACCAGCGAGAGATTGATTCACAAACCCCAGGTGGTTGGCCAATTCGCTTTCAATGCGAGGTGACAGCGGCGCACCGGCTTCACCCAGCCGCGAAACATACAACTTGAGCAAAAACGGCAACATGGCGGAACCTTCGGCGTAATGCAGCCATTGTTGGTGCGCCTCGTAATCTGCTGTTGTGGCATCAGGGCGCAGCTTTCCGCCGCCATAACGTCTCAGGATGTAATCCACAATTGCGCCCGATTCATGAATGGTTCGGCCCGCGTCGGTGATCACGGGCGACTTGCCCAGCGGGTGCACTGCCAGCAGTTCGGGTGGTGCCAGTCGCGTGGTGGCGTCGCGTTGGTAATGGACGATCTCGTAGGCTAGCCCCAATTCTTCAAGCAGCCATAAAACGCGCTGCGAGCGGGAGTCATTGAGGTGGTGAACGGTGATCATCGGGTTCCTTGCAAGTTGCCACAGGGCCCCAAGCGGGCTTAGCGGCGAAGTATGGTTGAAATTCGGCTTGAAAACAGATTAAAGCAGGGTTTGCGATTCCTCGCTGAAGCACTTGGACAGTATCAGGGCAAATGTTTTGTATTGCGCTCGAATCATTGTGGGGTCGACGTGCCGATTGCCGCTTTCTTCATCGCACGCACGGCCGCTGCATAGGGCGCTGGCGCCACCGTGGCGCGCACCTCAAACTGCCGATGACGTTCGACCTGGCCCTTGTGGCTGCCGCCATCGGGTTCGCCCCAGGTCAGCGTTACGTCTGTGCCTGGGGTGCTGAAAGCGTCGTCCACTACCGCCAGCGACAAAAAAGCCGCCTCATTTGCGCTGTAGCCGCAAAAGCCCGATAGCCCAATACGCTGACCTGCCAAACTATGCACCGCGTCGGCTTGCGGAAACCCGTAAGACGCAACCGGCAGTTCGATGTATTTGCAAGGCAACCCCGGCTGCAACAGCGAGCCTTGGATTGTCGCCACGTCTTCGCGGTGCCACACCAGCGTGACTTTGCGCCGATGCGGGTCGGTCTGCATGGCCTGAAGCGCGTCGCGGCCGACAAACTCGTGGTCAAATTTAACCAGATGACCCACACCCAGCTCCCAGGGCGTGAGGTAATAGTCGGCAATGTTGGTCGAGACCATGCTGCCACTGAGTTGCGCCTTGCCCGCCCAACTGGTGGCGGGCAGCCATTCACGAAAGGCGCGCAATTGCGGGTCAGTGTATAGCGCAGGCAAAGGGTAGGCCAGCCAACCGCCTTCACTGGGGGTGCTGAAATAAGCCAAACGGCCAGCGGGTTTGAGCCCATGCGCCTGCCCCGCCGCCAAGAGCGCAGCGCGCACCGCCGGGCCTTGTGCGTAAGGGCCGGACAGCTCGACACCTTTGTGCCCCGCCATGCCATGGCGCAGAGCCAGAACTTCGCAACCGGCAATGCGCACCTTGGCAGTTCTAAAAAACGGAATATCGGGAGCTGTGCCTTCCACCGCAGCTTGAAAAATCGACTCTGCGTTGGGGCCGTCCAGGCCATAGCGGAACTTGGTTCGGGTATGGGTGTTTTCAGAAGTCTGGTAATCGCGCACCACTTGCACGTCGTGGTTTCCTGTAACCGCGTTGAAATGCACCCAGTCTTGAGCATGCATGCCACTGATGAGTTCAAAATCGTTGTAACCATGGCAATAAATGAGGCATTCGCCAATGACCTGGCCTTGATGGTTGCAAGCGATGAACTGCTTGGCCCGTCCTGGCGCAAAACCCGCAAAGCTGTTGACGCCTAGGGCGCTGAGCAGTTTCAACGCATCGGGGCCGCTGAGAAACAACTCGGGCATGTGATGTGACTGGTCAAACAGCACGGCGGTTTCACGCCAGGCGTGCTGCTCGTCGCGCCAATTGGTGAATTCGGCAGGCACGGGCGAGGGCCCTGGCCGGTTGCGGTTGTGCGGGGCCAGGGTGTCGTTGCGGAAATAGTCCACAAGGCTGGGAAGCGAATCGATCAGCTCTTGCAACGATGAAGGCCGCTGGGGTACAGGCGGCACCGTGGGCGCAGGTTGGAGTGTGAGCATTGAGCAACTTTAACTGTTTCACAATAGGGCACTGCGGCACCGTTGTGGATGGCCGCCATTGGGGAAGGAAACAGTCTTGAGCAACCCAAAAATTGACATCTACAACCACGTCATGCCGCCGGCCTATCTGGCGCTGGTGAACCAGCACGGCAAAGAGCCGGGCATGGTCAAGCGCATGAACTCCTTGCGCATGTTGTGGGACATGCAGGCCCGCGCCGATATGTTGGATGCCTGGCCCGATGTGCAGCAGATCATCAGCTTGGCCGTGCCCTCGCCTGAGATGCTTGGCGGGCCCAAAGAGTCTCCGGGTTATGCCCGAGTGGCCAACCAGGGCATGGCCGAGATTTGCCGCAACCGGCCCGACAAATTCCCCGGCTTTGTCGCCTCGTTGCCGATGAACAACCCTACTGCCGCCCTGGAAGAAATGGACTACGCCATCGACCAGCTGGGGGCCAAAGGCGTGCAAGTGCTGACCAGTGTCAACGGCAAGCCCCTCGATGGGCCTGAGATATTCCCCATTTTCGAGCGCATCACGCGACACCACCAGCGGCCCGTTTGGATGCACCCTACCCGTACGGCCGCAAAGGCAGATTATGTGGACGAAGAAACGTCCAAATACGAAATTTGGCAAGTGCTCGGCTGGCCGGTGGAAACCAGCGTGGCCATGGCACGCATGGTGTTTTCAGGCCTGCTTGAAAAGCTGCCCGAGCTGCGCCTGATTACCCATCACTGTGGCGGCATGTTGCCCTATTTTGGTGGCCGTGCCGAAACTTTATGGGCCCAAATGGGTAGCCGCAGCGCCGATGGCGCTGAAGTGAACGTGCTCAAGTCGCTCTCCAAACCACCCATCGAATACTTCAAAATGTTCTACGGCGACACGGTGCTGGGCGGCTCCAGCTCGGCACTGCGGTGCGGCCTGGATTTTTTTGGACCCGACAAGGTGGTCTTTGCTAGCGACTGCCCATTCGACCCTGAAGGCGGCCCGATGTTCATCCGCGAGGGCATCCGGTCGGTTGAAGACTTGGGTCTCAACGAGACCGATGCCCGCAAGCTCTACTTTGGCAATGCCTTCAAGCTTTTGGGCAAGGCTTAACGCAAGTGACTCTCAGCCACTCAGATCAATTGCGGTAGGCGGCGGCGACATCGCCCTTCATTTTGTCGAGCGTGTCGCGGGGCAGGTAACGGCCCTTGACCATCACTCCCCGAATACGTTCAAAGTTCTGTACGTTCTCAAGGGGATTGGCATCGAGCACCACCAGGTCGCTGTTTTTGCCTTCTTCTACTGTGCCCATGGTGGCGCTGCGGTCCAAAAATTCTGCCGAGTTCAGCGTCGTCATTTGCAGAATCTGCAAGGGCGTGAGACCCGCCAGCGCCAGCTCGCGGAACTCTTGATGCAAGCTAAAACCGGGGATGTCCCACTGTCCGGTCATGTCGGCACCGGCCAGCATCTTCACGCCTTCCTCCTGAAATAGTTTGACCAGGCGAAGTTGCAAGGCGTAGAAGTCACGATGGATTTTGTCTACGGCCGCCGGTATGCGGCGGGTGTATTCATCGGCCACGTCTTGCCACATGGCACGTACTGGCGGTGCCACGTACTTCAGGTTTGGGTCATTGCGAAAAACCGGGTCGTTGCCCATTTGCATGGTGCGAATACGAATCAGCGTAGGCACTTGCCAGGTACCATTTTTTACAAACGTGCGGGCCAAGGCGCGGCACTTTTTTTCGTCAAAACTGTCCAGCACGTTTTGCAGCAGGCTGGCGTCGATGGGTCCCGCCAAAATCGGGTTGGCCAAAATGCGCAGCAACACGGCCAAGGGAATCGGCCCAGGTGGCGCAGCGCGCGGTGCAGCAAAACGCTCGGCCATGGTTTGGCGAATACGGGCCTCGTCCTGGGTGCAATCGACCGCCAAATTGATGATACCGGCACCCAAATGCTCCATCACGCGCATACCGGCATTCGATGCCTCTGTGGCGCTGACAACGGGCGTCAGATGCCCTGCGACGCTAAGGCCCTGAGATTGGGCCTCTTGCACAGTGGCAAAAAACACGTCGCGGCTGACATTCAGCAGTTTGATGAAGTCTGCACCCATCTGCTTTTGCTGTGCCACCTCTTCCTTTGCGGCGGCGCTGCTGTCAATCACTGCGCGGCGGCCATCGGGGGCCTGGTTCAACAGGCGGCCTGGTTGCATCAAGAGCTCGGGTGCCAGTACTTTGCCTTCGGCAATCTGCTGACGCAGCAACTTTCCACGCGCCAGGAGTTCGGGCGAACCCGACATTTCACGAAACCCGGTGATGCCGTTGGCCAGCATCAATGGCCAGTAGGTCACGGGGCGGTCTGCCGACTCCATGGCATGGGCATGCATGTCCAGAAACCCTGGCACCAAAAATTTGCCAGTAGCATCTACCGTTACAGAAGTGCCCACGGTACGAATGTGGTCAGCCGCCGCAATTTTGACGATCTTTCCGCCATCAACTACCACCGCCATACCGGTTTGCAACGAGCCGTCGCGGGTGTTGACAATCGTTACGTTGTCGATCACCGTGCCCTTCGAAATGGCGATCGGTTCCGGCGGTACATTGGCACAGGCGGACAGTAGCAGGGCCAATGTGGCAGGCAAGGTCAATTTGGAAAGCATCAATGGGCTCCTAGTCAGCTGAAATCTGGGCTTCTTTGACAACCTTGGCCCAACGGGCCAGGTCACTTTTGACCAGGGTTGCCAACTGCGCCGGCGTGTTGGTGCGAATCGACAGGCCTTGTTTGGCCAGGGCCGATTTCACCTCGTCTTGGTTCAGCACCTCGATGAAATCGCGGTTGATGCGCAAGGCCAGGTCGGCGTGCATGCGCGCGGGACCCATTACGCCATACCAGGCATCGACACCGTCCATGGCGTCAATTCCTTGCTCTTTGAAGGTCGGCAACTCTGGCGCCAAAGGGTTGCGGGTGAGACCCGTAGCAGCCAAAAATTTCAGCTTGCCGCCTTGCTCCAATGGACGCAGGGAATGCAGGGTGGCAAACATCATTTGCACTTGCCCGCCAGTTAAGTCGGCCAAAGCCCCTGAAATGCCTTTGTACGGCACGTGCAGAATATCCAACCCGTAATGCAGCTTGAAAAGCTCCATCGCCAAATGCTGCGGTGTGCCGTTGCCGGGGCTGGCATAGTTGACCTTGCCACTGTTCTTCTTTATCCAGACCATCAGCGAAGCCATGTCGGTGGCCGGCACTGAGGGATGGACAGCAAAGGCGTAGCCCGCCTCAGCCAATTTGACAATCGCGGTGAAGTCGCTAACGGCATCGTATGGAAGCACCTTGTACACGGCGGGTGTCATGGTCAGGGAGTTGATGGCCATCAACAAAGTGTGACCATCGGGCGGCGCTGTCACCGTGAATTGCGCACCAATGTTGCCGCTGGCACCGGGTTTGTTGTCCACCACAACCGGTTGGCCCCAGCGCGCCGCCAGCCGGGGTGCCATGATGCGGGCGATGATGTCGCTGCCACTGCTGGGCGTAAAGGGAACCACCAAGGTTACGGTTTTGGATGGAAACACCACCTGTGCCTGTGCCGATACGGCACCCAACAAGGCGACCAGACCTGCTGTCGCCAGCGTGCCGACCCCGAGCCACCTGCCCAAACAGCCAGACAGCCGCCAGAATGTGTTCGATTTCATGGTCATAGCCCGTTCAAAGGATTGGTTAAACAGTGACTTGAATACTAGCGCATTGCGCCTTGCACTGTATCCCTACAATTGAATTTCTGGATGCGCCCATATCCCTTAACATGCCGTGCGGGGCCAAGTCCCCCGGCAGACTTACCTCATTCCTTTTCCATTTCAATCGGACAGGCTGCCAGCTTTATAGGGCTCTGTCTTGGTCGGTGCGCCTACGGTCCGATTGGTCTGGAAACGGAATTAGACTGATATACACCAAACGAATAAAACCATGCCCGAATCGACTGTCGCCAACCGCCCTGTTGTTACCGCCGCCCTGACCGCCATGATCCGCCCTTACGTGCATGGCCGTTTGCCCGATTGGCTGGAGCCGCGCTGGTACGCCAGCCGCGACGAGGCCTTTGCCATCGTGCCGGGCGCAGAAATTGGCTGGCTTGATTTTGCCGACAAGCTGGCCATGAGCCAGGCCATCACACAGGCCACCGATTTGAAATGGCTGAACTCGGTGTACGCGGGGGTGGACGGCTTTCCGCTGCCGACGCTGATCGAACGCGGCGTACGGGTGACCAACGGGGTGGGCATCAACGCCCTCACAATTGCCGAATACGTAGTAATGGGCATGCTGACCATTGCCAAGGGTTACCGCGAAGTGGTGCAGGCCCAGGCGCGGCACGAATGGCTGCCTGACGCGCCAGGCAAGATGGAGCTGGCCGGCAGCAGGGCGCTGATGCTGGGTTTTGGCGCGATTGGCCAGTTGACGACCACGCGCTTGCGGGCGTTTGGGGTGGACGTAACGGCGGTGCGCCGCACAGTGGGCCCAACGCAAACCGATGCCAACGTCGCCGCCGTTCCGGTTTTGGGCCCCGATCAATGGCAGGCCCGCCTGGGTGAATTCGATTGGGTCATTTTGGCCGTGCCGGCTACGGCGCAGACGGCGCAGATGATTGGCGCGAAGGAGCTGGCGGCAATGAAAAAAACGGCCACACTGATCAATGTGGCGCGCGGCAGCGTGGTCGATCAATTGGCGGTTGCCCACGCCTTGAGGAGCGGCACAATAGCCCACGCCTTTTTAGACGTGACCGAGCCTGAGCCCCTGCCACCCGATCATGAGCTATGGAGCCTGCCCAACGCACACATCACCATGCACCTCTCGGGCCGTTCGCAATCGCGCATGTTTGAGCGCTCTGCCGAGCGGTTCTTGGCAAACCTGGAGCGTTACCGCGCCGGGCAACCGCTGACCCATCAGGTGGATCTGGTCGCCGGTTATTGACAGTAGGGCGCCTGTTGATGAGCGCTCAGCGCACCATCAATACCGGCACCTTGCAATGCGCCAGCACCTGGGTTGCCACCGAACCCATCAAGAGGTTGACCAAGGCACCGTGGCCATGTGAACCCATGATGACCAAGTCAAACCTGCCCTTTTCAGCAAATTGCGCAATCGCCATTCCGACGGAGCCGGCTTTCCATTCGCTTTTGGCGTTGATGCCATGACGCAGCAAAAACTTCACGGTGGGTGCCAGTACCTTTTCAGCCTCTTCGCGGTGATAGTCGTCAATGACGCTTTTGCCCACCACCGATGTCGCCCGTGCCGGCAGGCTCATGCAGGCGGTAAACAAGGTGTAATCGTGTGCGGGTGAAAACAGGTCATCGTGCGTAACCATGTAAGCCAGCATTTTTTTGGTGAACGGACTGCCGTCCACGGCGATCAGGATTTTCATGGAGCCTCCAAAAGGATGAAAGGTTCAGCGTAACCGCTGGCTGGCCAAAGTGTTTGACGCAGGTCAAGCCCAGCGCAATCAGCCGGACAACTTTCCAAACCGGCTTGGGGTTACAGTCAAAGCCAGACCCGCCACGTTTCCCAACCCGGCTTTGCCTTCAGGAGTTTTGACATGACACGATGGACCGCAATGATTCCTGCCTGGGTGGCGGTTGCCACCAGCTTGGGCTTGGCCTTGCCCGCCCCGGCGCAAACCTGGCCTACGGGCCCGATTACCCTGGTGATTCCATTCGCGGCGGGCAGCGGCACCGACTCGGTGGCCCGCACGGTGGCGCAAAAACTCTCGGAGCGGCTCAAACAACCGGTGCTGGTGGACCCCAAACCTGGTGCCAGTGCCCAGATTGCCGCCGAGTTTGTTGCCAAGGCCAAACCCGACGGTTACACGCTGTTCATGAGCACCAACACCGCGCATTCGTCCAACCCCAGCCTGTTCAACAAACTGCGTTACGAGCCGATCAAGGATTTCACGCCCATCGCCCGCGTGGGTGAGTTGCC
>JANOWY010000253.1:0-2576 GCA_031418135.1 Rhodoferax sp. | reverse complement strand
TGGCGGAGGGAACACCCAGCTTGTTCAGCGCCTTGGCAACCCGTTCTTCAAATATGTTTCCAGTTTGTCCCACTGGCCGGTGGCTTTGCCGGTGATGCCGCCGGCCATGGCGCTCATGCGGCTGGTGGCTTCAGAGATTTTTTCTTCGGCTGCGGCCTGGGTTTTTTTCTGGATGGCCACGCCCTCTTTCACCAGTGCTTCAAAGGCCTTGTTGCCCTCGGCTTGCGCCTTGGTGAAAGCGCCCAGGCCGGCTTGCCAGATTTGCTGGGCTGAATCTTTGACCGAGCCACCGAGGTGAATGCCATGCAAACTGCCGGATTTTTCGGGGGCCGATTTTGTCTTTTTGGTGACCATGTCTGTCTCCTGGTGTTGGGTGAAGCGAATCAATCGCCACTTTACGCGGCGAGTTGGGCAATTTCTAGGGGCTGGCGACTAAACGCGAAGCCCGTCGCGGCCCCGACAGGCCCACTGAATTGCATCCA
Source organism: Rhodoferax sp. (assembly GCA_031418135.1). Lineage (GTDB taxonomy): Bacteria > Pseudomonadota > Gammaproteobacteria > Burkholderiales > Burkholderiaceae_C > JANYCG01. The sequence continues at coordinate 2,094 of JANOWY010000253.1, read as the reverse complement.
TTCACCAGTGAAAAGGCCGGTTGATGGTGCCGTGCAATGGCGGTATTTGGTCAAGTGTCCTATCGGGTTTCCGCTAGGTGGGCTTGTCGGGTAGTATCAGCAAAATCAGCCTGATAGTGCTTTCGGTGTTGTTTTCGTTTTTGTTTTCATTGTTGTTTTCGTTACAGAACCCCTGGAGATTTATATGCAGTATTTCGTTACCGGTGCCACAGGTTTTATCGGCAAGCGCCTTGTCAAAAAACTGTTGGAGCGCAAGGGCGCTGTGGTGCACTTCTTGATGCGCGAAGCCAGTAAAGACAAGGTGGCTGGGCTGCGCGAATACTGGGGTGTGAGTGCGGCCCGCGCCGTGCCGGTATATGGCGATCTGACCAGCAAAAAACTGGGCGTTGCCGCAGACAGCGTGAAGGCACTCAAAGGCAAGATTGACCATTTTTACCATCTGGCCGCCGTGTATGACCTGAGCGCCGATGAAGCCACCCAAACCGCTGTCAACATTGACGGTACCCGCAACACCTGCGATTTTGCCAAAGCCATTGATGCCGGGCATTTCCACCATGTAAGCAGCATTGCAGCGGCGGGCCTTTACGAAGGTGTTTTCCGCGAAGACATGTTTGACGAAGCCGAAAACTACTACCACCCGTATTTCAAGACCAAACACGAAAGCGAAAAAATCGTTCGCAAAGAGTACAAAGGTGCCTGGACGGTGTACCGCCCCGCCTTTGTGGTGGGCGACAGCACCACCGGTGAAATGGACAAGGTCGATGGCCCGTATTACTTCTTCAAACTGATCCAGCGCATGCGGCAAATTTTGCCGCCATGGATGCCCAGCATTGGCATTGAAGGCGGGCGCATCAACATCGTGCCGGTTGATTTTGTAGTGAAGTGCATCGACCACATCAGCCACGGCAAAGACATCAAGAGCAAGGCCTTCCACCTGGTGGACCCGATGGGTTACCGCGTGGGCGACGTGCTGGATATTTTCAGCAAAGCCGCACATGCGCCCAAGATGAATTTGTTCATCAATGCCGCGCTGTTGGGCTTTATCCCCAAAAGCGTAAAGAAAGGCATGATGGCCTTGGCCCCGGTGCGCCGTGTGCGCAACGCGGTGATGAAAGACCTGGGCCTGCCAGAAGACATTTTTGAGTTTGTCAACTGGCCCACCCGTTACGACCGGCGTGATCTGGATGCAGCACTCAAAGGCAGCGGCATCGAATGCCCCAACCTGAAAGACTACGCTTGGGTGTTGTGGGATTATTGGGAGCGCAACCTTGATCCGGCGCTCTTCATTGACCGCAGCCTGAAGGGCACCGTGGGCGGCAAAGTGGTGCTCATCACGGGTGGCTCGTCGGGCATTGGCTTGTCGGCGGCCTGCCGTTTTGCCGAAGCCGGCGCCATCACGGTGATCTGCGCACGTGGCGAAGACCAGTTGGCTGAGGCCAAAAAAACCATTGAAGCTGCGGGCGGAAAAGGTGCACAGGTCTTCACTTATCAGGTTGACATCGTCAACGAGGCCGATTGCGCCGCCTTCGTGAAGAAGATGGAAGAAAACCACGGCGGCGTGGATTTCCTGATCAACAACGCAGGGCGTTCCATCCGCCGGGCCATCGAGGCAAGTTACGACCGCTTTCACGATTTCGAGCGCACCATGGCGCTCAATTATTTTGGTGCCTTGCGCATCACCATGGGCTTGTTGCCCGGCATGGTGGCCAAACGCAAAGGCCATGTGGTGAACATCAGCTCCATCAGCGTTCTGGTCAACGCGCCGCGCTTCAGCGCCTATGTGGCCAGCAAAGCAGCGCTGGACGCGTGGACAAGCTGCGCCGCGTGCGAATACGCTGACCAAGGCGTTACCTTCACCACCATCAAGATGCCGTTGGTGCGAACACCCATGACGGCACCCACCAAGATTTATGACAGCATGCCGCTATTGATGCCCGAAGAGGCTGCCGACATGATCATCCGCGCCTGCGTCGAAAAACCTGTTGAGATCGCCACCCGCCTGGGCACCTCGGTCGGCCTGCTGCACGTGGCCGCCCCGCGCGTCGCCCAGATCATGATGAACACCACCTTCCGCATGTTCCCCGACAGCGCGGC
>JANOWY010000252.1:0-26591 GCA_031418135.1 Rhodoferax sp. | reverse complement strand
GCCTGTGCGATCTTTTTGAAGAAATGCGGCCCTTCCCTTGAAACGGGAAGGGCCGCTGTCAATTTGATGGTGTGCCGTTTGCCGTTTGCCGTTTGGCAGAGCTGCGCCAACGACGGGGCACATTGCCTGCCACCACAAAGGCCCAAAGGTGGACAATTCAGCCCATGACTTTGGCGAATGACAACCCCATCACCACCAGGCGATTCCTGACTGCGGCGCTCTATCAATTTATTCCACTTTCCGGTTGCATAAACTTGCGTGAATCGCTGCAAACGGTGTGCGATGACCACGGTGTCAAAGGCACTTTGTTGCTGGCCACCGAGGGCATCAACGGCACGATTTCAGGGCCCGAGGCCGGTGTACGAGAGGTTTTGGCGTTTTTGCGCTCGCCTGACTTTGCGCAAGGGGCATTGGCGGGCCTGCAACACAAAGAAGCCTGGGCCGACGAAGCGCCGTTTTTGCGCATGAAAGTACGGGTTAAAAAAGAAATTGTCACCTTGGGTGTGCCGGGCGTTAGCCCGACCGTAATGGCGGGCACGTATGTCAAGCCTGCGGATTGGAACGCGCTGGTCAGCCGGGGCGATGTGGTGCTGGTGGACACCCGCAATGACTACGAAGTCGATATCGGCACGTTTGCCGGTGCGGTTGATCCCCGCGTGAAGACGTTTGCCGATTTGCCCGATTGGGTGGCCGCGCAAGAGCAGGGCGGGGCGCTGGCTTCGGCTCACACGGCAGACCTTGCCCACGGCGCAAAACCGGGCAAAAAACCGGCCGTGGCCATGTTTTGCACGGGTGGCATTCGGTGTGAAAAATCCACCGCTTTCCTCAAAATGCGCGGCTACGACGAGGTCTACCATCTGGAGGGCGGCATCCTCAAGTATCTGGAGGAAGTGCCCGCCGAACAAAGCCTGTGGCAGGGCGAGTGTTTTGTGTTTGACGAGCGGGTGTCGGTGGGGCATGGTTTAAAACCCGGGCCGTATGAGTTGTGCCGCTCGTGCCGCCATCCGGTGGGGGATGCGGAACGTGCTTCTCCCCAATTTGTGCGCGGCGTGAGTTGCCCACGCTGTTTTGCCAGCCGCAGCGAGCTTGAAAAAGCCAGTCTGGCCGAACGGCAAAAGCAGGTTGAACTGGCGCGCCTGCGTGGGGTGGCTCACGTGGGGGCCAAAATGGCTGACAAACCCGCGCGATTGGCCGATCCGCTGTCCGAACTGCTGGCGCTGCTGGATGCCTCGCCCCAAACTTCTGGAGTTTGCGGGCGGGTGGTGGTGGCGCTGGCCGGGCTGCCTGGTTCGGGCAAATCAACCGTGGCCAGCCAATGGGCGCAAGCGGTTAATGCCCAACGCGGGGCCAACACGGCGTTGGCCCTGGGCATGGACGGTTTTCACCTCAGCCGCGCACAACTGGCCCTGTTTGCCGACCCACACGCCGCCCTGATGCGCCGGGGCGCTCCCTGGACGTTTGACTCAGCCGCGTTTGCGCGCAACCTGCGAGCCATCAAAACAGCCACTTCGCCTTCCGATCCAGCCCAGGCGTGGCCCGGGTTTGAGCACGGCGTAGGTGACCCGGTCGCGGGCGCCATTCAGGTGCCGCCCGAGGTGCAACTCATCATCGTTGAAGGCCTTTACCTGTTGCATGAAGGGCATGGTTGGAACGAGGGCTCCGACTGGGAAGGCCTGTTTGACCGGGCCTGGTACCTGAACGTGCCAATGAAATTGGCGATGCAGCGTCTGCTGAACCGGCATATGGCCAGCAACGGCAACTCACGTGAAGCCGCGCAGCAGCGCTTGGCCGCCAATGACCGCCTGAACGCTGATATCGTTTTGCAATCACGCAACCGGGCGCAAGCGCTGGTTTGACCTTAGGGCAGCGGCTGCAAAGTGCAGCCTGCGGGTGAGTCGCAAAAGTGGCATCATCGTGCTGGTTTTTGTACTTGCCCGGGATTCAAGTTGGAGCCAACCATGACCGACACACGCGAAGCCACCTCCTTGAAACGCCGCCAGATCGTGATGGGGCTAGCAGCCTCGTGGCTGCCCGGTGCCTTCTGCGCAAATGCGCAGGCTCAGTCTATGCAGCCGCTGCGCCTGCAAAGCTGGCCGTTGAACACGCCCAACCGTACCGGTATTCATGACCTGGCCCCGGCGCCGGATGGCGGTGTTTGGTATTCGGCACAGCGCAGTGGGCACTTGGGTTGGTTTGACCCGAAGACCGGCAAATCAGACCTGATCGCACTGGGCTCCGGTTCTTCTCCCCATGGCGTGATCCAGGGGCCAGACAAAGCCGCCTGGTTGACCGATGGGGGCCAGAATGCCATTGTGCGGGTCGAATGGCCCAGCCGCCAGGTTAAGGTGTACCCGCTGCCCGCTGGCACGCCGTATGCCAATCTGAACACGTGCGCATTTGATGGTGCCGGCGACCTGTGGTTTACCGGGCAAAGCGGCTACACCGGCAAGGTGGCTGTCAAAACCGGCGTGGTGACGGTGAAGGAATCGCCCAAGGGCCGTGGGCCTTACGGCATTTGCAGCACCCCAAAAGGCGAGGTGTGGTATTGCTCGCTGGCGGGCTCTTTCATTGCGCAAATCGACCTGGCCAGCGGCGAATCACGCGTGGTGGAACCCCCCACCAAAAACCAGGGGGCACGGCGGGTGTGGGCCGACAGCAAGGGCCGGATATGGGTGAGCGAATGGAACAGCGGCAACCTCTCCATGCATGACCCGTCTTTGGGCACCGGTGCCAACAGCTGGAAAGCCTGGAACCCGCCGGGCCAAAACCCGCGCATGTATGCCGTCTATGTGGACGAAACAGACAAGGTTTGGTGCACCGATTGGTCGGCCAATGCCATGCTGCGGTTTGATCCGGCTACTGAAAAATTCACGGCGCTGGTGATGCCGCGCGAAGGGGCGACGATTCGGCAAATACTGGGGCGGGCGGGCGAGGTTTGGCTGCCCGAGAGCGGCACCGAACACATCTCGGTGATTCGCACCGCTTGATGCCGGGCGCGGGCCAGCCGGTGGTGGGCGGGCAGTGCCCGCTTTTTCAGGCTTTGCTGGCCTGCAATGCGCGGGCGAACCAGCTTGCCGGATCATTCAAACCTGAATGGCCCAGCGCACGAATGGCACGTTTGATGCCTTGCGATGTGACACGGGGGAACCCGGCCAACTTGTCTGCCAAGGCAGAGGCGTGCGCTACCACTTCGTCGTCTGGCGCCACACTGTGGGCGATACCCAGGCGCAACAGGTCGGGGGCTGCCACGGGCTCGCCCAACAATGCAAAACGCAGTGCGATGGCCTCGCCATATTTGCCCTGCAGCCAGGCCAAATTGTTGGGTGCTGCCATGCCACGCTGCACTTCACCCACCAGGATGTATGCACTTTGTCCGGCCACGATGAAGTCGCTGGCGAAGGCGATGGGCGCTCCGCCATTGATGGCGTATTTTTCCAGGGCGCACACCATGGGTTTTTGGCAAGATGCCATCGCCACATTGGCTTCTTGCCACACCCGTGGCATATCTGGTACCCAGGCCGGCGGTGGGTCGGTCTGGATGGTTTTGAGGTCGAGGCCGGAACAAAAGGCACCCCCTGCGCCCCGCACCAGGATGGCGTGAACGTCGTCGTCTTGGGCAAGTTGCAAAAAAGCGTCGCGCAATTGGGCCATCATGGGCACGATGAGAGCATTACGTTTGTCGGGCCGGTTCAACACCACGTCGGCGCGATGGCCGTGGCGCTCGATCAACACCATCTCGGGTTCTACGGTTGGATTGCTTGGTGTGTTCATGGGTAGCGGTTGATGGGTAGTCGCGGATGGTGAATGATTCGTGGGTAGCGGTAAGTGGGCGCTTATGTTTCGGGGTTGCCAGGCTTGTCAAGTTCACGGATACGCAGCAAATGCCAATCGGCATCACCATAATGGTTGGCAATGGCTGCCAGCCGTTTGTAATGCCGCCCCACAGCGTAGTCTTCCGTCATGCCGATGGCACCGTGCAATTGAACCGCTTGTTCGCCCACTATGCGGCCATCGGCCGATGCAAAAGCCTTCGCGGCAGAAGCCCAGCGCGCCACCGTTGTGTTGCTCTGTGCGGGTTCAGTTGGGTTTCCACCCCGGCCCAGCAAGTTGCTGGCATGGTGCGCCAGCCCCTGGGCTTCTTCTACCGCCACGTACAAGTCCACCAACGCGTGCTGGTAGGCTTGGTTGGCGGTCAGCACCTTGCCAAACTGCTTGCGCGTGCGGGCGTAATCCAGCGTGAGCTGGTAGGCGGTGCGCATCGCACCAGCCGCTTCGCAGGCCAGGGCAACATAGGCGCAGTTCATGGCTGCCTCCATGAAGGGTTGGGCCGCGCCGCGGGTGCCCAGCACATCTTCCTGAAACACCTGGACCTGATCGAACGTGACATCAGAACAGGCGCGGCCATCGTAGGTCTGGTAGTGGCGCTGGGAAATGCCTTTGCGGTTCGTGGGCAGCAGCATCGCCGTCAGGCCAGCCCCACTGGTTTCCCGCGCCAGCACCAATACGTGCTGGCTGAACTCTGCACAAGCGACCAGACATTTTTGACCCGTCAACTGCAGTGTGGTGCTGCCCAGGGCGGTTTGTCCGTCGGCCCAGTCATGGCGCGAAGCGGTTTCGGCTACTGCCCAGGCCAGCAGGGTTTTGCCTTGCGCCATCTCGGCGCAGATTGCTTTTTGGGCTTCATTGCCATGGTTTGCCAGAAAGTGCCCACACAAAATCAGGTTCTCCATCAGCGGTTCGCGCAGGCCGGCCGCACCGAGTTTCTCCATCAGCAGCATAGCCTCACGCAAGCCCAAAAAACCGCCGATTTCTTCAGGCAGGCCCAAACCCAACCAGCCCATTTCTGCAAACTGCGCCCAGCGCTGGGTTGAAAATCCGGTCGTCGGCCCGGCAACTGAATTGCGTTCCAGAAAGCGGTCTGCCGCTTCCAAAAACAGCCGTTGCTCCTCATCGTTTTCATTCAATGCGTTCATGGAGTTCATGGCGTTCATAGTCCCAACACCTGTTTGGCCAATTGGTTGTGCTGAATTTCGCTGGAGCCCCCGGCAATGGTGAAGCCCCGGCTCATAAAGCGGCGGGCCGACGTGGTAGCAACATTCCACGCCCTGGGCGCGTTGTCCACTAATTCATGGTGCGCGGAGTAGTCATAGGGCAGGCTCATGGGGCCTGCGACGTCCACCGTCAAATTTTCAAAGGCCTGTATCAGTTGGCTGCCGCGCAATTTAAGCCGCCCGGTTTCAGCCCCCAAGCGGCCACCCATCAGCGCTTGTTGCCTGAAGCGCAACACACTGGCTTCCAGCGCCATCAGGCGCACTTCCAGCCCGGCCAGTTTGAGCTTGAACCATTCGCGCTGGGCGATGGGCAGGCCGCGTTCATTCAGGCTTTCTGACAAGGCTTTCAATCGGGCCAGTCGGCGGTGGCATTCGGGCACGCGAGACAGTTTGAGCCGTTCATGCTCCAGCACTGATTTGGCAATGGTCCAGCCCATGTTTTCTGCACCCACACGGTTGGCCATGGGGACACGCACATCGTCCAGAAACACCTGGTTGAACAAATGCCACCCATGGATGCCAATGATCGGCTTGAGCGTGATGCCGGGGCTCTTCATGTTGATGAGCAAGAATGAAATGCCCTCTTGCGGTTTGCCTTCAACGCCGGTTCGAACCAAGGCAAACATCCAGTCGGCATAGTGGCCGCTGGATGTCCAGATCTTGGAGCCGTTGACGATGTAATCGTCGCCATCCGGCACGGCGCGGGTTTGCAGCGAGGCCAGGTCAGAACCCGCATTGGGCTCAGAATAACCCTGGCACCATTGATGCTCCAGGTTGACGATGCGGGGTAAAAAAAATTCCTTTTGCGCATCGTCGCCAAACTGCATCAGCATCGGACCGACCATTTCGGGCCCGAAGGTGTTGCCTTCGGGGCAATCATTGCGGGCGAGCTCTTCGTCCAGGGTCATCCGCCAGGGGGGCGACATGGCCTGCCCACCCCAACGCTCGGGCCAGTGGGGGACATACCAGCCTTTGGCAACCAATTGGCGCTCCCACAGTTCCAGCTCTTGGGGCGTCAGCAGCACGCCCCGGCGCACCTTGTCACGCACCACGGGCGGCAAATGGTCTGCAATAAAGCCCCGCAGGGCCTGCCGGAAAGCGAGAAGTTCGTTGGGCTCGTCCAGGTTTGTCATTCGGTGTATCCCATCAATAGTTGCAGGTCCCGGGCCAATTTGGCCAGGCGTGGGCCAGCGTCTTGCTGCATTTGTTTCGCTGATGCCAAATGATTGGCAACGACGCAGTTGAAGCTCATGGTGATGCCGCCAGGCAGCCGCAACGGCACGCCCACCGCAACCGTGGCGGCGGGCTCGTTGAATGCCAGGCAAAACCCTTCTGTGGCAAAGCGTTTGAGCTCGGCCTGAATCACGTAAGACGTGGTTTTTCGCCCCTTGCTCGATATGGCGGATGCCTGATCCTGTATTTGTGCCAATAACGCGTCTCGTGGTTTTGGGGCCAGCCCGGCCAGGTAGGCCATACCCAGTGCAGTTGTGGCCATGTCGCGCACGGCACCAATGTCGGGCCGGGTGACGGCCTTGGGGTCCACGCAGCTTTCCACCAAAACCAGTTTCAGGCCGTCCCGCATCGCCAGTGAAACCGACCCCTTTACCTGGTTGGCGAGTTGCTGCATGTGCGGCCTGGCCACCTGACGCACCGGCAATTGAGCCAACACCGGGTAAGCCAAAGTCAACATCGCAGCCGTCAGGCGGTAGCGCTGGGTGGGCTGGTCATATTGCAAATAGCCCAGCAAACCCAAGGTGCGCGTGAGGCGGGCGGCGGTGGAGCGGGGTATACCGATGATTTCACCAATTTCCCGGTTGCCCAGGCTGGCCCCGGTGCCCTCAAACGCTCGCAGAACCTGCAATCCACGCGCCAATGTGTAGGCAAACTGGGGGTCTTTTTCAACTGAATGGGAAGGCATGGCGGCAATACAAAAACACGGTGAAAGCAATCTTGACAGGAGATTTGAAAGCTGTCAATATATTCACCTGATCGTCTGAATATCAGACACATGACATTTTCAAGCAATGCAGGCGGGCGTTTGAGCAGGTATTTGAGCGAGCTTGCGCCAGCTGACTCCGGGGCAAACATGGATTTTTCAGAATCAGAAACCAGCCGCGTGCTGCGCGAAAAAGTACAAGCGTTTTTTGATGCTGAACTTCTGCCGCGCCATCGCGAATGGGCCCATTGGGTCAGCAAACAGCCGGGGTCGCCGCCCTGGTTTGACGGGCTTCGGGCAAAAGCGCTTGGCTTTGGGCTTTGGAATATGGCACTCGCTGATTTAGCGCCCGATGAGCCGGGCACGCGGTTGAGCAATTTGGCGTTTGGCGGTGTTGCTGAAATCATGGGCCGGCTTCCTTGGGCCAGCGAGGTGTTCAATTGCCACGCGCCAGATGTGCCCAACATGATCACCTTGCAGCATTCAGGTACCGCAGAACAGAAAAAGCAATGGCTGCAGCCGCTGCTGGAGGGAAAAATCAGGTCTGCCTTCGCCATGACCGAGCCAAACGTTGGGTCATCAGACGCCACCAATCTGCAGTTTTCCATCCGGCGCGAAGGTGATGATTACGTTCTGAATGGCCGCAAGTGGTATTGCAGCGGCGCATCCCACCCGCGTTGCAAATTCCTGATCGTGATGGGTGCCACCGACCTGACGGCGGCTCGCAATCAGCGGCACAGCGCGGTAATCGTTCCCATGGATACCCCGGGCCTGACGATCCTGCGTGATTTGCGGTTCATGGGTCTCTTGAATCCGTCTTCGGCAGCTTCCGAGATTCAGTTTGACCAGGTACGGGTGCCCCGTGCGAACTTGCTGGGGCCAGAAGGCCAGGGTTTTAAAGTGGCCCAAACCCGGCTGGGCCCGGCCCGTATCCACCATTGCATGCGGGCCCTGGGTTCTGCTGAAGTGCTGATCGAACTGATGATGGCACGGGCGGCAGAGCGGCAAACCTTTGGGCGTGCCCTGGCCGATTACGACACGGTACAGCGCTGGATAGCCGAATCGCGCATTGAGGTGGAGCAGGCCCGATTGCTGGTGCAACGCGCCGCCTGGCTGCTGGACCGCGATGGCTACGCCGCGGCCTGGCGCGATGTCTCCATCATCAAGGTGGTGGTGCCGCGCATGGTGCAAGGCATTGCTGATCGGGCCGTGCAGGTCTATGGCGCGATGGGTGGCAGTGATGACACCCCGATTCACAGCATTTACGCCCATATGCGGGCCATGCGCATTGCCGATGGCCCGGATGAGGTTCATTTACGGCAAATTTTCCGGATGGAAAACAAACCAGCCTGGACGGTGGCTGACAGCCCTTACAACACACCGATGAGCAGCCCCATGATGCCACCGATCAAGACAGAAGCAGGCGCATTGCCATGAGCCAAGCTGTGAGCGAACGTTTGATGACACCCCTGGTTCGCGGCCTGGGCATGCAAAACCCGATATTCGCCTTTTGTCATGGCCGGGAAGTGGTGAGCGAAGTGTCTCGCCAAGGTGGCTTGGGTGTTTTGGGTGCCACGCGGCATACGCCCGAGGAGATTGCGCAGGACCTGGCCTGGATCAGGGCCCAGGTGGGCAAAAGGCCCTTTGGCGTGAATCTGGTACTGCCATCGGGCATGCCCGAACAAGACAACCGGGCGGCGATTGAAGCCCAATTGCCGCAAGCCCACCGCGATTTCGTTCGCACCCTCTACGAAAAATATCAAATTCCGCAGGGTTCCGGGCCGGGCATGCGTTCGCGTTTCGTTCGTTCGCAAGACATGGCCATGCGCCAGGTGCAGACGATTCTTCAATCCGATGTCGATGTGGTGGCCTGCGGCATTGGAGCCCCAGACGAGATGGTGAAAGCCTTCCGGCAGGCCGGCAAAAAGGTGATTGCCCTGGTGGGTTCGCCCAAACATGCGCGTGGTGCTTTGGCCAAGCCACTGGATGCGTTGGTAGCGCAAGGGTATGACGCAGGCGCCCATACCGGCACCATTGGCACGTTTTCGTTATTGCCCCAAATTGTCGACATGGCAGCTGCGGCTGGTGTGCCCGTGTTGGCGGCTGGCGGGGTCGCCACCGGGCGCCATATCGTTGCGGCAATGGCGATGGGCGCGCAAGGCGTGTGGTTGGGAACCGCCTGGCTCACGACAGAAGAATACCGCAGCCATTTGCCCGACGCTGTTTTTCAAAAACTGTTGGCGGCTGGCATTGAAGATACGGTGATCTCGCGCGCCGACAGTGGCAAAACACTGCGCCAGATCAGAACCGCCTGGAGCGAAGAATGGGAAACCCCGGCGGCGCCCCGGCCCCTGAAAATGCCGCTGCAAGACATCCTGATTGGTGACTTGCTGGGCGCCATTGACGAACACCAGATTGAACCCCTGATGCACTCGCCGGCAGGCCAGAGTGTGGGTTATTTCAATACCGTCGAAACCGTTGCGCAGCGCATGCAGCGGCTTTTGACGGAAGCCCAGGATGCATTGTTTTAAACGGCCTGCAGTTTTTAAAACCGCCTTTTCGCTTTTACACACGTGGACTCCACCCATCGAATGACCTCATCGCCCCCCATTTCTGCTGCCGCAGTGGTAGCCGCCGTTCAACCTGCAGCGATTGATTTTTCGCGCATGTTTCATGCGCGTTCAATCGCCGTGATCGGCGCCTCAACCACCACCACCAAACCCAGCGGGCAGCCCTTGCTGCACCTGAAAAACATGGGGTTTGACGGGCAGGTTTTTCCGGTGAATCCGCGTTATGAGCGGGTGCTGGATTGGCTGTGTTATCCGGATGTCGCGTCTTTGCCGCAGGTGCCGGATGTGGCGCTCATTGCGGTGGCTGCGGACCAGGTGGTCCACCATCTCACCGCGTGTGGCCGCAAGGGCATCACCCATGTGATTCTGATTACTTCCGGGTTTTCCGAGATGGGCGCCAGCGGTGAGGCTGCGCAAGCCGAGCTGGTGGCCGTGGCGCGTGAATACGGCATTACCCTGATTGGGCCCAACTGCCAAGGCATGATCAGCGTCGGCAAGGGGTTTAGCCTGGGTTTTGGCGCGCCTTACGGCTTTACCTACCTCAAAGGCCCGATCAGCATGACCTCCCAAAGCGGGGCCTGGGGCAATACCGTGATGATGCTGGCCAACGCACAGGGGCTGGGTTTCCAAAACTATCAGTCCACCGGCAATGAGGCGGCCACCACCTCGCTGGACTTGGTTGATTGGTATCTGGACGACCCACACACTGGCATGGTGGTCTCCTACGTCGAAGGTTTCAAAGACGCGCATCGGGTGGTCGAAATCGGCCGCAAGGCCTTGGCCGTTGGCAAACCCTACTTATTGTGGAAGGTGGGCAGTTCAGAGGCGGGTGCCCGCGCAGCTGCATCCCACACGGCCAACCTGGGCGGTGCCATGGCCCTGTACCGGGCGGCTTTCCGGCAAAGCGGCATCATTGAAGTGGCTGACGTTAATGAACTGGCGGATCGGGCCCGCGCCCTGTTGGCCCCGCGCAAACCCAAAGGCAACCGGGTTGCTGTGGTCACGCTTTCGGGTGGAGCGGGCGTATTGATGGCCGACCACTGCGCACCCGCGGGCCTTGATTTGCCCGAGCTGTCGGCTTCAACCCTGGCACGGCTCAAGGAAATTTTGCCGCCCTATGCCGGCTTGAACAACCCGATTGACCTGACGGGCAACATTGCAGCCAAGCAGGAGAACATGATCGAATCGTTGCGCCTGGTGGTGAACGACCCGAAGGTTGACATGATGGGGGTATGCCTCGCAGCAGTGTCTGGCCCGGTGGGCATTCAATTGGCGCAGTGGGTGGCAGAAGTGGCGCGCACCACTGACAAACCCATTTTGGTGGCCTGGGTCGCCAATGAGGCAACCACCCAAGAAGGGTATGACGCGCTGGCAGAAGCACAAGTCCCGCGCTACGACACACCCGTGCGCTGCGTGTTGGGCATGGATGCCTTGTGGCGTTTTGCCAAGGCCCAAAAGGACTGTGCGCGTATTGCCACTGAACCGGTTCTGCGTATCCACCGGCCCGAACGCCAACAGATGATGGCTACCCAGAAAACCGATCTGCCCGAATACCAGGCCAAACAGGTGTTGGCCGATTACGGCATTGCGGTAACCCCGGAAGCGCTCGCCACCAGCGCTGACGATGCCGTCGTGCAAGCGCAAAAACTGGGTTTTCCGGTTGCGCTTAAGATCATGTCGGCTGACATACCCCACAAGACCGAGGCGGGCGGCGTTCGCATTGGCTTGGCAGATGCGGCGGCAGTACGCTTGGCTTATACCGATATTCTGGCTAACACCCGGCACTATGCACCCCATGCCACGCTGGAAGGTGTGCTGGTGCAGGCCATGGTTTCGGGCGGGGTCGAAGTGATCGTGGGTGTCAACAACGATCCGCTGTTTGGCCCTGCCATCATGTTTGGCCTGGGTGGCATTTTTGCCGAGGTGCTGAAGGATGTGAGCTTCCGTATTTTGCCCATCACCCGTAGCGAGGCCATGGATATGGTGCGCGAGATCAAGGCTTTTCCGATACTGGATGGCGCCCGTGGCCGCCCCAAAGCCGATGTTGATGCGCTGGTTGATACGCTTGTCAAGCTGGCCGCGCTGGCCCTAGACTTGAAAGACCAAGTGGCTGAAATCGACATCAACCCCCTGTTCGTGTTGCCAGAAGGGCAGGGTGTGGTAGCGGCTGACGCGTTGATCAAGCCGCGCCTTGTGAACCTGCGAGCGAACAAATTGTGAATGAACTGATCCCAATCAAGAGCACCCCATGAAACCCGCAGCATCTTCCACCTCACCCAATCGTCGACGAGTCATGCAAACCATTGGGGGCGCGCTTTTGCCATCTCCTTTGGGTTTTGCCTATGCCCAGGCACCATGGCCCACGCGCCCGATACGCCTGGTGTTGCCCAGCGGCGCTGGCGGCGGGGCCGATATTTTTGCCCGGCCCATGGCTGAATGGATGGGCAAGGAACTGGGCCAAACCATGGTGGTGGACAACAAACCAGGCGCCAACGCCGTGATTGCCCACGAGCAAGTGGTGCGCCAACCGGGTGATGGCTACAACCTGCTGATTTCTTACGCCGCTGGTATTGTGGGCAACAAGGCGATGAACGCCAAGCTTTCACACGACACGCTCACCGATCTGAAACCGATTGGGCTGATCGGCGGCGACGGCGGCAACCTGTTGGTGGTAAACGCCAGTTTGCCGGTAACCAACCTCAAAGAGCTGATTGCCTACGCCAAAAGTCAAAGCGCAGGCATCAACTACGGCTCCTGGGGTGTGGGGTCGGGCGGCCATTTGGTGATGGAAACGCTCAAGGCGCAAGTGGGCATCACGCTGAACCATGTACCCTACAAAACCGTGGCCGCCATCGCGCCCGATGTGGTTTCCGGCGTGCTGCAGGTCTCGACCATTGATTCCGGTACACCGGTTCAGCTCATCAAGGCGGGCCGTATCCGCGGAATCGCGGCTTTGTCAAACAAACGCCTGCCCCAATTGCCGGATGTCGCCACCTTGGGTGAACAAGGGTTCCCCGTCGGATTCGTTCCTTGGTATGGCTTGTTCGGCCCAGCCTCAATGCCGCCCGAACTGGTGGTTCGGTTCAATACCTTGTTGAACCGCTGGTTGGTGTTGCCCGAAACCATTGCCCTGTTTGAGCAAAAACAAAATTCCGCCGCGCCACTACCGAAATCAGCCGAGGCCTTTGCCGCGCAAATTCAGGCCGAGTTGCCAGTCTGGCGCAAGATGATGCAAACCGCCAAGATCGAGGGTGCCTGAGCCTGACGCAAAACGTCGGCGGCACGTAGTCATGTGCCTTCAAACCCCCGGACGACAATTTTTCCGCCTGCCTGGTTCTCGTCCATCAACGTATGCGCCTGGACCAGCGCTTCGAACTTGAAGACGGGGCCGGTTTTGACATCGAGCTTGCCGGTTTCCACGAGATCGACGTAGTTTTGCAGTTGCGTTGGCGTCATATCGGCGGCCTCGCCGCTATAGGACGTGAGTTTGACCGCCGTCGGAACATCGCCCATCGGATGGAAGTGATCGAGCACCCACGATCCGCCCAGTATCCCCGTCATGCAAACGATTCCGCCGCGCCCAACGCAGCGCAACGAATCCAGCAGGGTGGTCGCACCGACCAGTTCAAGAACCCTGTCATACGGCTGGCCCGCACGGGACACGATTTGCTGCGCAAGCTCCCCCTGATCAATCCAGACCTCGTCAGCGCCGGCGGCCATGAGCTCGGCCACCTTGTTGGGGTCGCGGGTTGTCGTCCCGACCCGCAGACCGGCTCGCTTGGCCAATGCCAGCGCAGCCATTCCGATCGACGAGGTGCCTCCGCGAATCAGCAGCGATGTGGCGCGGTCTATTTCCAGCGCCGTGTACAAGGAACCGTGGGTGGTCTGGAGCATCTCCGGCAATGCCGCCAGCTTCTCCCATGGCAGTTGGGTGTGCAACGAGAACACGCAGCCGTGCGGCACCAGCGCGTACTCGGCGTAAGACCCGTCGAATTGACGGCCCATGCCGCCCATGATGGCGGTCACTGTCGTTCCGGGCGCGGCGTCCAAACCACCTGCATCAACGATTTCACCGACACATTCGATGCCCAGGACGCGCGGAAACCTTACCGTCGGCGAGTCGCCCCGTCGCGTAAACCACTCCGATCGATTCAATCCGAACGCGCGGACCCGTATCAGCGCCCAGCCGCGCCGAGGCGCCGGAACAGGCATGTCCTCCAACCGAAGTTTTTCCGGCCCCCCAGGTTCACGAATAACCCATGCTTTCACACTACCTCCCGCATATGCCTAAATTCTGCCTTGAAAGCGACGGCATCAAGTGCCAAGAATGGGTTGTTGAATAGGGAGCCGAAACCCAAGGTTTGGCACCACAAGCCAGGGGTGGATCAATAACCCACGGCCAGCACCGGTTGCGGCCGAAACTGCGACGCAAACAGCTTCTGCAGCGCGGCGATTTTGGGGGCATCATGCGCCACGATGTAGGGCGCCTCGGGGTTGCGGAATGCGTAGTTCTGGTGGTGTGCTTCGGCGGGGTAGAAAGCAGCCAGGGCTTTCACTTCTGTGGCGAGCGGGCGGTTGAACACCTTGGCCGCATCGATTTGCGCCATGTAAGACTGGACCGCCTGGCGCTGTTCGTCGGATTCGAAAAACACCGCGCTGCGGTATTGCGTGCCGACATCCGGGCCCTGGCGGTTGATTTTTGTCGGATCGTGCGCAACCGAAAAGAAGATGTGCAGCAGTTGTGCATAGCTGATCTGGGCGGGGTCGTAGGTGATTTGAACGGCTTCCGCATGACCCGTAAGCCCGCTACCAATCTGCGCGTAGGTTGCGGTGGCAGCGTCGCCACCCGCATAGCCCGATACCGCGTTTAGCACCCCACGGGTGTGCTGGAACACCGCCTGCACGCCCCAAAAACAGCCCCCGGCAAAGGTGGCCGTGGCTGGCTGTGAAGGTTTGGCTGCGCCCGCCAGCGCCGTGACTTGCGCAGTGGGCGCGGGCACAGCCATGGCGGCCTGCAGGGGCGCCTGCGCCGCTTGGCGCGCCAACATGACGGCAACCGCCACCGCGACCAGCAGCGCCGCCATCAGCCCCAAGATTTCGCGGCGCTGTTGGGCCCAACGGGTCAGGTTTTGCAGGACAGGGGGCATGGTGAATAATCCAAAGGGCAGTTTTGCATTGTCGGCTGCCGTCTGATTCCATTCATTGCCCAGAGTTCTATGTCCACCAGCCCTACCAGCGCACCTTCAGCTGCCCAATTGTCCGCCCGTGATTTTCGGTTCCGCCACCGGCTGCGGGTGCGCTGGGTTGAGGTGGATCTGCAAAAGATCGTCTTCAACGGCCACTACTTGATGTACTTTGACACCGCCGTCGCCGACTACTGGCGCGCGCTGGCGCTGCCCTATGAGACGATTTTGACGGACTTACAAGGTGACCTGTTTGTCAAAAAAGCAAGTGTGGAATACCACGCCTCGGCTCGCTACGACGACGTGCTGGAGGTGTGCATCAAGTGCGCCCGGGTGGGCAACTCATCGATGTTGTTCCAGTGCGAGATCTTCAGAGGTGACTCGCACTTGATCAGCGGTGAGCTGCTGTATGTATTTGCCGACCCGGCCAGCCAGACCTCGCGCCCGGTGCCGCAGGTGCTGCGCGACTGGTTTGCCGCCTTTGAAGCGGGCGAAAACATGGCGCCGGTCAAAACCGGCAGTTGGGCTGAAATGGGCGCTGGCGCGCGGCAGTTGCGAACTCGGGTCTTCATCGACGAGCAGGCCATCCCCAAAGACATGGAGTGGGACGAAGACGATGCCGTCAGCCTGCATGCAGTGGCGTCTAACCGCCTGGGTCTGCCGGTTGCCACGGGGCGCTTGTTACCCAGCCGGCCGGATGCCCAGGGCATTCCAAGCGCCCGGATTGGCCGCATGGCGGTAGACCGCGTGTTGCGCGGCAATGGTTTGGGGCGGGATGTGCTGCAGGCGCTCATGGCAGCAGCCCGCTTGCGCGGTGATGCCCAGGTGCTCTTGCATGCGCAGCGCAGCGCCGAAGGTTTTTATCAGCGGCTGGGTTTTGCAGCCCACGGCGAAGTGTTTGTCGAGGCTGGCATTGACCACATTGAGATGGCCAAAGCCTTGGTTTAAGTGCTGATACAAGCCACAAAATTGTGAAATATATATTTGTAAAATATTATTCTTATAAAAAAGCTTAAAGTTCAAGTATTTAGTAAAAAATAAGCTATTAAATATGTATCTGAATTATTTTTAATTTATACATTAATTTTTATATTTTTAATTTAATTAGATAGTTTTTAAGCTCTTACAGAACGCCAGCCGGATCGCGCAACGAGCCGGGTGGGGTGCTTGCCCAGCGGCCCCGGCATCAACTGCCGGCGGTCAACCCGGCTTGCATCAAACATCGTCCAGCAAAACATACGGCAAGGGCATGATCTGCAAAGCGCCACCGATGGGCGAGCCCAGGGTCAACGCGCCGGTTTGGGCGGCAGCCACCTGCATCGATGCCACCGCGTCATAACCGCCTTGGGGTGCCGGTGCGGCTTGCACCACGCTGCCACAGGCTTGGTCTGCGTCCAGTGGGCTGAACAGTGGGTCGCCTGCGGTCATGGCGGCATCGCCGTGAACTAGGTAAGCGCGCCGCTTCAAGGTGCCCCGAAACTGGCTTCGTGCCACCACTTCTTGGCCGGGGTAACAGCCCTTCTTGAAGTTAACCCCGCCAACCGATTCATAGTTGAGCATCTGCGGCACAAACGCGTCAACTGTGGGTAGGGTGATCATGGCGACACCACTTTGCACGTCAAACCAATGCCAGAGGTCAAGGGCCATGGGTTGGCCGGTTGGTGCAGGGGCAGATGCGCCAGACGGGAGCGAAGCCACCACCAGCCAGCGGCCTGCTGCGCCCCCGTCATCAGGTGCTGATGCTGCACCCGTCGGCAGGGCGATCATCTCAAAACCCAAAACCGGGGCTACGGGTGGTTGGCCCACCGCTCCATAAATGCGGAAATCGCCGGTTGCGTCTGTCATCTTCACCTTGGCACGCAGCACAAACATACTCAGCCGTTTGAGGGTTTGCGCCAGGATGTCGCGGCTGCAAACCAGCAAAAACTCGGGCTGCGCATCGGCATCCATCCGTTTGAGCACCCAAAACGAAGCCAACATCCGGCCTTTGGCCGAGCAAAATGCCGCCAGGCGCGATTGGCCCAACCCCAGGGTCAGTACGTCTTGTGTCAGCTGGCCTTGCAAAAAAACGGCAGCATCGGCACCTGCAGCGCGTATCACACCCAGATGTTCAAGCAGCAGGGTGCGGGTTGCGGGAACGGCGAAGGAGGGTTCGGTGAGGGCGGACATGGCTGAATTATCATCATTGATTCAATTCCTTGAGGTTCATGAGTTTGTGCGGCGTTTATTGGGTTTACTCGTTGTCGTTTCGCTTGCAGCCGGTTTGGGCGCTGTTGGCTGGCTGTATCAACCGCTTGGGCTGAACGCCGGGTCGGCAGGTGCAACCGACGGCACTGTCGATGTCGCCATTGAACCCGGCAGTTCGGCGCGCACCGTTGCGCAGGTGGTGGTAGATGCCGGGGTGCAAACCCATCCGGCGCTGTTGTATGCGTGGTTTCGCCTGTCGGGGCAATCCAGGCAAATCAAGGCCGGCAGTTATGAATTGCAGGCCGGCATCACACCCAAAACCCTGTTGCAAAAACTGGTGCAGGGTGACGAAGCCTTGCGGGCCATCACTTTGGTGGAGGGCTGGACCTTCCAGCAGTTCCGTGCGGCGCTGGGTAAGGCGGAAAACCTCAAACACGACATTGAAGGGCTGCCACAAGATCAAATCATGGCCTTGTTGGGCCGCGCAGGTGTGCCTGCCGAGGGGCGGTTTTTTCCGGATACCTACACCTACGCCAAAGGTTCTGGCGAACTGGCTTTGCTCAAACGCGCCATGCATGCGATGGACAAGCACCTGCAAGCTGCCTGGCAAACCCGGCTGGCAACCATACCGCTCAAGTCGCCGGAGCAGGCCCTGACGCTGGCCAGCATCATTGAAAAAGAGACCGGCAAAGGCGCAGACCGGCCCCTGATCGGCGGGGTTTTCAACAACCGCTTGCGTATTGGCATGTTGCTGCAAACCGACCCCACCGTGATTTACGGCGTGGTGCAGCAAATAGGCGATGCCTATGATGGCAACCTGCGCAAACGCGATTTGCAGACTGATACGCCCTGGAACACCTACACCCGCGCCGGACTGCCGCCAACACCCATCGCCATGCCCGGAAAAGCTGCCTTGCTGGCAGCCGTGCAACCCGCGCAGACCAAAGCCTTGTATTTTGTTGCGCGGGGTGACGGAAGCAGTCAGTTCAGCGAGACACTTGCCGACCATAATCGGGCGGTGAACAAATACCAGCGCGGGCAATGATCCAGCAAACCCTGGGCCCCAGCCCATCCATAGCCTGAAATTGCCGCCCACCTGGCTTCCCCTCTAACCATCGCCATAACGGCCCGTATCCATGAGCGCATCACCCCTTGGCTTGTTCATCAGTTTCGAAGGAATCGACGGGGCTGGCAAATCGACGCATATCGAAAGCGTGGCCGAATTGTTTCGGGCACAGGGCAGGGTGGTTGCCGTCACCCGTGAGCCGGGCGGAACACCGTTGGCCGAAAAACTCCGCGTTTTGGTGCTGAACGATGCGATGGATCCGATGACCGAAGCGCTGCTGGTTTTTGCAGCCCGGCGTGACCATTTGCAAACCCTGATCGAGCCCGCGCTGGCGCGCGGTGAGGTGGTGCTGTGTGACCGTTTCACCGACGCCACCTTTGCCTACCAGGGCGCCGGGCGTGGGTTCGACCTGGCCACATTAAATTACCTGGAACGCCTGGTGCAGGGCACGTCATCGCCTGACGGCCTGGCCGGCCACGTCATTCGCCAGCCTGACATGACGGTTTGGTTCGATTTGCACCCGCAAATCGCCGCCGAGCGTCTGGCCGGCACCCGCGTACCGGATAAATTTGAAGCCCAGCCGCTGGCGTTTTTTGCCCAAGTTGCCGCCGGGTACGCCGCCCGGGCCAAAGAATTTCCGCAGCGTTTTGTGCGAATTGATGCCAGCCAAACCCGCCACAAAGTCTGGCAACACCTCACGGTCGCGATGGTGCGCAAGGGCTGGCTGGCCATCATGACAGCCGCCAACGTCGGGCCGCGATGAACCCAGGCGGCGAAGCAGCGGTTGCAGTTCGTCAGGCGGCCCCCTGGATCGCCAGCCAGCGCGATGCCTTGTTGCGCCAACGTGGCCATGCCTGGTTGTTGCAAGGGCCTTCGGGTTTGGGGCAATTTGACCTGGCGCTTGAAATGGTGCGGGCTTGGCTGTGTGAACACTCAATTGGGCATCCCCAGGAGCCATCGGCAACCGGCTTCGCCTGTGGCCACTGCACCAGTTGCCATGCGATTGACGTATTTGCCCATGCCGACCTGTTCGTCTTGGCGCCTGAGACTTTCATGTTGGCGCAAGGCTGGCCCCTTTCCGAAGACGCGCAGAAAAAAATCGACAACAAGGAGCGCAAACCCAGCAAGGAAATTCGGGTGGAAGCCATGCGTGATTGCATCGAGTTTTGCCAACGTACCAGCGCCAGAGGGCGGGGCAAGGCGGTGTTGGTTTACCCGGCAGAGCGAATGAATGGCGTTACGGCCAACGCCCTGCTGAAATCACTGGAAGAGCCGCCAGGGGATGTCAAATTCGTCCTGGCCACCGAATCCGCACACCAGTTGCTGCCCACCATTCGCAGCCGCTGTGTGAGCCACACCATGGCCTGGCCGTCGGTTGAGCAGTCTTTGACTTGGCTGGTGAGCCAAGGGCAAGAGTCAGGCGAGGCAGCACGCCTGTTAAAAGCCAGCGGCCAACGCCCGCAAGACGCGCTGGCGTGGCGGCTGGCCGGGCATGATGTAACCAGTTGGGCCCAGTTCCCCAAGGCCATGCAACGCGGCGATGTGGGCTTGATCAAAGACTGGACGGTGGTTGAACTGCTTAAATCTTTGCACAAGTTATGCCACGATCTGATGGTGCAAAAAGTGGGTGGTGTGCCCCGCTATTTCAACACCGATGAGCTGCCCCCTATGACGCAGGCCAGTTTGCACCGGCTCGTGCATTGGTCACGTGAATTGACACAGGAATTGCGAACTGCGGAGCACCCGTTTTCAGCCGGGTTGATGCAAGAGGCCTTGGTGAGCCAGGCGCGCCAGGCCATGGCTGTGGCGGGCGGGTCGCCAGCCGGTCGGCCAGGTGAAAGCCGTTGAGGCAGATACGGCAAATAAGGCAGATAGGGCCGTTTTGACTGTTTCAGTTGGGCCTGCGGGATTAAACTCAGAGTCTCTGTAAAGGAAATCATGCCCCGTCCAAGTGTCATTCAACTGGCCATCAAGGAAAAAGCCGCCCTGTATGCGGCATTTATCCCTTTGTTTGCAGAAGGTGGCATCTTTATACCGACGTCACGCGATTACAAACTGGGTGACGACGTCTACGTGTTGCTCACCCTGCCAGATGATCCGCAGCGTTACCCGGTGGCCGGCAAAGTGGCTTGGGTGACACCTGCTCGGGCCTCGGGCAATCGCTCGCAAGGCGTGGGCATCCAGTTTCCGCGCGATGAAAAATCGCGCGCACTGAAGCTAAAAATTGAAGAAATGCTGGGTGGGCATCTGGCCGCAGATCGCCCCACTCAAACGATCTGATTTTTTCTGGCCAATGCCAGTTGAATTTCTGAAAGCAGATCATTTGTGTTTGTTGACTCACATTGCCACCTTTCCTACCCGGAACTGAAGCGCCAGCTGCCGCAAATTCGGGCCGCCATGGCCGCGGCCCGCGTTGACCGGGCCCTGTGTATCTGCACCACCTTGGAAGAGTTTGACGACGTGCACGCACTGGCTTTGGCGCACAGTAATTTCTGGGCGACAGCCGGTGTGCACCCCGACAACGAAGGCGTGCAAGAACCCACCTTGGCTGATTTGTTACGCCTGGGCGCGCTTCCCCGGATTGTTGGCATTGGCGAAACCGGCCTGGACTATTACCGTCTGAATGGGCGTTCTGTAGCCGACATGGCCTGGCAACGGGATCGTTTCCGTACCCACATACGGGCCGCGCAAGCACTGAAAAAACCATTGGTCATCCACACCCGAAGTGCCTCGGTTGACACCCTGGCGATTCTGAAGGAGGAGGGCGAGACCGGAGCGGCTGGCAGTGTTGGCGGCGTTTTTCATTGTTTTACCGAAACTGCCGAAGTGGCCAGGGCTGCTTTGAATTTGGGGTTCTATATTTCTTTTTCGGGTATTTTGACGTTTAAAAATGCCCAGGATTTACGCGACGTGGCTGCTTTTGTGCCACTGGACCGCATGTTGATCGAGACGGACAGCCCCTACCTGGCACCTGTGCCTTACCGCGGAAAGACTAATAACCCGTCGTATGTTCCATTTGTTGCCGCGCAGATTGCGAACCTTCGTGGGGTGCCGGTTGAAACCATTGCCACCCAAACCAGCCTGAATTTTGAGACGCTTTTTTCGGGAGTGGTTTGAGTGGTTGGCCTGATGAGTGCGGTGCCTTTTTGCGCGATGTTTGACCTGAAGTGACCTTGATGTTGACGTGACTGTTGGCATTATTCAACGGACTTTTTAACTTAATGCAATACATTAGATACATTTCTTATCTTATTGTTTTATTTTCATTTTTTCCGGTTTTTGCTGGATCGTATGAAGATTTTTTTCAGGCCATCAAGCGGGATGATGCCCGGGAAGTTCAGTCCTTGCTTCAGCGCGGATTTGATGTCAATACCCGTGACCCAAAAGGTTTGCACGGCCTGTTTTTGGCCGTTCGCGATGAGTCCGTCAAAACAGCCGCGGTTCTGGCGGAATGGCCCAAAGTCGAAATTGAAGCCCGAAACGCGACTGACGAGAGCCCGCTGATGTTGGCATCCCTGCGCGGTTTAACCACCACGGCTCAACTGCTCATCGATAAAGGGGCCGATGTCAACAAACCCGGTTGGGCCCCGCTGCATTACGCCGCCACCAAGGGGCACCTGGACATCATGAACCTGCTACTGGAGCACCATGCTTACATTGACGCGAGTTCCCCCAATGAGAGCACACCGCTGATGATGGCGGCACTTTACGGCACGCCCTCCGCCGTTAAATTGCTTTTGGAGGCCGGCGCCGACCCGACCATTAAAAATTCGCTGGGACTTACAGCGCTGGATTTTGCGCTGCGTGATAACCGTTCAGAATCCGCCCAAATCATCGCTGCCTTTATACGGGGTAGACAGCCTGCCGGGAAGTGGTGAATTGAATGCATCGCGGGTTTCACGGGTTTGAGTAAGTTGCTTTTTGCGCTTATTTTGCTTACTTTGCTTTATACGATGTATATTATGTTAAGTTATGTATAGGGATTCAACTACTTAAAACCTTTGTGTCATATTGATGCAGTCACAGGTGCAACTGTCTGCTTGCCCCAGAAGCCGCACCATGCAGGCCGTGCCAACCCTTCGTGCGGGTTAGGCGCCCAACAGCCTTCGCAACTATTTCACGGAAAACAAAACCGTCGGCACGCTTAAATCGGTGAACGGTGCGCCCAAGGCAATTTCACCGGTGCCATGCAAGGCGCATTCTTCGCGCCGGAGCAGCAAATCCGTGCTGGCGTTGGTGAAGCGAATCCAGGTGCCATAACTGCTCACATCTACCAGCACCAAACCGCCGTTGCGCCATTCAATACGAACGTGCTCCCTTGAAACCCGTGGGTCGTTTACGACAAACTGGACGGTCTGGGACCGGCCCAAATGAATCGGAAAATCAAAAGTCTTGAAATCCAGCACCTGGTCGAGCCACGCCAATTGAAGATGAAGCCCCAAAGCGTCACTGCCAACTGGCTGCAAAGTGTCAAACTCGGCCTGAACCGTCAAAAAGTCGCTGTTTTCCTCAATCTTCCAGTCAACCTGGTGCACAGAGCAGGGCTCTGCCCTGCCCCGAATATTGATAGGTCCCAATGGCCTGAAACGAACTCCGGGAGATTCTGAAACGGAAGCCAACACCGAACTGGTGGCCCAGATCTGGTGCCCACCGGTCAGGTCACTCAAACGGGCGGCGACGTTGACGGCATCGCCAAAACAGTCGCCCGCGACGATTTCAACTTCGCCATTAGCCACGCCGATTCGGATTGGCATTTTCATGGTGGCGATGTCACCAGCCATGTGTTTTTGGTGGCGCCGTTGCATTTCGACTACTGCGTCTACGGCGCGGCTGTTGTCGGCAAAGACGGCCAACACCCCATCACCCAGGGTTTTAACAACCCGCCCATCGTGGCCCACAATGATTTCACTGATCCAGTCGGTCAACCGGGTAACCGCACGCGCGGCACTGGCGTTGCCGGTTGCTTCAAACAGTCCCGTGCTCCCCATCAGGTCGGCAAACACTACGGTCGTCGTTTCAGTGGTTTGTCTGGTCATGCCTTGTGCAGTGAGTGGTTTCCGGTCATCTGCCTGTGACGGGATCGATTTGCGTTGAGCCTTCGAAGTTTATAGCACCCGCGCCCGCTCGTATGACGCACAAGTTACTTTTTTCACATTTTCAAAACTGTTTTGTTTGAAATTTCGCGAGTTGCCTTCAAACATGGCCCCAAGCCATCAGTGCGTCGCGGCCCTGCACCGCCAAGTCGACCGTGGCACCGACCGGCAACAACACTTTGGTTGGAACATGACCAAACGGCAGGTTGGTCAACACCGGTGTTTTGACCTGATTCCGTAACCACTGGTTCACTGTGTCCAGCCGGAAACCGCGGTCGTGGCTGTTGAGTTTGAAGTTGGTAAATTGCCCCAGCACAATGGCCTTTTGCTGCGCCAACACACCGGCATGCAGCAACTGGGTCAACATGCGTTCAATGCGGTAGGGTGGCTCGGCAACATCTTCCAGGAACAAAACTCCGCCTTTGATGGCCGGAAAAAACGGTGTGCCGACCAAGGCGCTGAGCACACACAAATTGCCGCCCCACAAGGTGGCGTTGTGGATGGCCCAATCGGGTTTGCCAAGCCGGATGTCTTTGGCCGGCTGGCGCCAACCGACCCCCTCGCCCTGCCCTTGCAACATGTCGTCAAAACAGGCTTCCATGATGTCGTCTGGCGCACCATTTGCTTCGCCATGGCCTTCGGTATCGATGCCCTGCGCCACCCCGCCAAACCCTTCGCACAAAGCCGGTCCGGCCCACGTTTGCCGCCCGGTTTTGGCCAGCACGGCCATTTGCAGCGCCGTGAAGTCACTCATACCGACAAACTGCGTACCACCGTCGATGGCTTTGGCCAGTGCCTTGTAATCGAGCCGGTGCAACAGGCGGGTTAGGCCATAACCGCCACGCGAAATCAGCGCTACATCGGCACCGCTGGCAGCGGCGCGGCCAATGGCCACGAGGCGGGCATCGTCGTCACCGGCAAAGCGTTGGTGACTTGAAAGCGCCGCTTCATCGACTTCAACTGCATGGCCTTGAGACTTCAACCGGGCCAAACCGCGTTTGAAAGCAGCTTTGTCGCGCACCCCGCCCGACGGCGAATAGATGTAGATGTGCTTGGTCATGCCTTGAAAGCCGCCACAGCAGCTTGGGCGATCACTTCGCCGTGCTCTTGCACAAAATGCCCGGCTTCGGGAAGCAACAAGGGTTCTGGGCAATTGCGAATCAGCCCTCGCAAAACGGCCATGGCGGGCGGCCCCAGCACCGGGTCTGCACCACCCACCGCCATGAAGGTTTGGCCCTGCCACTGGTTTTGCCAGAAATCACGGGCCTGGCGCGATACGGCGGCGCCATCAGAATCCGCAAACTCGGGCACCATGTTGGGGAATACGCGGGTAGCTGCCCGGTGCCCTGCATCCGGATAAGGAGCCATATAGGCAGCGCTTTCTGGCGCAGACATCTGCGGGTTGCCGCGTGCGAACAGGCGGGCAATATCGAAAGCCGGGTTTTTGGCGCACATCTCGCGCCACGCCAAAAACCCCGGCGTGAGGGGCGCATCACCCGTGGCCAGCATGGTGTTCATGACCAACAGGCCTTTGTAACGCTGGGGCGCGGCCATCGGCAAGGTAAGGCCGAGCAGGCCACCCCAATCTTGCACCACCAAAATGACATTGTGCAGGTCCAGCTTTTCGACCAGTTCCAGCAAATTCTGGCGATGCCAGGTAAACGTATGTACAGCGTCTTTTTTGGGTTTGTCGCTTTTGCCAAACCCCGGCATGTCGGGCGCCACCACGCGGGCACCCGAGGCCAAAAATACCGGCATCATCTTGCGAAAAATGTAACTCCAGCTCGGGTTGCCGTGCAGGCAGAGGTAGGTGGTTTGCTCACCTGCGTTTTGCGTATGGGCTCCCTCATCCAGGTAATGCATCCGCAGCCCGCCCAATGATGGCAGATCGTTCAGGTAGTGGGGTGCCCAGGGGTAACCGGGCAAATCGGCAAAGGCGCTGTCGGGTGAGCGCAGGGCATCTTCATTGAGGGGGTGGTTCATGGTGCTTTCAAGGCGTTTTTGAAGGTTTTGCTGCTGGCGGAGTTGCTGAAAAAAGGTTTGCAGCAATTGTGAACTGTCTGCTGCCAGCACGCCACAGTTGACCTGGGTTTGGTGGTTGAGCTGCGGGTTGTCAAACAGGTTGACCACCGAGCCAGCCGCGCCGGTTTTGGCGTCTGCGGCGGCAAAAATGACGCGTCGCAACCGGGCATGCAGCATGGCACCAGCGCACATGGCGCACGGCTCAAGCGTCACATACAAATCGCAGCCGTCCAGCCGGTAATTGCCCAGGGCTTGCGCCGCTGCCCGCAAGGCGATGATTTCAGCATGGGCGGTGGGGTCGTGGCTGCCAATGGGTTGGTTGTGGCCCAGGGCAATCACCTGCCCGTTTTTGACAACTACAGCACCCACTGGCACTTCGCCCTGTGAGGCAGCCAAACGGGCTTGCTTCAAAGCCAACTGCATTAGTTCTGTTTCACAAATTTCGGTCATTTATTATTTAAAATACATTCATATTTGTTATAAATTATATAGCTTACTATTAAATTATAACTTCAACAATATGCATTTTTTGTAAACAAATTAAACTGAAGTTATTTATATTGCTGTTTTAAGTCGAGTTTTAGGCTGCGTTTTAAGCCGATTTTTGGGCCTGTAAAACGTCCATCCATCGTGCCAAAGCGCGCTCTTGCTCGTTGCCAGCCGCATAGATGGCGCGCATTTTCTCAAACGCTTCGGGCCGATGCTGGTTAAGTTTGAGCTTGCATTGCAGGTCCGTAATCTCCAGCTCAAACGCCACGATACCTGACATCATTTTGTGCTGATAGTCTTCACCCAAACCCACCCATTGCGGGGCGTAGGCCGGGTCATGGTCGCCAATCAGGTGTTTGAGCAGGCGGTCTTTGGCTGCCGGTTCTTCAATCAGCTTGACCTGCACCTTGCAGTGCACCGCCAGGTAGTTCCAGGTGGGCACCCGCACCAGATCCGGGTACACGCGCGGCGACATGTATGCCTGCGGCCCCATGAAGGTCACCAGCGCTTGCGG
This sequence comes from Rhodoferax sp., assembly GCA_031418135.1. GTDB lineage: Bacteria > Pseudomonadota > Gammaproteobacteria > Burkholderiales > Burkholderiaceae_C > JANYCG01. The sequence continues at coordinate 480 of JANOWY010000252.1, read as the reverse complement.
CCTGGCTTGCAGGTAGCGCCAATGCGGGTTGGCTTTGGCCACATGGCCCAGCAGCCGCCAGGGTGCGGCGGCATCTGACAGGTGCAGCGGAACGTGGGTGACGAACGGAAACCCGTCGTCGTCATTGGAGATCAACGAAGCCAGCGGATAGCCGCGGATCAACTGGGCCGCGTGGGCGGCTTCTTTGGCCTTGAACTGGGGGGGCAGGTACATGGTGGTGGTTTGCGATGGTCAAAACGCCAAAACAATGGGTATCTAAGTATTTTGCCAGCGGCAACCGTTGCCACAACATTAACAAGCTTTTGGGCGTAAGCTGCGGCGCCCCCGCCCGGAGGATCGGTCCTAGAATTTGGCCACCTGAACCCATCATTCGTAAACAAAACCGTTCGTTTTTGGAGGCCTCGCCATGTCTCTCGTGCTCTACGGCCATGCTTTTTCGTCTTACACCCAAAAGATCGTGATGGCCCTGTACGAAAACGC
>JANOWY010000251.1:0-3983 GCA_031418135.1 Rhodoferax sp. | reverse complement strand
CCGCTCTCCATCACCAGCTCACCCAGCGTCATCGACCCCTCACCACGCCCCAGAATATCGAGGATTTCAAGCGTGCCAGCCGCAGCGGCAATGATCTGGTTGCGATTGAGTGTGGTCATGGTCAACTACATAAACAAGAGTCACAGAAAGATATTGGAAGCTAGGCTATCAAAGAAAAAGATGAGCCCGAGACACCAAGAACTGGCCGGAACACTCTGGCCATCGTGGTTCCGGCAGTAGGATCCATTCTGACCCGTCTTGATTATTACGTGTTGCGATCAGTCGAGAGTTGAACCATGCGCCGAGAATCCGATGGCACATGCGTAGACCATTGACCCGGCACGTTTTATAAATGAACGTTTGATGTTTTTCAGAGTCAAAGGTACATGCAAAAAGAAGATGCCCGCAAGCAGTCGCGCGAAGTACTGCATGAACGCCGCAAACAAGTCATTCGCATGCACCGCAAAGGTGTGGGGGTGATGCAAATCGTTGAGCAAACGGGCTTGAGCTGGACGGCAGTGAACACGGCCCTGCGGTTGCGCAGCACTGGTTCGGCCAGTCAGAGCCTGTCAGGAATTTTGTGTTTGAGGCGGCGTAGGGCCTATCCATGCAGTCGTTCGCTTGTGGGTAACGCGGGGCCCCCAAGGCCACAGGCGCGTTATCCACATTTGCGGGCAACTGGGTGGTTAAGTCCGGATTCATTTTAGGGGCCTGCTTTCAGGCCTTGGGTTGGGTGAACCGGTCTTCGTACAGGATGGCAAACTGCTTCATCGCCGCTTTCCAGTTGTGGGCTGCACGGCCCCAGTCAGCGGTGATATTCTTGAGCGCCAGCCAAATCAGCTTGGAGGCGGCATCGTCACTGGGGAAATGCCCATGCGTCTTGATGATCTTGCGCAAGCGGGCGATGACACTCGCAATTGCGGTGGTCCGAGCGGCTCATTTCGGGTGATGCCGAATTTGTCAATGCCGATTTGTATGAGGCGGCCCGATTGCAGTACGTGGTCGATCCGCAGCAGCGATCAAAGCAAGCGCGGCTTTGGGCCGACGCACGCAGAACAGAGCTGATTCAGGCGCGCGGTTCGTTTGTAAGTGAAACTGTTTTTCGCACATTTCCAAACTTGCCTTGATTCAAGAGGCGCAGAAAAACGGCTTTGTGGTCGTGTTGCTCGTGGTTTGTTTGGACAACCCGGAGGCGTTGTTGGGTCGGGTTCGCCGCCTCAAGCCGCACCTAAGTTGATTTCGATCCAATAAAACATGCGCAGGGTGCGGGTTTAACCTTTGCTGCACAAAGCGCTTGCAACCCGAAATGTTTCGGCAGTTTCACCCCCGCATCAGCGCCTCAATTTCATCCCCATCCACCGGCACCCCGCGTGAGATCAGCTCGCAGCCCGTGGTGGTGACGATGGCATCGTCTTCAATACGGATACCGATGTTGTGGAACTGCTCGGGCACGCCGGGCGCGGGGCGCACGTAGATGCCGGGCTCAATGGTCAGCACCATGCCGGGGTGCAGCACGCGGGCCGGGCGGTTGACGATGGTTTCACCGGTGAGCGCGTCTTTGCGCACGCTAGTTTCGCCCAGCTGCGAGGGCTCGAGGTATTGGCCGGGGTCATGCACGTCCAGGCCCAGCCAGTGGCCGGTGCGGTGCATGTAGAACTGGAAGTAACTGCGGTTGTCGATCACGTCCTGCAGGCTGCCAACCTTGTTTTTGTCGAGCAGGCCCACATCCAGCATGCCCTGGGCCAGCACTTTCACGCTGGCTTCGTGCGGGTCGGTGAAGCGGGCACCCGCCTTGGTGGCATCAACCGCCGCTTGCTGTGAAGCCAGCACCAGGTCGTACAGCAGGCGCTGCGGCGCGGTGAACTTGCCGTTGGCCGGGAAGGTGCGGGTGATGTCGCTGGCGTAGCTGTCGAGTTCGCAGCCGGCGTCGATCAGCACCAGCTCGCCGCTGCGCACCGGGGCTGCGTCAGCGCGGTAGTGCAACACGCAGGCGTTGGCACCCGCAGCGACGATGCTGCCGTAGGCCGGGTACTGCGAACCGTGCAAGCGGAATTCATGCAGCAGTTCGGCATCCAGGTGGTATTCGCGCACCTCTTTGCCTTCGCGCAACATGCGGGCCGACAACTTCATGGCGCGGATGTGCGCCCCGGCGCTGATCTGGCCGGCGCGGCGCATCACGTCTTGCTCATGTGCGTCTTTCACCAGGCGCATTTCGTCCAGCAAAGTGCACAGGTCATTTTGCCGATCCGGGCAGACGGCACCAAACCGCACGCGGGCCCGCAAGCTTTGCAGCCAGCCGTCTACCCGCGTCTCCAGCCCTTTGTGGGTGGCAAACGGGAACCAGGCCACGTCGCAGTTGTCCAGCAGCTTGGGCATTTCGGCATCCAGTGCGGCCACTGAAAACGCCGCATTCACGCCCAACGCTGCCGGTGCGGCATCAGGCCCCAGGCGGATGCCGTCCCACACTTCACGTTCCAGGTCTTTGGGGTTGCAAAACAGGGTGGAGGTGCCACTGCCCGCTGCGTTGCCCGTGATGACCAGCCATGCGTTGGGTTCGGTGAACCCGGTGAGGTAGAAAAAATAGCTGTCGTGTCGGTACAAAAAATCGCTGTCTCGGTTGCGCGGGCGTTCCGGCGCGGTGGGCACGATGGCAATGCCGCGCGGGCCGATCAGTTGGGCCAATTTGGCGCGGCGGCGGGCGTAGATGGAATGAGTCATGGGGTTATTTTGCCTCCAAGTTCAATCGGCTCATGGCCAGGGTGGTTAAGGGCGTGCAAACGCTCGGGCGTGCCCACGTCGGTCCAGGCGCCGGTGAATAGGTCAGCGCTTACTTGCTGGTTATCCATGGCCTGACGGAGCAGGGGTGCCAAGGCGGCCTTGATGCCCTGTGGGTTGCCGGGTGGAATATCGCTGTAGGGTGGCGCGAACAGCGCCTGGCGGTAAAGCCCAATCGTGCTGTAGGTGAACTTGGGTTCGGTCGATGTTTTGGGCAGGTTCAGCGCCAGACCGACGGCGGACAAGCCGAAGTCGCCTTGCGGGTTGTGCACGGGGTTGGGCACCAGCCACAAGTGTGCCAGTTTGCCGCTGGCTCGGAACGCTTCGAATGCGGCGGCGGTGAACTGAAAGGTGGGCATGTAGACATCTGCGGCCAATACCCAAAAAACATCGTCGAGCTGGGGCAAAGCACGTGAAATGCCGCCTGCTGTCTCTAGTGCGTCCCCAAAATCACGCCCTTCCAAAGAGTATTTTAAATGAATTAAATGAACATTACCATCTATTTTTGATCTATTTTGGTATGAATTAAGTATCTTATTGTGCAATCCATGTGTTAACAATAACTCAAATTTTCCTGAATACTTATCTAAAATTAGATTTTCAAGCCATGCCGTGTTAATCATCACCTCTGAGATGCCGCCTGCGGCCAGCGCTTCCAAGTGCCATTGCATCAGCGGTTTGCCTTGCACCTGCAAAAGCGGCTTGGGGCAGGTGTCGGTCAGGGGGCGCATGCGCTCGCCGCGTCCTGCGGCCAGGAGCATGGCTTGGGCTTTTGGCGCGGGTTGAGTCGGGTGGCTAGCAGGCATCGCATGATTATCTGTGGGCATCAAAAAGCCGCCCGCAGGCGGCTTGTTAGCCCAGGGCAGGCCGCCTGCTCACCCGAGCTGTGCAACGTTCAAGGTGCCAGCGTAATCACAGTGGCGCCGGAGGCGCAGGTGGGCGAGTAGGTGTAAGTCAAGCTGGTGGCCCCCGGAATATTGGGTAGTGATCCCGCCAAGCTGGCGTTGGCGCTGGTACATGACCCCGCCGCAATACCGTTGACACAAATGTTCTGGCTGACCGGAATGCTGCTGATGATGCCGTTCACGGTGACCCCACAAGTGCCCGCACCGCCGCCAGCGCCTGTACCGCTGATCACCATCTTGCTGCCGTCAAACGAATAGGTTAAGGGTGTGCCGGGGTTGGCTGCGTTGTAGGCCGTGGCAAAC
>JANOWY010000250.1:0-18512 GCA_031418135.1 Rhodoferax sp. | reverse complement strand
TGTGGGTTCCAAAATTGTGCTCAACCGGGGGCGGTATTACATTAGGTATCACGTCCGTTTTTCATCAGGATACCGCTATGTCCATCAACGAACTCACGCCAATCAGCCATTCGGTGAAACCGACTTGATGCAGACTGCCACAAACTACCCGGCCCACAAGCCCTGGAGCGTGGCCTGGGCGGCGTTTGGCCTGGCGATGGCGGGCTGGGGCTTGGGTTTTTACGGGCCGGCGGTGTTCATCAAAACCTTGCACCTGCGCGAGGGCTGGTCGATCAGCGCACTTTCGGCGGCCGTGACGTTTCATTTTTTGCTGGGCAGCGGGTTGCTGTTTTGCCTGCCCTGGATTCATGCCCGCCTGGGCCTGGTGCGCGCCACGGTGCTGGGGTTGTTGCTGGCCGCAGCTGGCGCGCTGGCCTGGGGCCACGTGGGCGCGTTGTGGCAGCTTTGGCCGGCGGCGGCGCTCTCGGCCAGCGGCTGGTCGATGACGAGTGGCCCGGCGATGAACGCCATTTTGTCGCAACACTTCAGTCACGACCGACCCAAGGCGCTGAGCCTGGCTTACAACGGCGCCAGCATGGCGGGCCTGCTGATGGTGCCGCTGTGGGTGGCCCTGATCGCGTGGCTGGGCCTGCCCTTGACCAGCTGGCTGATGGCGCTGGCCGTGCTGGCTGTGATGGTGCCAGTTGCGCTGCGTTATTTTGGGCCACCGGTTGAGCCCGTAGCGGCGGCAGCGCCATCTGTCGCGTCAACAGCGGCAGGTTCAGCAGTACCCGCCGGCAACGTCATGCGTCAGCCGCGTTTTTGGCTTTTGAGCGCGCCGTTTGCGCTGGGCCTGTTCGCGCAGGTGGGCGTGCTCACGCACCTGTTGGTGTACATGGCCCCGTTGGTGGGTGCGGCTCTGGCTACCTCGTCCATCACGGCGCTGACACTGTTTGCCGTGTTGGGCCGCACCCTGTTCGCCCGATATTTCACCGGTTTCAACCTGGCCACGGTGGCCGCTTGCAACCTGTGTACCCAGGCGATCGGTTTCGTCCTGTTGGCCTGGGGCGGCCTGGGCCAGCCTGACGCAACCGTGTTGCTGGCTGGTGCCGCTTTGTTTGGGCTGGGTTTTGGCAATCTCAGTTCACTACCGCCCATGGTGGCGCAGCGCTGGTTTCCTGCGCCGCAAGTGGGCACCGTGGTGGCGCGAGTTACAGGCATCAACCAGGCGCTGTATGCCTTCGCACCAGCCACCTTCGGGCTGCTGCGCGACAGCACCGGCAGTTATCAGTTGCCGCTGTTGATCGCTGTCGGTTTTCAGCTCGTTGCCGCAGCCGTGATGTGGTGGGCCCGTCGAATCGTCAGCCCGCCGCGCGCTCAAAGCTGAACTCCCCCGAGCGCTTGGGCAAGACGCCGCTTCGCAACCTGTGCGCCAAGCTTGGCGCCAGTGTTCGCTATGGCTGCTGGGCGGCAAGGTAAGCCGCAATCGCGTTCATGTCGTCGCTGGTCAGTTTTTCAACCACGGGTTTCATCAGCGCGCTCATGGCGCCAGCGCGCGTCCCTTGCTGTATGTCATAAAGCCGACGCACAACATAACCGGGCGAGCGACCGGCGATGCTGGGCAAACCGGCCAGGCCTTTCAGATCAGCCCCGTGGCAAGTGGCGCACGCGAGGGTGCCGCCTGAGGCCCCCGTCTTGACCAACGCCTCGCCCCTGGCAAGAGTACCGGGCGGGACATAGACAACGAATTTCGAGCGGGGATCGCGCAGTTCGAACTGTTCCATGTCCACTGGCACCTCCACGATGCGCTTGCCAAGCGGCTCGGTCTCGTTGCTCGGCAGTTTGGCGACGAAAACACGCGCAATGAAGGTTTTGGGAACGGTCTCGGTTTCGACCAGCGTCGTGACGGCCTTGGGCTTGAGCGATGAGAAATAGGCTGCGGCCTCCTTGATCTCTTCATCGTTTATGGCATTCGCATCGGCGGGCATGAGCACGTTGGGCGAACGCGCCGGCCCCTAGAATTTGCGCGCACCGCTTTTGTAGTCAAGTATCTGCTGGACGATGTAAGCGGCAGGCAGCCCGGCCAGACTGGCGTTTTCAGGGCCACCGGTGCCTTCGGCGCGGTGGCAGGAGCCACGGGCGCGCACCTCGGGTTTGCGGCCCCGCGCAACCACCTCGGGCATGGGTGGGTGGTCGGCTGGATGCCAATCCGGCGCAAAAATAAATCCCGCTGCTGCGTGACCGAGATGGCCGCAACGCTGTCAGGCACGCTCCGCAAAATGCCATCATCGTCGGGCACTTTGTAATCCGGCACCCAGGGGTAGGCCCAGGCAGGCAGTGGCTCACCGGCAGCCAGCGCGGTAGCGCCAAGAACAAGTCCAAACACCATCAAGATCAGGGTTTTCGGCTTCATGGGTAGGTTCCTTTGAAAAAGCCAACATATGAACAAAAACGCCCGGGCAAGCTGGGCGCTGTTGTGCTGGTCACTGCGGGCTTCAGCCCACGACCACCTCACTGATCTGCATCACCGGGGCCAGATCGGTGTAGTTGGGAATGTCGGCCATGATTTCTTTGGCATGCGGCCCAAACCCCGCCTGAAAGGCAGCAACCGATTCGCAAAAAATGTGGCACATACCAATGTAGGTGGCGGGCGCACCCGGCGCGCCGCCAGCCAAGCCTTTGTCAATGGTGTAAGACTTGCAGCTGCCACCCATCCGCGCTTTGAGGCCGTTGGATTCCAGTCGGTCAGGGGAAGCTGAAGTTGGTGGCTATCGTCAGGCCGGCGGATAGAGGAGCGAGCACGGTCGTCTGGTCGAAGAAACCGGTCAGGCTGGCCTTGAGTGCGTATTTGCCGGCCGCAGGGGCATCCGCAACAAACACCAGTGAGCCAGGGCTGACGGCAAAAGATGCCACCAGCGGAGCGTTCACAACCAGTTGGTAACTGTAAACACCCGTCACGCTGTCCACAAAACGACCGGCGACATCTACCGAAATGCCAACCGACAATGGCTGCTGCACACGCACCAGCGTATCGGCCGGTGCGGTGCCGGTTACCGTGCCGCTCAGCGATACCGGTGAACTCAGTGCGGGGCCAAACGCGTTAATGGACGTAACGGTGCCTGCCGAGACCGATACCTGGGTGACCACCATCGTCGTGCGCCCCGGCGCTGTCATGACCAGCGTGTAGGCACCGGGTGCCACGGGTTGAAGCAAAAACCGCCCGGCACTGTTGGGTACGGTGGCCTTGATAACCACGCCAGACTGTTGCAAAGACACGTTGGTGGCACCGTTGGCCAGCGTCGCAAAATCCACAGATCCGGCAACGCCAGAGATATACCGCGGAATCACCGCGACCACGGGTTTGAGCAAATATTTACCAGAGCCTCCCGCTGCCACCACCGATTTGCAGGCATCGAAATCAATCACAAAATCGGCCATTTTGTTGGCGGTGATATCGATGTTGATGTTGGCTTTAACGCCCGATTGCTGGCCACTGGGCGTCTTGAGCTCCACTTCGCTGCCGCCCGTGAGAACGACGGAATTGGCGAACGGCGTGGCACCGTTGTCTGCCAGAACCAACCGCAGTTGGGTGTATTTACCAGTGGGCAATGGAATTTGGCCAAGTTCATCCAGCACACCGTTGGTCAGATTCAGCAGATTGAGGCGTCGCGCCGGGTTCAGCACGATTTCAGACCAGCCAAGGTCGTTGTCGCCGGCGTTGCTGCTTTGGTGCACGCGTATTTTCAAAACAGTCACGTTGACCGCGTCATAGCCGCAACTTGGCGCGTCGGTCATCGCCAGTCGCAGGGTGCCGGTGTCGGCACCGCTGTTGCCTGCGCCTCCACCGCTGCCGCCGCCGCCGCAGGCCCCGAGGCCCACCACCACCAACAAGCCCAGCGCGAGTTTCAAATGTTGAACGAGTTTCATATGCACTTTCAAATAAATTGACAGCGGGACACTCAATTGAAAATCAATCGAACCCGTTGAAAGAGCATAAGTGCGGTACTGGCCGCAAGATGTAGGACGGTGTGCCGACGGCTTGTCGGGTACGGCGCAAATTTGCAGCGATGGCCTGGCAACGCCAAAAGTGGGCCTGGAAAAAGGTGTCAAACACCCTTTTCCGCAGGACTTTAGCCGATTTAACCCGCCGCGCGCTCAAAGCTGAACTCCCCCGGCGCGCGGATGGTGTCTACAGCGACTGCAATCACGTCTTTGGGCAAAAACTTGCCTTCCAGAATCAGCTTGGAGAGCGGGTTTTCAATCCGTTGCTGAATCGCCCGTTTGAGCGGTCGCGCACCAAACACCGGGTCAAATCCGACCTTCGCCAATTCTTTCAATGCCCCCGCCGATAGTGTCAGCGCCAGGTCCATCTTTTGCAAACGTGCCTGCAATACCTTGATCTGGATTGCGGCAATTTTTTCGATGTGTTGGGCATCGAGGCTGTGGAAGACCACGGTTTCGTCGATGCGGTTCAAAAACTCGGGGCGGAAGTGGTTCTTCAGCTCATCCATCACTGCGTCTTTCACGTCGTCGTACGGTTTGCCCACCATCGCCTGGATCATCTGGCTGCCAATGTTGCTGGTCATCACGATCACGGTATTTTTAAAATCGACCGTGCGGCCCTGGCCGTCCGTCAGCCGGCCGTCATCCAACACCTGCAGTAGCACGTTGAAGACATCGGGGTGGGCTTTTTCGACCTCATCGAGCAACAGCACACTGTAGGGCTTGCGGCGCACGGCTTCGGTGAGGTAGCCGCCCTCCTCGTAGCCTACATAGCCAGGGGGCGCACCAATCAGGCGAGCCACGGAGTGTTTCTCCATGAACTCGCTCATGTCGATGCGCACCAGATGGTCTTCTGAATCAAACAGAAAACCCGCCAGTGCTTTGCACAACTCGGTTTTGCCCACGCCTGTGGGGCCGAGGAACAAAAAGGAACCCGTGGGGCGATTGGGGTCAGACAAGCCCGCGCGTGAGCGCATGATGGCGTTGGAAACCGCTTCAATTGCTTCGTTTTGCCCAACCACCCGTTGGTGCAGTTTGTCGGCCATCTGCAACAACTTGTCGCGCTCGCCTTGCAGCATTTTGGCCACCGGGATGCCGGTTGCACGGCTCACAACCTCAGCAATTTCTTCAGCGCCCACCATGGTGCGCAACAATTGCGGGCGGCCGCCGTCTTTGGCATTTTTCGCTTTGCCTTCTTCGGCAGCCTGGGCTTCTTTGAGCTGCTTTTCAAGGCCCGGCAATTTGCCGTATTGCAGCTCACCAGCCTTGTTGAAATCGCCTTTGCGGGAGAGGTCTTCAATCTGGAAGCGGACTTTTTCAATCTCTTCCATGATGGTTTTGCTGCCCTGGGCCTGGGCTTTCTCGGCTTTCCAGATTTCGTCCAGGTCGGCGATTTCTTTTTGCAGGGTTTTGATCTCGTCGTTGATCAGTTCAAAGCGCTTTTGCGAGGCTTCATCTTTTTCGCGCTTGACGGCCTCTCGCTCGATTTGCAATTGGATCAGGCGGCGGTCCAGCTTGTCCATCACCTCGGGTTTGGAATCGAGCTCAATTTTGATTTTGCTGGCTGCTTCGTCGATCAAATCAATCGCCTTGTCGGGCAAAAAGCGATCGGTGATGTACCGGTGGCTGAGTTCAGCAGCGGCCACGATGGCCGGATCGGTGATCTGCACACCGTGGTGCGTTTCATAACGGGCCTGCAAGCCGCGCAAAATGGCGATGGTGGCTTCCACAGTGGGTTCACCCACCAGGATTTTCTGAAAACGCCGCTCCAGCGCAGCATCTTTTTCAATGTATTTTCTGTATTCGTCCAGCGTGGTGGCGCCCACGCAGTGCAGTTCGCCACGGGCCAACGCAGGCTTGAGCATGTTGCCGGCGTCCATTGCGCCTTCGGCCTTGCCGGCACCCACCATGGTGTGCAGTTCGTCGATGAACACAATGGTTTGGCCTTCGTCCTTGGCCAGGTCTTTGAGCACGTTTTTCAGGCGTTCTTCGAACTCGCCCCGGAATTTGGCACCGGCCAGCAACGCCGCCATGTCCAGCGACAAAACACGTTTGCCCTTGAGTGATTCGGGCACTTCACCGGCCACGATGCGTTGTGCCAGGCCTTCGACAATCGCGGTTTTTCCCACGCCGGGTTCGCCAATCAGCACCGGGTTGTTTTTGGTGCGGCGCTGCAGCACCTGGATGGCGCGGCGGATTTCGTCGTCGCGGCCAATCACCGGATCGAGCTTGCCCATACGGGCCCGTTCGGTCAGATCAATGCAGTATTTCTTGAGCGATTCACGCTGGTCTTCGGCATCGGCGCTGTTGACGTTCTCACCACCACGCACGGCGCTGACGGCGGCTTCAAGTGATTTGCGGGTCAGACCATTGTCTCGGGCGGCTTTGGCAATATCTTGTTTGCTGTCGGTCAGCGCCAGCAAAAAGAGCTCACCCGCGATGAATTGGTCACCGCGTTTGATGGATTCTTTTTCAGCGCCTTGCAGCAAGCTGACCATGTCGCGCCCCACCTGTACCTGGTCTTGCCCATGCACTTCGGGCAGTTTTTTCATGGCGGCCTCTGCCACGGCCAGCAAACCCGGCACGTTGACACCAGCTCGTTGCAACAACGCTTTTGGCCCGTCTTCCTGGCGCAGCATGGCCGCCAGCACGTGGGCGGGCTCGATGAAGGCGTGGTCTTGCCCTAGCGCGAGCGTTTGCGCGTCACCCAAGGCTTCCTGGAATTTGGTGGTTAGTTTGTCTGTTCTCATGTGGCTCATTTTGGGTGAACCACGCAAGATTTCAAGGCTTGAAGTTTCCGCTGCTTGATCCACGTCAAAATAGGATGCATTCCCTATGGCTCAGCCCGCCCCCTTTCTTTACCACCCGGTTGTACGCATTGCATTGGCTACCAGCCTGCTGGTGACTTCATTTGCCATGTATGCGCCCGTGATCGCGGTCATCTTGCAACAACGCGGTTACAGCACGCTGGTGGTTGGCGCATTTGCCATGATCGGGTTTGCCTGCATTGGCTTGCTGATGCCCTTTTTACCGGCCTTATGCGCATGGTTTGGTGAGGTACTGGTTTACCGTGTCGGTGCCGTTTTATGGTTTGTGGCTGGCCTGGGTTATGCCAGCACCTCTTCTTTGCTGATCTGGTGCGTTGCCGCTGTGGTAGGTGGATTGGGCGGTGCAGCCGTATGGAACGCGACCGAAGCACTGATTGCCCGGTATTCGCCGGCAGACCGGCGTGGCCGCATCACCGGGTTGTATCAGACCCTGCTGGGTGGCGCGCTTGCAGTCGGGCCTTTTGTACCGGCAGTGTTCGGGATGGATGGCCAACAGACCTTGTATGCGGTATGTGGCGTGCAAGCTGCAGCTCTTTTGATGGTTATCAATCTGCCGCCATTGCCAAAAATGCAAACCGGTGCCAGTCCCTTAAAGGATGGCTCAGCGCTTTCTACCTGGCAAGCCCTTGCCCAAGTGCCCGGATTGGCACTGATTGCCTTTGTGGGCGGCGTGTTTGAAGCGGGTTTGGGCAGCGTCAGCGCAGCGCACGGTGCAGCGCTGGGAATGTCGATGGCCGCAGCTGCAAGCGTCGTAGGCGCACTGGGTATCGGCAGCTTTGTATGCCAATACCCGGCTGGAATGCTGGCCGACCATGCCCCGCCCGGGCGGGTGTTTGGAATGGCTGCCACCCTCTTGCTGGTCAGCAGCTTGGGCGTTGCCTTCAGTGACACCGAGCCGTGGGTATTGTGGGCCTGTGCCTTTGTCTGGGGTGGCGTGGGGGGAGCCCTTTACACCTTGACGATGATTCGCGTGGCGCACCAGTTCGAAGGGCAAAACACCGCCGCCGGAACGGCAGCCATGATCACGGGTTACACCCTGGGTGGTGCGATCGGTCCGGTAGTCAGTGGCGCTGCTCTTCTGACCCTGAAGGCACCGGGCTTGTCCGCATGGTTGGCCAGTTTGTCACTGCTGGTGCTGCTCCTGGCTGCGCGCTGGAAGCCCTCTAAAATCGCCTGATGCAGATTCACCAACTGAATATTCAGTATCAGGCCGACCAAGACCGTGTGTTGGCCCGAATCAATACCAGCGCTGGTACCGAATTGCGCCTGTGGCTGACGCGCAGGCTTACTTTGGGTTTGTTGCCACTTTTGCGCAAGGTTGAGAACGAACAATTAGAGAAAAGCCTGGCGGCGCAACCCGAGGCTGATCTGGGCATGACCGCCAAAGACCCCAAAGTTCGCGAGATGCTGAGCGAATTCAAAAAAGAACGCAGCTTGCAACAGGCCGATTTCAAAACGCCTTACAAGGAACCTGAAACAGGCCTGTCTGCCGAGCTGCCGCTGCTGGTCGTTGAAGTACAGATTACGCCGCTGGCCAATTTCAGCGCGCGGCTTAAACTGTTCGCCACCTTGGCCGACCCGGCGCAGAAGCGCGAAATCAAGATGGAGCTGGACCAAAAAATGATGCACGGCCTGGTGCACCTAATGGACAAGGCATTTAACGATTCACGTTGGGGTCAAACGACGCTGTCAAGCACTACCCCCGACGCTGCACCCGGATTGCCCGACAGCAACACCCGACCACAGTATCTCAACTGAACCGGCTGGTTCGAGTGCAGCGCGGGCGCGGGTGATCAATCCGCCTCTCAACCCTTCTCAATTTGAAGCCTCAATCCCCCATCGGGCCAGCGCGGCATCATCACTCACCCGGGCATCCACCCACCTTGCACCCGCTGCTGTGGTTTCTTTCTTCCAGAAGGGCGCTTGTGTCTTGAGGTAGTCCATCAGGAACTCACAGGCCTTGAAACTTTCGCCCCGGTGGGCCGATGTGACCGCAACCAGCACAATTTGATCCAGTGGCTGAAGCACACCGACTCGGTGCACCACACGCGCAGCAAAAATATCAAAGCGGGCGTGGGCCTGGTCGATCATCTGCTCGATGGATTTTTCTGTCATTCCGGGATAGTGTTCAAGCTCAAGCGTACTGACACCATCCGGGTTGATCGAATTTCTGTCTCTGACCGTACCCACAAAACTGCAAACAGCACCCACGCGTTTGTCTGGATGGCGCAAGGCCGCGAGTTCCTGGCTGACATCGAAGTCTGCGGTTTGAATGGACACCCTCTGGGCTTGTTTCATGGCCGAGTCACTGCCAAAGGCGCTTACCCGCACTGTGGTAGTGTGGATTCCGGATGCACGTAGGGCTTGGCAACTTGCCCTGTGGCCTCGTCGTAACCGACTTCTTTGAGAAACAAGGCCAAAGCCGTGTCCATGCTTTGGGCGTGCCCGGCAAACCAGACACCCAGCTCACCGGCCAACTGGCGTACCAAGCCCAGATTGCCCGCCGCACCCCGTTTGGCCCCTTCACGCATGACAGCCAGGATGGAATCGTGCTCGGTGGTGTGACAGCCGCCTGGTGGAAAAGCCGCATCCTGCATCCATTTGTCTTCACGCCCAAAATGATCTTGCGTATGGACGATCACTGCCTGCCAGGCTTGCAGTAGTTGCTCATCAGGTGCTTGCGCCGCCCGAGCAAGCAAATCCACGAATTCCCGATGGGTTTCGTCCATGTAATCCAGGCCGAGTTCGAGGTCTTCAGACCAATGCAGTGTTGTCATGGACCAATGATAACTTTGGCAGGGCCCAGGGCCACCCCAGGCGGGCAGAAAAACGCCGACGCCTTGTCAGGCTAGCGTATAGGCTGTCTTTACTGTGGTGAAAAACTCCTGGGCGTAGCGCCCTTGCTCGCGCGCCCCAAAACTGCTGCCCTTGCGGCCACCGAAGGGCACGTGGTAATCCACCCCGGCCGTGGGCAAGTTCACCATCACCATGCCAGCTTGGCTGTGGCGTTTGAAGTGGGTGGCGTATTTGAGCGAGGTGGTGGCGATGCCGGCCGACAGGCCAAACGGTGTATTGTTGGCCTCCGCCAGCGCGGCTTCGTAATCCTTCACCCGGATGATGCTGGCCACCGGGCCGAAGATCTCTTCGCGGTTGATGCGCATGGCCGAGGTGGTGTCAGCCAGCAAGGCCGGGGCCATGTAAAAACCATCCGTGGCGAGTTTCAAGCGTTCGCTGCCGGCCACCAGCGTCGCGCCCTCGGCTTTGCCGATCTCAACGTAGCTTAAGTCTTGTTCCAGCTGTGCCTGCGACGACACCGGCCCCATGTCAATGCCAGCGGCCAGCGCGTCACCCACCTTGATGGCCGCCATGCGGGCTTTCAGCGCCTCGACAAATGCCGGGTAAATGCCATCGGTGACGATCAGGCGGCTGGATGCCGTGCAGCGCTGCCCGGTGGAGTAAAACGCGCTTTGCGCGCTGAGCTCGACCGCCTGGGCCAAGACGGCATCGTCCAGAACGACCTGCGGGTTTTTGCCGCCCATCTCCAGCTGGACTTTCTTCAGGTTGGCAGCGCACTGCAGGGCAATGCGCCCGCCCACTTGCTGCGAACCGGTGAAACTGATGGCATCAATGCCAGGGTGGTTTACGAGCGGGTCGCCAATCACGCTGCCGCGCCCCATCACCAGGTTAAAGACACCGGCGGGGATGCCACTGCGTGAAATGATCTCAGCCAGCGCCCAGGCGCAGCCCGGCACCAGATCGGCCGGTTTGAGAACCACACAATTGCCATAGGCCAGTGCGGGGGCGATCTTCCAGGCCGGGATGGCAATCGGGAAGTTCCACGGGGTGATCAGGCCGACCACACCCAGCGGCTCGCGGGTGATTTCCACACCAATGCCGGGGCGCACCGAGGGCAAGGTTTCGCCCGCCAGGCGTAGACATTCTCCGGCAAAGAACTTGAAGATGTAACCGGCGCGGGCCGCTTCGCCAATGCCTTCAGGTTTGGTTTTTCCTTCTTCACGCGATAACAACGTGCCCAGCTCTTCCTTGCGGGCGAGGATTTCGTTGCCAATTTTGTCCAGCGCGTCTGCTCGCGCCTGGATGCCGCCGGTTGACCAGGCGGAAAAGGCCGCGCGGGCGGCGGCCACCGCATCGTTTAGTTGGGCGGCAGAGGCTTGGGTATATTCGCCAATCACATCTGCCGTATTCGACGGGTTGATATTGGGCGTATAGGCGTTGCCTGCAACCCACTGGCCGTTGATGAGGTTGTCGTGTTTGGAAGTCATGCAGATTCTCGTTAACTGTTATTGGGGCCCGAGGGTTTTGATGAGCGCAGCCAATTGCGCCACTTCTTCAGGTTTGAGATCGGTGAGCGGTGCACGAACCGGGCCTCCATCGTGGCCCACAATTGTGGCACCCGCCTTGATGATGCTCACGGCGTAACCTTGGGCTTTGTTGCGGATGGCCAGGTAGGGCATGAAGAAATCATGGAGCAGGCGGTTTTGGGTGGCAAAGTCGTCATTCGCAACGGCATGGTAAAAATCCATCGCCGTTTTCGGAATGAAGTTGAACACGGCCGACGAATACACCGGCGTGCCCATGGCCTTGTAGGCAGCGGCATAGACCTCGGCTGTCGGCAAACCGCCCAGGTAGGCAAAGCGGTCTCCCATGCGCTGGTAGATGGCGACCATGGTTTCGATTTCACCCAGTCCGTCCTTGAAACCAATCAGGTTCGGACAGCGTTCGGCCAGTTTCACCAGCGAATCGGGGGTCAGTCTGCAGACATTGCGGTTGTAGACGATGACACCAAACTTCACGCTCTTGCACACCGCTTCCACGTGGGCTACCAGGCCATCTTGTGAGGCTTCTGTCAAATAATGTGGCAACAGCAAAATGCCGTGCGCCCCCAAGCGCTCGGCCTCCTGGGCGCAGGCAATGGCAAAACGGGTGGGGCCACCGGCACCGGCAATGATCGGCACCTTGCCCCGGCAAGTGTCAACCGCTGTTTTGATGATGCGGGGGTATTCGTCCCCGGTCAGTGAGAAAAATTCGCCGGTACCACCAGCGGCGAACAGCGCGGTTGCGCCGTAGGGTGCGAGCCATTCAAGGCGTTCGATGTAGGTTTTGGGGCGGAAATCACCTTGCGCATCAAAATCGGTGATGGGGAATGAAAGCAGGCCGCTGCTGATGATTTTTTTAAGGTCTTGTGGGTTCATTTGAAGCTATCAAGATTCGGATTGAAGGGCTTACGTAATAGGTGCGGGGTTAAAAAGTACCAACGCGTTGTGCAGCTTCCATTTTTCAGCCCAGGTCTGTTTGCGGCCACTGGCCACATCGAGCAGCAGCTGAAACATCTCCTGGCCCAATTGGGCAATGGTCAATTCGCCGTCGGCAATGCGCCCGGCGTTCACATCCATCAGATCATGCCAGCGGCGCGCCAAGTCAGTGCGGGTGGCCACTTTGACCACCGGACATTCCGCCAGGCCATAGGGCGTGCCCCGCCCGGTGGTGAAGACATGCAGGTTCATGCCGGCCGCCAGTTGCAGCGTGCCGCAAATGAAATCGCTGGCCGGCGTGGCGGCATAAACCAGGCCTGATAATTTTCGGTCTGACAGTTTTTCACCGGGCGGCAACACACCGCTGATGGCTTGGCTGCCGCTTTTGATGATGGAGCCCATGGCTTTTTCAGCGATGTTGGAAAGGCCCCCTGCCTTGTTGCCCGGTGTGGTGTTGGCGCTGCGGTCCACCTTGCCGCGTTCCAGGTAGGCGTCGTACCAGCCCAGCTCGCGGATGATGTCTTGTGCCACCGCAGGCGTTGCTGCGCGTGAAGTGAGCTGCTCCACCGCGTCGCGCACTTCGGTGTTCTCAGAGAACATCACCGTACCACCAGCCCGCACGACCAGGTCAGCCATGTACCCAACCGCCGGGTTGGCCGTAACGCCGCTGAACGCGTCAGAGCCGCCGCATTGCACACCCACCACCAGCTTGGCTGCCGGCACAGTTTGGCGTTGGCGCGCGTTCAGGCGCTTGAGGTGGGTGTTGGCGCGGGCCAAGATGTCGTCCAGCATAGACATAAAGCCCACGTGAGCGTCATCTTGCAGGCAAACCGTATCGAGCACCGGGTTGCGTTCGTCCAGAATCGCAAAACTGCCGGGCGGCATCAGCCGGTCAGGCTGCAGTTTTTCGCAGCCCAGGCTGACCACCATCACCTCACCGCCAAAGTTGGGGTTGCGGCTGATATTGCGCAAGGTGCGAATCGGAATCTCTGCACCCGGCGCATCGATGGCCACACCACAGCCATAGGAATGTTCCAGCCCGATCACGTCGTCCACATTCGGGAACAATGGCAGCAACTCGTCCTTGATGCGCTTCACCGCCTGCTCGACCACGCCGGCCACACACTGCACAGTGGTCGTAATGGCCAGGATGTTGCGGGTTCCCACCGAACCGTCGGCGTTGACAAAACCTTCAAAGGTAAAGCCTTCCAGCGGCTCAAAAACCGGCGGCGCAACTGTGGCCAACGGCAACGCTTCCAGGGACCGCGCTGCAGGCATGTCCAGCAGACGCTCATGCACCCAACGGCCAGCTGCGATGTCTTGCTTGGCATAACCGATGGGCACGTTGTAACGCAGCACGGCCTCGCCCTTCTTCAGGTCCCACAAACTCACCTTGTGGCCCTGCGGCACTTTGTCCAGCAAGATCAACCCGTCATCGAAGCGGGTGCCTGAGGGCAGGCCGCCGTCGTTCACCACGATGGCGACGTTGTCGTGCGCCGTCATTTGGATACGCCTGGGCGGCGTCACCGACTGCGTCATTTGGACACCATCATCTGTGGCAACCACAGCGAAAACGCAGGAACGTAGGTCACCAGCATCAGCGCCAAAATCAGGGCTCCATAGAACGGCGCAATGGAACGCATCACCTGGCCCACTGAAATTTCACCAATCGCGCAGCCAACAAACTGCACCGTTCCGACCGGCGGAGTATTGAGGCCCAAGGCGCAGTTGATCAGCATCAAGATGCCGAATTGCAATGGATCCATACCAAATTGCATGGCAATCGGCATGAAGATGGGCGTGCAGATCAGGATGGTGGCCGCCATGTCCAGAAACGTGCCCAGCACGAACAGCAAAACATTGATCATCAGGAAGATGATCCACGGCTGCGTGCTGACCGACTTCATCAGTTCACCCGTTAACTGGGGCACCTCATACAAGGCCATGAAATAGCCAAAAGCGCTGGAAATGCCAATCAGCAGCAGCACCACGCCGGTGGTCTTGCAGGCCTTGGCACAGGCCTTGAGAAAGTTGTGCCAAGAAAGGGATTTGTAGACGAACACCGTAATGGCCAATGCCCAGGCCACCGCGATCGAGGCTGATTCGGTGGCGGTGAAGGCACCCGACAAAATGCCCGCCAGAATGATCACCACCACCGCCAGGCCAGGCAACGCCGCGCCAAACGCAGACATCACTTCGCCCCAACCGGGAAATTTACCGTGGGTGGGGTAGCCCCGCCGCACCGCCACCCAGTAAGCCGCGCCCAGGTTGCACAGGGTCAAGATAATGGCTGGCACCAAACCCGCCAAAATCAGGCCAAGCACGCTGACCGAGGCAATGCCTGATGTGGCCAGGGTGAAGATGATCATGTTGTGCGAAGTCGGCATGATGGCACCGACCAGCGCCGCATGCGTTGTCACGTTCACGGCGTAATCTGCGTCATAACCCTCTTTTTTCATCAATGGGATCATCACCGAGCCCATCGCAGACACGTCGGCCAGCGGCGAACCGGCAATGCCGCCAAACAGCGTGCAGCCAATCACATTGCTCATGCCCAAGCCGCCGCGCACATGGCCGACCAGGCTGTTGGCAAAACGCACAATGCGCTGCGCGATGCCACCGTAGAGCATCAGCTCACCCGCGAATACAAAGAAGGGAATGGCCAAGAAGCTGAACACCTGCATGCCGCCAACCATTTTTAGAAACACCACGGCAACGGGCAAACCGGCGGCGACGATGGTCGCTACGGAGGAAAGGCCAATCGCAAAAGCGACTGGCACACCCAGCATCAGAAAGAGCGTGAAACTCAAGGCCAATACAGTCAGTTCCATGCTGGCTCCACCACTTTTCCCTGCACCAGGGCAATGACATGTTCGATGGAAAACAGCACGATCAAGGCACCGGCAATCACCACCGGCACATAGTCAATGCCATCGGGCACGGGCAACATCGGCTTTTTTTCGTCCCATTTGGCGCTGGCCCAGAGCCATCCACCCTGCACCATCAAGAAACCAAACAGGCCAACCAGGCAATGAATCAGGATTTCAATGCGGTGTTGCCACTTTTCAGGCAGCAGAACCACCAGAGACTCCAGGCCAATGTGGCCGGCGTCGCGCACACCCACGGCAAGGCCAAACGCAGTGACAAACAAAACCAGCAACATGGCCAGCGCTTCTGCCCAGGTAGGCGTGTCGTTGAAAACATAACGGCCAATCACCTGCCACTGCACGCACAGGACGACCGCCATCAGGGCGACGACCGCCAGCATGAGACAGAGCTTGGACAACGCCGCGCAAAATTTGGTGTACATGGTTTTTCCAGTGCGACCCACAACTGCAAAAATGAAGGCGGAGCGCTAACCGCCCTCGCCCATGCTGAACAGCGATGAGCCATCATCGCCAAAGGTAGGCCACTTTCGCAGCCACCTGACGGCGAGGGTGAACTTGCAGAATGGGTCTATTTGGTGTCTTGCACCGCTTTGACCAAGCGCTTCATGTCAGCAGTGACCATGAATTTTTCATACACCGGGCCCATCACAGCCTGAAACGATTTTTTGTCCACTTCGACAATCTCGGCGCCGGCGGCCTTCACATTGGCCAATGACTTGGCTTCTTGTTCGTCCCACTTCTGGCGTTCAAACGCAACGGACTCTTTGGCGGCGGCACGGATCATGTCCTGCTCGGCTTTGGGCAGTTTGTCGTAAACCACTTTGGACATCACCAGAATCTCGGGTGCCATCGAGTGTTCGGTTTTGGAATAAATCTTCACGGCTTCGACGTGTTTGGCGGTGTCAAACGACGGGATATTGTTTTCAGCGGCATCAATCAGGCCCGTTTTTAGGCCGGTGTAAACCTCGCCGTAAGGCATGGGTGTGGCATTGGCGCCCATGGCGCTGACCAGCGCAACCCACAGGTCAGACTGCTGCACGCGGATCTTCAGGCCCTTGGCATCAGCCACGGTGCGGATAGCTTTTTTGGCGTAGATGGAACGGGCACCGCTGTCATAAAAGGCCAAACCGATAAAACCGACTGACTCGCAGCTTTTGAGGATTTCGTCACCAACTGGGCCGTCCAGCGATTTGCGCATATGGGCGATAGAGCTGAACAGGAAAGGCATGGTGGGTACTTGGGTCAGTGGGCAAATGCCGTTCATCGGGCCCACGTTGACGCGGGTGAAATCCAGCGCACCAATCTTGACCTGGTCTATGGTCTCTTTCTCGCTGCCCAAGGCCTGTTTGTTGAAGACCTTGATCTTGTGTTTGCCACCGCTTTTTTGCTCGAGCAGCGTGCTCATGTGTTTGACGGCAGCGACGGTTGGGTAGTCGTCAGCGTTGTGGGTATCTGCCGAACGGAATTCCGTGGCGTTTGCAGTCAGGGCCAATACGGCGGCAGCAATGGAAACCAGTTTTGTTTTGAATTTCATAATGTCTCTTTCAGGTGGGTTGAAGGCGGGGAACAGTAGTGAAAAACAGGGGCGAGTCGGCAAAAACGAATGAGAAGCAGGCTGGCAGCAACTTGCGCGCCCATCACCTCAGCCGTTGCGGGTGGCATACGGCCCTTTGACCACATACCCGCCGCCCTGGAACTGAACGGCCGGGTCGGCCAGATTGGGCGTGACGGTTTTGGCGAAAAGGGCCTCACGGTAGCTGTCGGCGCTGTCTTGCGGCACATAACCAATGTGGTTGGCAGGCCAGTTATCCCACCAGGTGACGGCGTTTTTGGACATGCCGTAAATGACAGAATGCCCCAGCACAGGCGTCGTCAGGCAGGCCGTGAGCAAGCGGTACAGATCGCCAAAACTCAGCCAACTGGCCAACATGCGCCGGTCAATCGGCTCGGGGAAGCAAGAGCCAATGCGCAGGCAGGCGGTTTCAATGCCGTACCGGTCGAAATAAAACCGCGAAATGTCTTCACCAAAAGCCTTCGAGACACCGTAGTTGCCGTCAGGCCGGGGGTTGGCCAGCGGCGTGATGGTTTCAGATTGCTTGTAAAAACCGGTGGCGTGGTTGGAGCTGGCAAAAATGATCCGCTGGGTGCCCTGCTTGCGGGCGGCTTCATACAGGTTGTACATGCCAATGATGTTGGCCTGCAAAATAGGCCCAAACGGGCCTTCGACCGATACCCCACCAAAATGCACCACGGCATTGACATCTTTGAGCAAAGCCAACACCGCGGCTTCATCGCCCAGCTCGACCTGCTCAACTTCCTCTCCCGCCTGCGGTGCACCGATCGATGAGCGATCTGACAGGCGCAGCACATCACAATTGCCTTTGAGCAACTGGCGCATGGCTGTGCCCAATGAACCGGCGGCACCCGTCATCAGGATTCGGTGGTGGGTTTTAATGATCATGGTGAATCGTCTAAGTTTAAAAGGCTTGATGTAGGTTGTCTGATGACTTAGAATTCTATTTCATTCAAGCGCCTTGTCAAGCCCCCGCCGCTCATTTACCAATCCTGACTTACCCCAATGCCTGTTCAACCGTTGGCCTCATCCATCGCCCTGCCGACCGACTTGTCGGGCACCGGATCGCATGCATCTTTGATGCCAAAAGCGACCCCGACAACGGTCGCCCGCCGCCCCAAGGGCCTGGTCGATGAAGTCGTTTTGGCCCTGAGTGCCCAGGTGAGAAGTGGCGAACTCAAGGTGGGCGACAAGTTGCCCACAGAATCTGAAATCATGGTGCGGTTTGGGGTGAGCCGCACGGTGGTGCGCGAGGCGCTCTCCAAGTTGCAGGCGGCCAGCCTGGTTGAAACGCGCCACGGCATTGGCACCTTTGTGATCAGCCGCCCGGCGAACGGTAACTTCCAGATCGCCCCGAACGACCTGGCCACGGTGGCTGATGTGATTGCTGTGCTGGAGCTTCGGATCAGCCTGGAGACCGAAACTGCCGGCCTTGCCGCCCAGCGCCGTACCGAGGCGCAGTTGGAGGCCATGCAGGCTGCACTGGCCAGTTTTCAGGAATCGATTGAGGCTGACTCCGACGCGGTGCCCAGTGATTTCGCCTTCCACATGGAGGTAGCACGCGCCACTGCCAACCCGCACTTTGCCGATTTGATGACCTATCTGGGCACCATGATCATTCCGCGCACCCGTGTGGGTACGCTGCAACAAACGCCCGAGGGGCGACTGGTCTATCTGCAACGGGTTCACTCGGAGCATGAAAGCATCTTGAACGCCATACGACAGCAAGACGCTGACGCAGCACGCGCCGCCATGCGCACCCACCTGAGCAACAGCCGTGAGCGGCTGCGCAAGGCACAAAATTCAGCATAATAATTAAATTGAGTAGTTTTTATTTAAATAAATCGGTAATTGTTCATATATTTATTAAATTAATAGCTATTTAATATATATCAAATTTAAATTATTTATATACATAAAATAGGTAAAATCGTTATTTTTTGGTTTTCCGGAATCACCAATATTGCCA
>JANOWY010000249.1:0-2501 GCA_031418135.1 Rhodoferax sp. | reverse complement strand
TGCTCGGGCGTGCGCAGGGCTTCAATAAATAGGGCATCAACACCGCATGCCAAATAGGCTTCGGCACGCTCCAGTGCGCGCTCCAGGCCCTCGACGGCAACCGCGTCGGTGCGGGCCAATATGAGCGTCTCGCGGGTGGTGCGCGCATCCAGGGCTGCCTTGAGTTTGCCGACCATCTCAGTCACCGGCACCACGGATTTGCCATCCAGATGGCCGCAGCGCTTGGGAAAAGTCTGGTCTTCGATCTGGATCATCGCCGCGCCCGCGCGCTCAAAGCCCTTGACGGTGCGCATCACGTTCAACGCATTGCCAAAACCCGTGTCGGCATCAACGATCACCGGCAGATTCACGCGCTCGGTGATGCGGGCCAGCGTGTCAGCCACTTCGGTGAAGGTGGTCAGGCCCACGTCAGAGCGGCCCAAGCGCGTGTAGGCAATCGATGCGCCAGACAAATAAAGGGCTTCAAAGCCGGCTTGCTCGGCGATGAGTGCACTCAGGGCGTCGTAAACCCCGGGCGCCAGCACAATGCCGGGTTGCTGCAAGCGGCCCTTGAGCGTGGGTTTCACAGTGGATGTGTTCATGGGGCTGAAGGTAAGGCGTAAGAGCGTTAGTGCGTTGAAGCGTTGCAGCGTCAGGGGGTTGATGGGTGTGCCGGCGCCAAGGTTTGTGCAACTGTATGGGCCGCGATGTAGCCACCGGCCACAGCACTTAAAAGCCCGTTGCCCGACAGATAGCCCCACACCGCGTTGCCCGAAACGCCGCGCGCTGCGCCACCGGCTGCCAGCAGGTTGGGGAAGGGTGAGCCATCGCTGCGCAGCACCCGACAACCGGCATCAATGTCCAGCCCGCCCTGGGTGTGGAAAAGCGCCCCCGTGACCTTGACGGCGTAATAAGGGGCGGCCAGGGCGCGTTTGAAGACGCGTGTATCGGCGGCACCGTGATGCGTTGGATTGTGTGAATTGTCTGAATTGTCTGAATGGTTTGAATGAAAATACCGACCTTCATCCTGGCCAAAGCAGGCACAAGTCGCTTCCAGGTTGCTAACGGAACAACCGATCAGTTGGGCCAGTTCTTGCAGGCTCGCACAGGTTTTCAGGGCACCCGCCGCTTCGGCTTCGCAGAAATCAGGGAAGCTGCGTGCCAGCGTTAGCAAGGGGCCGTCAAACACGTTCCAGGCAATACCGCCAGGTTGCGCCAGCACCGCCACCGCTGCTTCTGAATACCCCTGCGTCTCGTCGTGAAACCGCTGGCCCTGGCTGTTGAACTGTATGCCGCCCTCCATCATGAGTGCCCATGAAATCAGTGCACCTTGTGGCACGGCCCAAGAGCCGTGGCCTTGGTAACCACCCAGGTCTGCCAGCCGCGCGCCCAACAATTGTCCCCACGCGATGGCGCTGCCGTCATTGCCTGCGTGTCCGGCGTAAATCGCATCGCGCATGTCGGGCAGCAACTCACGCACCTGGTTTGTATTGCCGCCAAAGCCGTTGCAGGCCAGGAGCAGGACATCACAGGCGAGGTGCTCGATGGCCCCATCGGGTCGGGCATAACTGACGCCGGTGATTCGATCGCCATCGCCAACCCACAACGCGTCAACCTGCGCCTGGGTGACGATGGGAATTTCGGCTGTTGCCGCCGCCCGGCCCAATCGCGCCATCAACGCGGCGCCGGTGCGCTCGGGCACAGCGTGCATGCGCAGGCTGTGATGGCCAGGGTACAAAAAGTTGTCGAGCACGGTCCATTCAATGCCGTGGTTCGATTGCAGCGCGTCAATGGCCGGGCCACTGGCCATGCTGTAGGCCGCAACCAAATGGCTTGCCGCCGTGCCATGTGTTTTGGCCGCAATATCTGCCGCGAATCGCTGGGCGTTGTCGTCAATGCCCTGCGCCGCCTGGGCACGGGTTCCCGCCGCCGGAATGAAGCCGGAGGAAAGCGCTGTCGAACCGCTGGGTGCGGCATCACGCTCCAGCACCACGCAGTCAATACCCAGGTCGTGCAGCAGCAGCGCGCTGGTGAGCCCGCACGCGCCGGCCCCCACGATGGCGACGGCTGTTTTCGGGGTGCCTTGCGGCAGTGATTGGCGCAGGATGCTTCGCGGGGTCATGGTCGGCTCAAAACAAAGGCGGTCAACAAAGCGTCACAACGGGTGGAAATGGCGAACAAGGGCGAACAATGGCGAACGGCAATGACTGGCCGCTCAAGCCGTTGGCCGGAAAAGGTATTCGCCACGCGGTTTGCCCAGAACTTCGCCGTTTTCATAAATGTGGTGGCCCCGCAAAAAGGTTGACGTCACGCTGGCGGACATCTCCAGATCTTCAAACGGCGTGTAACCCTGGGTTGACGGCGAGTTTTTCGCCTGGATGGTCCAGGTTTTCGCCGGGTCGACCAGGGCGATATCGGCATCAAAGCCCGCAGCGATGTCGCCTTTTTGATTCAGGCCAAATCGCTGCGCCGGATTCCAGCTGGTCACACGGGCCATGTGGTTGTAGCCCATGCCACGTCGC
>JANOWY010000248.1:0-1812 GCA_031418135.1 Rhodoferax sp. | reverse complement strand
CGCCATCGAGAAACCGTGCATACCGGCTTTGGCAGCCGAGTAATTGGTCTGCCCGGCTTGGCCCTTCTCGCCATTCACCGACGAGATATTGATGATGCGGCCCCAGCCTTTGTCCACCATGTCTTGCACGACCTGTTTGGTCACGTTGAACATGCTGTTCAGGTT
Organism: Rhodoferax sp.; assembly: GCA_031418135.1. Classification (GTDB taxonomy): domain Bacteria; phylum Pseudomonadota; class Gammaproteobacteria; order Burkholderiales; family Burkholderiaceae_C; genus JANYCG01. Next base: position 1,647 of record JANOWY010000248.1, on the reverse strand, counting down.
GGTTTCGATCACGCCGTCCCAGTCTTCGCGCGTCATTTTCAGGAACATGCGGTCTTTGGTGATGCCGGCGTTGTTCACCAGCACGTCGATACTGCCGTGTTCGGCCTTGGTTTTGGTGAAGGCTTCGACGGTGGAATCCCACGCGCCGACATTGCCGACCGAGGCGTAAAAGGTGTAGCCCAAAGCGGCTTGCTCGCCAATCCATTTGACGTGATCGCGCGTGGGGCCGCAGCCCGCGATGACCTTGAAACCTTCCTTATGCAAACGCTGGCAGATGGCGGTACCGATGCCACCCATGCCCCCCGTGACGTAAGCTACTTTTTGACTCATGCTGTTCTCCTTTTGGTTATGAATACTGACAATAAATTGCTACTATTTAAGTAGCTAACAATGGATATGTTACTTGAACATATCCTGCTATTTCTTTAAATTTTCTTGATCAACGCTCAATGGTGAGCGCCACACCCATGCCACCGCCGATACACAACGAGGCGATGCCCTTTTTGGCATTGCGCTTGCCCATTTCGTGCAGCAAGGTCACCAAAATACGGCAGCCAGACGCGCCGATGGGGTGGCCAATGGCAATCGCGCCACCATTGACGTTGATCTTGCTGGTGTCCCAGCCCATTTCCTTGTTCACGGCACAGGCCTGGGCGGCAAAGGCTTCGTTGATCTCCAGCAAATCAAGGTCTTGCGCGTTCCAACCCGCGCGTTGCAACGCTTTGGTAGAGGCTGGCACCGGGCCCATGCCCATGTAGGCAGGGTCGAGCCCGCTGGTGGCAAAACTGGCGATGCGGCCCAGCGGCGTGAGGCCCAGGGCAGCGGCTTTCTTGGCGGTCATCACCATCACGGCCGCAGCCCCGTCGTTGATGCCCGAGGCATTGCCGGCCGTCACACCGCCGGCTTTGTCAAACGCCGGGCGCAAGCCTGCCAAGGCTTCGGCACTGGTTTTTTTGTTGATGAACTCGTCGTCTTTGAAGGTGATCGGATCGCCCTTGCGCTGGGCAATACTGAAGGGCATGATTTCGTCGGCAAATCGGCCTGCTGCCTGGGCAGCCGACGCTTTTTGCTGGCTGGCCAAGGCAAATGCATCTTGCGCGTCACGGCTGATGCCGTATTTTTTGGCCACGTTTTCTGCGGTGATGCCCATGTGGTACTGGTTGTACACGTCCCACAGTCCGTCCACGATCATCGTGTCACTCATCTTCCAGTCGCCCATACGCTGGCCGTCGCGCGAGCCCAGCAACACGTGCGGCGACGCGCTCATGTTTTCCTGGCCACCAGCAATCACGATGTCGCTGTCGCCATAGGCCACCGCCTGCGCTGCCAGCATGACGGCCTTGAGGCCGGAGCCGCAAACTGCGTTGATGGTCAGCGCGGGCGTGGCCTGATTCAGCCCGCTTTTGATGACTGACTGACGCGCCGGGTTTTGGCCCGCACCTGCCGCCAACACCTGGCCCATGATGACTTCACCCACCTGGTCTGCGGAAAGGCCGGAGCGCCTGAGCACTTCCGCGACAACCGCAGCGGCACCGCACTCCGGGCAGGTCCAGTTCATCGACACATCGGCCCAGGCGGTGCCGGGGTTGATGCCGTGCTCCGGATCGCCGGCGGCTTCGTCATAGATCCAGCCGCAGATCAGGCACA
>JANOWY010000247.1:0-9357 GCA_031418135.1 Rhodoferax sp. | reverse complement strand
GAACCAGCGCGTATCCAGCGCTCCACGCTGGAGATCGCCGCGAGCTGGTTGGCGGCAGGGCTGAACCCGGAGAAAGTCACTTTTTACCGGCAGTCAGACATCCCGGAAATCCCGGAGCTCACCTGGTTTTTAACCTGCGTCTGCGGCAAAGGCATTTTGAACCGCGCCCACGCCTACAAAGCCGCAGTTGACAAAAACCAGGCCGTTGGCGCGGAAGCTGAAGCAGACATCAACGCCGGCCTGTTCATGTACCCGGTGCTGATGGCGGCCGATATTCTGATGTTCAATTCGCACAAGGTGCCGGTCGGGCGTGACCAGGTTCAGCACCTCGAAATGACGCGCGACATGGCGGCCAGCTTTAATCACCGCTATGGCGCGCATTTCACCCTGCCCGAGGTGGTGATTGACGACAACGTGGCCACTTTGCCAGGGCTGGATGGCCGCAAGATGAGCAAAAGCTACGACAACACCATCCCGCTGTTTACGCCGCGTGAGCAACTCAAAAAGCTGATCGCCGGCATTCTTACCGATTCAAAAAAGCCCGGTGAACCCAAGGACGTTGAAGGCTCAGCGCTTTACCAAATCTACCAGGCCTTCGCCAGCGAAGAAGAGTCGGCGGCCTTGCGCGCAGCCTACGCCCAAGGCATCGCCTGGGGTGAAGCCAAAAACCTGTTGTTTGAGCGCATCGACCGCGAAATCGCACCCATGCGCGCCACCTACGAAGCACTGATCGCCAACCCGGCCAAAGTTGAAGCCATCTTGCTGGCAGGTGCAGAAAAAGCCCGGAAACTCTCGCAACCCTTCATGGCGCAACTGCGCCAGTCGGTCGGCCTGCGGGCCTTGTCAGGCGTAGCTGATGCCAAGGCAAAAAAGGCCGACAAAACCGCTTTGCCCAGCTTCAAGCAATACCGCGAAACCGACGGCAAGTTTTACGTCAAGCTGGTCGATGCGGCGGGCAAATTGTTGTTGCAAAGCAGCGGTTTTGATTCACCCAAAGATGCCGGGCATTTGGTCAAAACGCTGATGGCAGCGGATGCGGCTTTGGAAGGTCTGCAGCTGCCCGCCGACACGTCTGCGCAGTCGGTTCAGGATGCCCTGGAAGCACTGAGAACCGCCGCTTAACGGCTTGGCAAAGTGGGACGCAAACGGCCTCGACGCAGTTGGTGAACTGCTAGAATCTATTCACCTGGAGAGATGGCAGAGTGGCCGAATGTACCTGACTCGAAATCAGGCGTACCGCAAGGTACCGTGGGTTCGAATCCCACTCTCTCCGCCAAAAATTTAAAAGGTTTGCAGCTATTAATTTAGAAGCAAACCTTTTTTCTTTGGTGTTGCTTGTAGGCAATCTGTAGGCACTTTGTCCAAATACAGGGTTGTCCAAAACGAAAAACCCAGCGGGTGAGGTTGGGTTGAAACCCTTGAGAGCCATCACTCAGGGGAAGACACTGTGCTGAATTGCTAGTGTTGGGGAATTGACTTCACGGCTTATGAGCGTTTTCCAAGACAAATACACCGACGACGACGCGGCGTTTGTGAGGAAGGTCATCCGCGAAGGAACCAGGACATTTATTGTCGGATCTCGCAGGCCTCTTTGAATCATCTTCGTGCGAATTCGCAATGAATGGGATAGAGGACCTCTTGCCCGAGCACGTCGAAGTGATCAGCATCAACAAGTATTTCGGCTGGTACGACCCCGATTTCTCCGGTCTGGATCTTCTGCTCCATGAATCGGGACCCGACAAGCCGGTGATCATCAGCGAAACCGGCGCCGAGGACAAGACCGCGCGCAAGCAGGGGTTCGAGCTGCTACGCGCCTTCTATACGGGCATGCGCTGAATCGGATCCGACGGGTGCGCGACGTTACTGCCCCTGGCCCAGTGCAAAGCCGCGCTCGCCATCGAACAGGCAAAGGTTCTCGGTCTTGATGACGTCGACTCGACCTCGCGTCACGCTGGACAACAGGTCGATGATGTCCTGATGGCTGACGCTAGCGTCTTCCGTTGCCGCAACAAAGCGGCAACGCCAGTGATCGGTGCAGAACGTCTCGGGGAACCCGTGCGGCCAGACCTTGACGCCGCGGTTGGTGATCATCTGCAGCGTGAGCACATCGGTCGCCAACGTGCTCAGCCGCCCTGCCAGGAACTCAGGAGAGCTGACCGCACAGTGCACAAAAACATCCACGCCCACCATTTGCTTCAGTGCTGGCGGCTTGCGAACATACAGCGGTGCCGCGGTGCCCGTAGGCAGCACCGGGTTCAGATACTGCACCGGCACAAAGTGTTCAGGCACCGTGCCCAGACGCTGTACGACCGCCTGTGCAAAGGCACGGGTGCCAACCAGGCAGGTAGTGCGCTCCCCATGCAGGTCCACGGTGTGAACGCCATCTTCAATCGTGCGCAGCCAGGCGTTGTGGATCTTCTGCGCCACTGTCGCTTGGCGAACATGGACCAGCATCATGACCGCCGCCAGCAACAAGCCACTGGGGTTGGCTTTGTCCTGCCCGGCGATATCCGGGGCACTACCGTGAATGGCCTCGAACATCGCCACGTGCTCACCCACGTTGGCGCTGCCAGCCAGGCCGACACTGCCGGTGATCTCTGCCGCGATGTCGCTGATGATGTCGCCGTACAGGTTGGGCGTGACGATCACGTCAAACCGCTCCGGATGCGTGGCCAGCCTCGCGGCTCCGATATCAATGATGAATCGGTCCTGCACAATGTCCGGGTAGGCGGCGCCGATCTCCTGGAACACCTGGTAGAACAGGCCATCTGTCATCTTCATGATGTTGTCCTTGACCATGCAGGTCACCTTCTTGCGGCCATGGCTGCGTGCGTATTCGAAGGCGTACCGCACGATCTTTTCGCAACCTGGGCGGGTGATCAGCTTGAGGCACTGGAACACCTCGTCGCTCTGGCGGTGCTCAATGCCGGCATACAGGTCTTCTTCGTTCTCGCGCACGATCACCACATCCATTGCCGGATGGTGCGTGGCGACATACGGCGCGTAACTGACGCAGGGCCGCACATTGGCGTACAGACCCAGCGTCTTGCGGACTGTCACATTCAGGCTCTTGTAACCGCCGCCCGACGGTGTGCTGACCGGTGCCTTCAGGAACACCCTGGACCGACGCAGGCTGGACCAGGACTCGGCGGCAATCCCGGCCGAATTGCCTGCACGGTAGACCGCCTCTCCAATATCGATCACTTCCGGCACAATACGCGCACCGGCCGCTTCCAGTATGGACAACGTGGCGGCCATGATTTCCGGGCCAATGCCGTCACCATAGGCGACGGTGATCGGGGTCTTTTCCAGCAGGGGAACTGGCTCGGCTCCGCCGTAGGCGGGTGCTAGCAAGTGAACGGGGTCATGTTTCATAGTGTTCTCTGTATGGTCGAAGAATGGTGTAACTGTAGGCAAACTGATACATAAATGAAAATACTTTGTTTTTATTAAAATCATTGATAGCGACCTATGGTTACCCTGCTCAAGCGCCTGCAACGCATCACCCACCAGCAACTGCGTGCCTTCGAGGCCACCGCGCGCCTGCACTCTGTAACACTGGCGGCGCGTGAACTGCACGTAACCCAGCCGACTGTCAGCGTGCAATTGCGCGAGATGGCCAGCGCGGTCGGCGAACCACTGTTTGAAGCAACCGGGCGCCGGATTCGGGTGACGCAAACGGGTGAATTGCTGCAGCAGACCGCTGGTGACATTACGCGGTGCTGGCAGCGCTTCGAATCACGCATGGCTGAAATGCAGGGCCTGGTGCGGGGCCGCCTGCGTATCGCGGCGGTGACCACCGCCGAGTATTTCGTTCCCGACTTGCTTGGCCCCTTCGCTGACGCCCATCCTGGTGTGGACATCGAGCTGGCCGTCGAAAACCGCGACCGTGTCGTGGCACGGCTGCATCAGGGGCTTGACGATCTGACAGTGATGATGCTGCCGCCGCGCGACCTGCCGCTGGAGGCCATTCCATTCCTGGCCAACCCGCTGGTGGTGATTGCACGCGCCGGCCATCCACTCGCCGGAAAGCGTCTGATGCTGGCGCGGCTTGCCAACGAACGCTGGTTGATGCGCGAACAAGGCAGCGGTACCCGGCTGGCGGCGCAGGAGCACTTCGTGGCGAGCGGGTTTGCCCCGCTGGTGAGCATGAGCCTTGGCAGTAACGAAGCAGTCAAACACGCCGTGGCGGCAGGCCTGGGTATTGCCGTGGTGTCACGGCTGGCGGTACAGGACGTGCTTGCCGGCGCCGACACGCCTGGAATGGCAAAGCTGGTGCAATTGCAGGTGCAGGGGTTCCCGCTCAAGCGCAGCTGGTCGGTGGTGTGGCGCAAAGAGCAGACGCTTTCTGCGGCGGCCAGGCGATTTGTCGACCATCTGCAGAAACCGCAGGGGCGATTACTGACGCCGAGTGTCCCTACGCTGATCTGAAGCTGAGCGGGGTCGCATGAGCTCCCGGATGCGTCACATGCTAGAGTTCCGCTCGATTGCTGTTTTTGACGTATTGCCTGGCGCACACCGGACCTCCCGCGTACTTGCCCGGCTGACGGCATCCAGAACGACACTGAGATGAATAGACACCTAACAGAGCTGAAGTACAAGTGGCTGGGACAGGTCGAAGGCAACAAGGTACTTGTTGTTGCCCTGCTGTTCGTCGGGCTGATTGGCTGGGTGGATTACCTGACCGGCGTTGAGTTGCGCATCTACCCGCTGTATTTCCTGCCAGTCGCCATGGTGAGCTGGAGCTCTGGCAGCTCCTCGGGCTACGCGGTCGCCAGCCTATGCGCGGCAGTGTGGCTGGGTTCGAACTGGGGGGCGGGCATGGCCAGTTATTCGGCCTTCATCAACATCTTCAATACCGTGGTCCAACTGATTGCCTTCGTCACCATTGCGGGACTGGTATCGGGCTATCGGGGCGTCCTCGCCAAGGAACAACTGCTGGCGCGTATTGATCCGCTCACACACCTTTTGAACAAGCGCGGGCTCGCTGATCGAGCCGAGGTGGAAATAGCGCGCAGCCGTCGGTCGGGCTCCAGCACTGCTATTGCCCTCATCGATCTTGACAACTTCAAGCATGTCAACGATACCAAGGGCCATGCGGCGGGGGACGCCATCCTTGCAGATGTAGGCGCAGTATTGAAGCGGCGCCTCAGGCGCACTGACATCGGGGCGCGTGTGGGCGGTGATGAGTTTGTCATCATAATGGCGGACGCCGATGAACCCGGGGTGGCCAACGTCCTGGGGCAGATCCTTAACGATATCGCGTCCGCCGCTTTTGCGCGTGACATGCAGGTCACCTCCAGCATCGGAGCCTGCGTGTTCCAGCGCATCCCAACCGGTCTGGACGAGATGCTGCGTCGGGCCGACCAGTTGATGTACGAATCAAAACACGCTGGCGGCAATCGAATCACACTCAAGGCTGTTGTCCAGACGCCAACGTGACAAACAGCTGCCTGTGTATCAGCGCGGCTCAATTTGCGCCACGGTCATGCTGCGGTTTGCTGTCCGGGCAAACGCCATGATGGCGTGCTCAGACAATCCTTACGGGGAACAAGAATTTCAAACGCCATAGGACGCCCTAAGAATGTGCCTGGAAAAGCTCCCGGCTCAGCGCGCGGAGGGCTGAAGTTCGCAAGTTTGGGCGGATTCAGCACGCAATCCGGGCCTCTGAAGGCGCGGGGTTGACCCTGATGCTGGCCATGGCTTGCCGGCACAGCGCGCAGCGCCACCCCGACTGCAGGGTGACTGTAGCCCGCAGCGATAGGTATCCGACGGCGCAAACGACTTGGGAAGCGACGTGCGGCCCCGTCTCGCGCGCCCGACCCTTGTGCGGCGGCGGCGGATCCAGCCCCAGTTGAGCAAGGATCTTCTCGATCACTGGACGCTCCAGGATGGCGGCGATGATCTTGAGCTCCCCGGCGCCGCAGCGCAGCCTCAGGAACCCGTGGGCCAGGATGCCGCACTCCAAGAATGCGTCGAACTCGTCCTGGATGAACATGGGCAGTTCACTACCGGTGCTGGCCTCAGTGTGCGCGATGAAGCTGGCCGCGCGCTGCTGTCCCAGGCGGTATAGCAAGGTCTGCTCTGGGCGGTGGCGCTCGCCAAACAAAAAGGCCTGCAATTCATCTGAATTGCAGGCCTTTTTTTGAAGAGGAACCGGGGCAAAACTGATTCAAGCTTTCATCGCACCATGCGCCACTGCATCACGCAGCACCGCGTTGATGCGGGTCTGCCAGCCCTGACCGGTCGCCTTGAATGCGTCCAACACATCGGCATCAACGCGCATGTTCAAGGTGGGGCGTTTGACGGCAACGGCGGGCCTGCCCCTGCCACGTTTGATGCTCGCGCTTTTCCAATAGGCTGCAACGGCCGCAGCATCATTGGGGTCATACGGCTCCACGGCAGCATCAAAAGCGATGGGCGCATCTTTTGCCGCTTCGCGCTTGAGGCGTGCCCAATCAGTGCCGGTGGGCTTAGGGGTTGTCTTTGGCATACAGATTCCTCTCCTGTTTGGACGCGCGGCGCAGGGAAAAGACCCCGCGCTTCAGTGGCGCTACCCACCACATAAACCAACACCACTTTAGACACCTATCGCGTGCTGTATTCATGGTATGCCCCCTTGTCTACAGTCCAACTCCCTTTGAAGCGAGACGGTCAGGCAGCCATCAATGGCGCCAATTGAACGCGCATGGGGTTCGCCTTGAATTTTTGCGCGGCTTGCCACATGTCGTAGGCGCTTTGCTCTGCCAGCCACAGGCGAGCCTCACCACCTCTGTCAACGCCCAGCCAGGCTTCAATACGCAAGGCCATATCAGGCGAGATGGCAGCGCGGCCGTTCAGCACACGGGACAGCGCCACACGCGAAACGCCCAATTGCACAGCTGCATCGGTAACTGTCAGACCCAGCGCGGGCAACACGTCGTCGCGCAGTGTCAGGCCAGGGTGCGGGGGGTTGAACATACGAGCCATATCATTTTTCCTAGTGGTAGTCCAGATAATCCACCAGCACCGCGTCAGTGCCTTCAAAGGTGAACGTCATTCGCCAGTTGCCATTGACCCATACTGAAAAGTGCCCTTTGAGTTCACGCCCCTTAAGCGGATGCAACCCCCATCCCGGCAAGTTCATGCCCTGGGCATTCGTGGTTTCATTCAAGCGCCGTAGAATGGCGGCAGGCCTTGATGCATGGGCAGTTTGAATACCCGCCATGTTTCCTTTTTCGAAAAAAGCTTTCAGGCCTTTGTGCCGGAACGTCCTGATCATCAGTGAGTGTATCCCGTAACGTTACGGGATGCAAACCAAATCAAGGGTGCCGCATCTTGTCCCGCCGCGCCATCTGCGGAAACCACTTCCACCACAGCGCCGCAATCGCCAGCGTGGCCACGCCACCCACTGCAACCGAGCCAATGGCACCCCACCAAGCGGCCGTGACGCCCGATTCAAACTCACCCAGTTGGTTGGAGGCGCCAATGAAGATGCTGTTCACCGCACTGACGCGGCCACGCATGTGATCGGGCGTTTCCAATTGCACCAGGGTTTGGCGGATCACCACGTTCACCATGTCTGCCGCGCCCGACAAGGCCAGCGCCAACAAGGAGAGCCAAAACACGGTGGAAAACGCAAACGCCAGCATGCACAAGCCATAAACCACCACCGCCCAGATCAGTTTGGGGCCCACCTGGCGCGCCGGTGGCCAACGCGCCAGCAGCAGGGACATGATGAGCGCCCCCACCGCGGGCGAGCTGCGCAAAATGCCCAAACCCAGCGGGCCGACTTGCAGAATGTCTTTGGCAAATATCGGCAGCAACGCGGTGGCACCACCCAACAAACCGGCCATCAAATCCAGTGAAAGCGCACCAGCAGCAGCTTGCGTTGCCAGACAAAGGTGACCCCGGCAAACACCGTTTGCAAGGTGACTGGTTCTGCCGCGCGCGTCACACGCGGCACCGGCGATGTCAGCATCAACACCAGCGCGACCGCCATGAACGCGCCGCACACGCCATAAACGGCGCTGTCGCCCAAGGCAAAAATCAAACCACCCAGTGCCGGGCCGCCGACAACTGCGCCCTGAATGCCCGCAGCGCTCATGGCGGTTGCACGCGGCAACAGGGCTGCAGGCACCAATAGGGGCGTCAGCGCTTGTTGGGCGGGCATCTGGAAGGCGCGCACGCAGCCAATAACGACCGATGCCAAAAACAGCAGTTCACGCGTCAGTGCCGGAAACCACGCGGCCAACTCGGCCTGTGGCGTTTTGAGCGATGCGCCGACCAACACCACGGCCAGCAGCAACTGCGAGAAGTAACACAAGGCGACGATGTAAGGCCGGTGCACCCGGTCGGCCACGTGGCCGGCTGGCAAGGTTAGCAGCAGGGCCGGAACAAACTGGTACAGGCCGACCAGGCCCAGATCCCAGGCACTGCCGGTAATCTCATACATCTGCCAGGCCAGGGCCACCATCAGCATCTGGTTGGCGGTGGTACCAAACAGGCGGGCCAGCCAGACCCGCACAAACGCCCGCTGGCGCAGCAGGTCTGAAAAGGTGTCAGCGACGAAGGGGGTCAATCAGGCCTTGAGCACTGTCACACCGCCCATGTAGGGCACCAGCGCGGGCGGGATACGCACAGAGCCATCGGCCTGCTGATAATTTTCAAGCACAGCCACCAAGGTGCGCCCGACCGCCAGACCGGAGCCATTGAGGGTGTGCACCAGTTCGTTTTTGCCTTGCGCATTCTTGAAGCGGGCTTGCAAACGTCGTGCTTGAAAGGCTTCGCAATTCGACACCGACGATATTTCACGGTAGGTGTTCTGGGCGGGTAACCAGACTTCCAGATCATGTGTTTTAGCCGCGCCGAAACCCATGTCGCCGGTGCACAACAGCACCACGCGGTAAGGCAAACCCAGTTTTTGCAAAATCGCTTCTGCATGGCCGGTCATGGCTTCCAGTGCGTCGTAACTTTGCTCCGGCTGGGCAATTTGCACCATCTCGACCTTGTCAAACTGGTGCTGGCGGATCAGGCCACGTGTATCTCGCCCGTAGGAACCGGCTTCCGAGCGAAAACATGGCGTATGGGCCGTGAGTTTGATGGGCAAAGCGTCGGCGGCCAGCACTTCGTCGCGCACAAAGTTGGTCAGGGTGACTTCGCTGGTCGGGATGAGGTACAGCGTGGCGTTGTCAGCCATGGGTTCGCCCTCTTGCCCGCCTTTTTTGGCCGCAAACAGGTCGCCCTCAAACTTGGGCAACTGGCCTGTGCCTTTAAGCGTTTCGGCGTTGACGATATACGGGGTGTAACACTCGGTGTAACCGTGCTCCTGCGTCTGCACATCAAGCATGAAAGCCGCCAGCGCGCGGTGCAGGCGGG
>JANOWY010000246.1:0-26890 GCA_031418135.1 Rhodoferax sp. | reverse complement strand
CAAGAAAATGGCTGCGTTGGGATTGCCGTTTGGCGTGAATTTGCCGATCCGGTTTCTCAAAGACGACGCCATGCTCCAGTTTGTCTGCGCCTCAGGCGTGAAGTTTGTGACCACTTCGGCAGGCAGCCCGGCCAAATTTATCGCGCCGCTCAAAGACGCAGGCATCACCGTTTATCACGCCGTGCCCACAGTGGAGGCGGCGATGAAATGTGTGGACGCGGGCATTGACGGCCTGGTGGTGGAAGGCGGCGAAGGCGGCGGTTTCAAAAACCCGGAAGAGGTCTCGACCCTGGTGCTGTTGCAGGCCATCCGCCAGCGCAGCGACGTGCCGATGATCGCCGCCGGTGGCATTTGCGACGGGCGCGGCATGGCGGCGGCGTTTGCCTGCGGGGCCGAGGGCATCCAGATGGGCACGCGGTTTGTCAGCTGCGCCGAGAGCCCGGTGCACATCAACTACAAAAACGCCATCATTGGCGCCAAAGAGACCGGCACGCTGGTGCTGAACAAGAAGTCCACTCCCTGCATCCGCGCCCTCAAATCAGGCCGCACGCTGGCGATTTATGAAGAAGGCGTGATGTCGTTTGAAGCCATGAAGGGCATCCGCGACTTGTATTTTGGCGGCGACATGGAGGCCGCGCCCGCGCTGGCCGGGCAATCTGCCGGGCTGATTGATTCGATCAAAACCGCCCAGGAGATCATCGACGACACGGTAGCCGGGTTTTTTGAGATTGCGCAGCGGCTGGGTGGGTTGGCGAACAAGCGGCAATTTGGGTAGGCAAACAGTATTCAAGCCTCGCTCCACATTGCATTGGATGTCTGGGGAATCGACCCTCAAAGGCCCATTCGGCGTTGCCACTTGGTTTTCCCCAATCATTTCGAACTTATCATTCGGCTTTTGACAAGCTGGCCGGTTGAAGTTTTTCCAGCGGATAGGTGTGCGCACGTTTTGCACGCCTGATTGTCAGGATGATCAAAGGGCATTCATGAAGGGTGGGAATAATTCGGCAACGCGAAAGACCGCAGCGCAGGTTCGTCCTGATGGAGCTGTCACGCTTGAAATGGTGGCTGCGCTAGCCGGAGTGTCACCCAGTACGGTTTCACGTATTCTCAACGGCACAGCCGTGGTCAGTGAAGCCAAGCAGCAGGCTGTTTCCCAAGCGGTAGCCCAGTTGGGTTTTGTACCCAACCCGGTTGCCCGTGGTTTGGCGGGTGGACGCACTCTCAGCATCGGCGTCATAACGCAAGCGATTGACAGCCCTTTTTATGGTGCTGCATTGCGCGGTGTGGAAGACGAGTTAGACCCCCAGGGCTATAGCCCCTTGTTTATCAGCGGCCATTGGAACGAACAAGCGGAGACAAGGTGTCTGGAGGTCTTGCGTTCGCGCAGGGTCGACGGCATTATTGTGTTGACCGGTCGGCTGACCGACGCCGCTTTAAAAACGTATGCCCAATCTGCGCCCGTGGTTGTCACCGGGCGTTCGGTTTCAGCGCCCGGTCTTTTTTCCCTGAATTTCGATAACTTTGAAGGGGGCAGATTGGCGACCCAGCATTTAATTGACCTCGGGCATCGTCAAATTGCCTACATTTCCGGCGACCTGGCCCACCCGGATGCAACCGAACGCATGCGCGGGTACCGCACGTCGATTGAGTCAGCTGGAATTGCTTTCAACCCGGGCCTGGTCACACAGGGTGAATACAACGAGCTCAGCGGTTTGCGCGCCGTTAACCAATTACTGGAAGGCAGGCAGCACTTCACTGCCATTTTTGCCGGAAACGACCAGATGGCTTTTGGAGCAGGGTTGGGCTTGCAGCGGCATGGCTTTCGTGTGCCGGACGATGTTTCACTGGTTGGTTTCGATGATCTTCCCAGTGCGATGTATGCGATTCCACCGCTCAGCACTGTGCATCAACCGGCCTACGAGCTCGGGCGATTAGCCGCTACAGCCCTGCTTCAATTGTTGGCCGGCAACGCGCCCGACACAGCAATACCGGCGCCACGACTGATTGCGCGGGAATCGAGTCGCAGAATCCGCACTTAATCGTGGGTTTCGCGGGATTTCCCTAGTTAAATTCCGTCGAAAACGGCTTTTATAATGAATTTATGAAAGCGCTTTCAAACCCAACGCGTTGCTTGATCCTAGGCTGCCTTGTCTTGACGGCCTGGGTGTCGCCTTCGCAGGCTCAAACAACACTGACGATCGCCGCCTTTCCGGCTGTTGACGAAATCGTCAGGTCTGCCATTCCACTTTGGAAGCGTACCCATCCCACAGTTGACATCAAGGTGGTGAGCCGACAGTTTGCCGATCATCACACGGCGATGACTACTGCGCTGTCGACCTCTTTCTATCTGCCCGATGTGATGGCATTGGAGGTGGGTTACGTTGGCCGTTTCGCCCAGGGTGGCGGGTTGGAAGATCTCTCGGGGCCTGCCTACAACATCCGGCAGTTTGAGTCACGGTTTGTGCCCTACGCCTTCCAGCAGGCAACCAGCCGCAAGGGGGCCGTCGTGGCAGCGCCGACCGACATCGGTCCCGGTACGCTTCTTTATCGCGCGGACATTTTGGCCAAGGCGGGCGTTAGCGAAGCCGCGTTGACCCAATCATGGGAAGCTTATGTCGCCTCAGGTGTCAAGATAAAAGCAGCCACCGGGTCTTACCTGATGGCCCATGCCCGTGACATGAAAGACATTGTTATCCGCACAGGCGTCAAGCCCGGCGAAGGTTTGTATTTCGACAACCAATCCAATGTGCTGGTGAACTCGCCGCGGTTTACACGCGCCTTTGAACTGGCACGCGCGGTCAGGGCGCAAAAACTCGATGCAAAGGTTTCGTCTTGGTCCAACGAATGGTCCGAAGGTTTCAAACGGGGAACCATCTCAACGCAAATGACCGGTGCCTGGCTGGCCGGGCACCTGAACAACTGGCTGGCTCCATCAACCAGCGGCAACTGGCGTGCCGCTCAATTGCCGGAAGGCGCCTTCGCGGCCTACGGCGGCACGTTCTTTGCGATTGCCAGGGGAGCCCCGGCCGCCCATAAAAAGCTTGCCTGGGAGTTCATCCAGATGATGACACTGAATCGCGAGGTTCAGCTTGGTGCGTTCAAAACACAAGATGCCTTTCCTGCGCTGGTCGAAACTTATGACGATCCCTTCTTCGAACTGCCCATTGGGTTTCTTGGCGGGCAACCGGCCCGGCTGGGTTGGCGGTCTGCAGCCAACCGCATTTCTGCCGTTGCTGTGCACAAGCAAGATGCGTTTGCCGACGAGGTCATCAATACCGAGCTGGACAAAGTACTAGACCGCGGCAAAAGCATTTCAGCTGCACTGGCCGATGCAGAACGACTGCTTAAGCAGCGGGCGCATCGTTAAAGCCAGTTTGGCCGCGTCCATCTTGCTCTACAACAACACCAGGTATATGACATGAAGCTACCCGCGAGTCTGCGCCTATCTCCGGAATTGACGCCCTATGTGTTGCTGAGTCCATTTGTATTGCTGTTTGCAATATTCGGACTCTTTCCACTGATCTTCTCGCTCTATTTGGCTTTTCAATCGTGGGAGCCCACCAGCGGCCTGGGTTCCATGGCATTTGTTGGATTTGATAACTACGCCTTCGCCTTGAAGGACGAATGGTTCTGGAAATCATTGGGCAATACCGGGTGGCTGGCCCTCGCATCCGGCGTACAACAACACGTGGTGGCCATACCGCTGGCTTATTTCATTCATTCATCATTCAAACGGTTGAGAAATGGTGTCGTGGGCGCGTATTTCATGCCCTACATCACCTCGACGGTGGCCATCTCCATTTTGTTCAGCTCACTACTGTCAACGGATTTCGGATTGATCAACGTTGGTTTACATGCCCTTTCACAGGTTCCGGGAATCGGCTGGTTGCTGCCCCAAAACCCGGTGGATTGGCTCAATGACCCGGACAACATCAAACCGGCCATTTCGATGATTGTGTTTTGGCGTTATGTCGGTTTCAACGTGGTTTTGTACCTTGCCGCCTTGCAGACCATATCGAACGATATTTATGAAGCAGCAACGATGGATGGTGCCGGACGCCTTCAACAATTCTGGTACATCACCCTGCCCAGCCTCAAGCCGATGATCTTCTTCGGCGTAACGCTGAGTGTGATTGGTGGCTTGCAACTATTTGAAGAGCCATTCATCCTGACCGGCGGACGCGGTGGCTCTGACCAGGCAGGCATGACGACTGCGATTTATCTGTATCGGATGGCCTTTGACTTCAATGACTTTGGTGCGGCCAGCGCCATGTCCTGGCTCCTGTTCATCATTGTGGCCCTGCTGACCTGGTTGACGAATAAAGCATTCGCGCCCAAAGGTCCTTCAGCCTGACAACCGGATGTGACCATGAAAATTAAAACCGACCGTCTGGCCCCTTGGGCAGCCTATTGCGTGGTGGGCATCGGAGCAGTCATCATGCTGTTGCCGTTCTATTTCATGTTCGTTTTTGCCACGCATTCCCGAACTGAAATATTCAGCCTGCCCCCGCCGATGTTTTTTGGGGACGATTTCTTCAACAACCTCAAGATACTGACAGACCGGATGCCGTTTTGGCGAAATCTGGGCTGGAGCCTTTATGTCGCCATTGCCTCAACCGTACTGACCCTGTTGTTTTGCTCGATGGGTGGCTATGCGTTTGCGCTTTTTGAGTTTCGATACAAGAACGTTTTGTTTGGTTTTGTGATGGGCACCATGTTATTGCCTTCATTCATGAACATGATCCCCACCTTCATGATCATGGACATCCTGGGCTGGATCGACCAGCCACGCGCCCTGTACATCCCTGGTGCTGCCAGTGCTTTCGGCATTTTTCTGATGCGGCAATTCGTTACGTCGTCGATCCCCAAGGACCTGATTGAAGCCGCCCGTATGGACGGCTGCGGTGAGATGGGGATTTTTTGGCGGATTGTGCTCCCATTGCTGAAACCGGCACTGGGAACACTCGGCCTTATTACGTTCATCGCTTCCTGGAATAACTTCATTGGCCCACTTGTGGTCATGCGCTCGCCTGATATGTACACCCTGCCACTGGCACTGCGCAGCCTGCAGAGTCCGGTCAACACCGAATGGGGCGCATTGATGACGGGGTCAGCCATTGCGACCATTCCGCTGGTGATTCTTTTCTTGCTGTCATCACGCCAACTGATCTCAGGCCTGACGGCTGGCGCAGTGAAATAAGGCGCCTTCTGCGTCACTTCGTAAGCCACTCCTCCATCAAAGACTGATGCCTTTCATGACACCCCACGAGCCCTCTGACTTGATCACCCATTTTCCCGAAGCGTTTGTCTGGGGCGTGGCAACCAGCTCGTTTCAAATTGAAGGCGCGCCTGCAGCAGACGGCAAGGGACTCTCCATTTGGGACAGCTTTTGCAGCAATCCGGGGGCAATCGCTGATGGTAGCAATGGCGACGTTGCCTGTGAGCACTATTACAGGCTTGAGAGCGATCTGGATCTGATTGCCAATCTTGGTGTTGATGCCTATCGCTTTTCGGTTTCCTGGCCACGGGTTCGCCCGGGCGGCACTGGCGACTGGAATGAAGCAGGCCTTTCTTTCTACGAGCGGCTGGTCGACGGGTTGATCAAACGCGGTATCAAACCTTACCTGTCGCTGAACCATTGGGATCTCCCGCAGGAACTACAGGACAAAGGCGGATGGTCCAACCGCGAAACGGTTCACCTATTTGTTGAATACGCTGTTGGCATGGCAAGGCGGCTTGGCAATCGGGTCGCCGCCATCACCACACACAACGAGCCTTGGGTCATTGCGGTGCTGGGCCATGAAACCGGCATTTTTGCCCCTGGCATCAAAGACCGGGCGATAGCGACTCAGGTTTCACATCACCTTTTGCTGAGCCACGGACTCGCGATCACTGCAATGCGCGCGATCGGATGCACCAGCAAGCTGGGAATTGTGCTCAATCTTTCGCCCATGCACCCGGCAACCGATTCAGACGCAGACAGGGCCCTGGCCCATCTGGAAGACGGCAAACTATTGCGTTGGTATATGGATGCCCTGTTCAAAGGCGACTACCCCGCCGATGTCCTTCTGCATTTGGGACGCGACCGGCCAAAAATCGAGCCCGGCGACCTTCAGGCCATTTCAGTTGACATGGATTTCCTGGGGGTGAACTACTACTCCAGATCGGTGATTAGTGCCGAGGGGCCTTGGGATGTGCACAACGGTGGTCGTGAAATCACCGACATGGGTTGGGAAGTTTACCCAGAAGGGCTAACAGAACTACTGGTTCGAATGCACAAAGACTATGCGGTTCCACCCCTCTACGTGACGGAAAACGGGGGCGCATTCAAAGACGCCATGATAGACGGATGCGTCAACGATTCGACCCGAACAGACTTCATCGCGCGCCACATCGGAGCCGTGGCAGATGCCATGCGTCAAGGTGTCCAAATGGAAGGCTACATGGTCTGGAGCCTGATGGACAACTTTGAGTGGGCATCTGGTTACGAAAAACGATTCGGCATTGTTCATGTCGACTATGCCACGCAACAACGCACCTTGAAAAGCAGTGCGTTGTGGTACCGCAGTTTTCTGCAGCGTCAAAAGGCAGCACGCAGTAGCAGTAGTTTGCGTCATGTCGATTCCGCTCCCGCGGACGATATTGTTTTAGCGATAGGAGCTTGATATGGGACAGGTTTCATTGAGGGGGATTCGCAAGAGTTATGGCAAAGTCGATGTCATCAAGGGTATTGACCTTGAAGTTCAGGACGGGGAATTTTTGGTCTTTGTCGGACCTTCGGGTTGCGGTAAATCAACCACCTTAAGGATGATTGCCGGCCTTGAGAGTGTGAGCCAGGGTGATCTGATGATTGATGGCGTGCGGGCCAACGACATGCGTCCCGCCGATCGGGGCACCGCCATGGTGTTCCAGAGTTATGCCTTGTATCCCCATATGACGGTAGCCGAAAACATGGGCTTCGCATTGAAAATGGCGGGCCTTCCCAAGGCTCAAAGAGATGAACAGGTTGGTCGTACGGCAGAGATTTTGCGGATGACTGAACTGCTTAACCGGTATCCCAAAGAACTGTCGGGTGGACAGCGTCAGCGGGTTGCGATAGGGCGGTCAATTGTGAGGAAACCAAAGGTTTTCCTGTTCGACGAGCCACTCTCCAATCTGGACGCGGCCTTGCGGGTCAACATGCGGATTGAGCTTTCCAGGCTACACAAGGAGCTGGGAACAACCATGATTTATGTGACGCATGATCAGGTTGAAGCCATGACACTTGGAAGCCGTATTGCCGTCTTCAACAAAGGCATTGTTGAGCAGCTTGGGCCACCGATGGAGCTTTACAACCAGCCCGCCAACGAGTTTGTTGCAACTTTTATTGGGGCACCTCGGGTTAACTTGGTGCCCAGGCCACCGGTTCAAAATGCGGCAACCGCTCACGCTTCGCTGTGGAATCTGCTGGCTGGTGGAGCACCCGCCAGCGCCCAGCGCGCTGGTCTGCGACCTGAACACCTGCACATTTCAACAAACGGTACCGGCATACCTGCACAAGTCATCCTGGCGGAGCATCTGGGTGACTCGTCGATCATCCATTGCCGGGTCGAGGGCGTTACAGATTTGCTGAGCGCCAAGGTAGGCACCGATCACAATTCCATTGAAGCAGGTCAGACGATTCATTTGGTGCCCGACGCAAATTGGGGATTAATCTTTACAGCCGATGGTCGTTTGCTGCCCGCCAACAAGGAAACGCCCCGTGCCTGACACGACGCGCAAGCCACGATGGAAACTGGTATGGCGTGACGAGTTCGAAGGCGATGAAGTCGATGCGACCAAGTGGGATTTCGACATCGGAAACGGCTTCTTTGACTACCGAACCCATACCTGGATTGCAGGTTGGGGCAATGAGGAGTTGCAGTACTACACCCGAGAACCGGAAAATGTTTTTGTTAAAAGCAGCCTTTTGACCATTCGCGCCATGAAGGAATCGCTGCACGGATGTGGCTATTCTTCGGCAAGGCTTAAAACGCGAACGCGGGATGGCACCTCGCTGTTTTCAAAACTCTACGGCAAGGTGTCAATTCGAGCAAAAGTTCCGCATGGCAAGGGGCTTTGGCCCGCGTTATGGATGCTTCCGCAGGACGACAAATATGGCGGATGGGCGGCGTCGGGCGAGATTGATTTGATGGAAATTGTGGGCGAGAAACCCCACGAGGTACTGAGCAGCATCCATTTCGGCTCCGTTTTTCCGGAGCGTTCATTGGTGACCCATGTCCATCCGCTTCCAAATGGAAGTACTGTGGCAGATTGGCATGTCTATTCTGTCGAGTGGGAACCAGGCGAGATTCGCTTTTACGTCGACGAAACACCCACCCACACGCTGTCTTTTTGGTGGAGTTGCAGCCTGACAAAAGGCGGGGCAGGAATAGTCCCCAAAAGACCGGCCGATATCAATGCCTGGCCTGCACCTTTCGATCAGCCCTTTTATATGGTGATGAATGTTGCTGTCGGCGGAAACTTTCCGGGCGTTCCCAATGCCCAAACCCAATTTCCGGCCGAGTTGGTGATCGACTACGTCCGGGTGTATGACAAAGTGGGCGGTTACGGCGACGTGAAACAACGGGGCAAAGGCGCTTTGCCATTTCAAAAGAAGAAGGCCTGATACCGATGTCCAAAAGTAAAGAAATCCCCGGGTTCCCGCAGGCCGCTATTTACGGCACCGGCGCAGTCGCTGGCACGCAAACCTATGGGGGCAATCGGGCAAGGAGTGGTCCAGACGTTTCAAGCCATGGCGTGGCAGGCGACGAATCAGTTACCTTGGCAAAGTCAGTTCAGGCCTGTTTACAAGAGTCGTTGCACGGCCTGTGTTTTAGCCCCTTTCTGGACGGACAAGGTCCAGGCACATTGATCAATGCCGCTCAAATCAGGGCCCGCCTGAAGCTTGTTTCTGCCCATACGCAATGGATTCGCAGCTTCTCGTGTACAGAAGGCAATGAGCTCATTCCCAGCGTTTCACGCGAATTTGGACTCAAAACCCTGGTTGGCGCCTGGCTGGGAAACGACATGGAAATCAACGAACGGGAGATTGAGGGCGTTATCGCTGTTGCGCGGGCTGGTCACGCTGATTTGGTTGCAGTCGGCAACGAAGTCCTGTTGCGAGAAGACCTGACAGAAGACCAATTGCTGGCCTACCTTGAGCGGGTAAAGGCCGCCCTTCCCAATATTCCGGTTGGATATGTTGACGCCTACTATCTTTTTGAAAAGCACCCCCGGGTCACCGCAGCTTGCGACATTGTGTTGACCAACTGCTACCCTTTTTGGGAAGGCTGCCCCTTGGAGGACGCAATCGCCTATATGCAACAGATGTACCAAAGAACGGTCGCCGCTGCTGGCGGAAAACGAGTCATCATCAGCGAAACGGGTTGGCCAAATCGAGGCACCGCGTTTCGCGGATCGATCCCTTCAGAGACTGCCGCGATGCGTTACCTCGTAGACACCATGAATTGGGCCAAACAGGACAAGGTTGAGATTTTCTACTTCTCCGCGTTTGACGAAGCCTGGAAAGTGGGGGCAGAAGGCGATGTCGGCGCGTATTGGGGAATCTGGGACAAGGATGGAATCCTGAAATATGCGGTTTAGAGCCTTCGTTGAATTTTTCACTTTCTGAATCCAATGCTTAATCTGCCTATTGGCAATGCCATCTGCTACTCTGGATATCGCAATGGCCAAAGCCCGGACACACAGGTGTACCCGTCTATGGATGAAATACGGGAAGACCTCCACCTGTTAAAGCAAAACTGGCGAAACCTTCGCTTATACGATTGCAGCCTGCACGCGCAGCGCGTGCTTGAAGTGATACGTGCCGACGGGATGGATTTTCAGGTCATGTTGGGCGCCTATTTGGGCCCCGAGATGAATAACTTTGGTTGCCCATGGGGCGGCACGTACAGCGAGCA
Organism: Rhodoferax sp.; assembly: GCA_031418135.1. Taxonomy (GTDB): domain Bacteria; phylum Pseudomonadota; class Gammaproteobacteria; order Burkholderiales; family Burkholderiaceae_C; genus JANYCG01. The sequence continues at coordinate 16,949 of JANOWY010000246.1, read as the reverse complement.
AGTACTCGAAGCAAGCAAGCTGGCCAATCAAGTGGAGCTGGACCGATTGATTGTCTTGGCAACGCAATACGAGGATATCGTTTTTTCTGTAGCCGTAGGCAATGAAGCCACTGTTGACTGGACTGATCATTTCGTTCCGGTCAAACACATGATTGAGTATGTGCGACGGGTCAAGCAGTCAATCAGGCAGCCGGTGACATTTTGTGAGAATTACGTGCCGTGGCAACACAAGTTGCGTGACCTTGTGCCAGAAGTCGATTTCATCTCCTTGCACACATACCCGGTTTGGGAATACAAACACATTCATGAAGCGCTGGAATACACCAAGGACAACTTGCGTAGTGTGGCGAGTCTCTATCCCGAAAAACCAATCGTAATCACTGAGGCCGGGTGGGCAACCAATTCGAACGGGCGAGGAATCCAGCCGGAACACTCATCCCAAGAAATGCAGGCCATTTATTACGCTGATTTAATGCAATGGAGCCATGAAACAGGCATTTTGATTTTTGTGTTTGAGGCTTTTGACGAGCCTTGGAAGGGCTCGCCTGACCCCATGGAACCTGAAAAGCATTGGGGGTTGTTCACTGTTGACCGATTGCCCAAATTAGTCATGCAAGACTTGTTCCGTTCACAAAAGCATTCCGTCGTCTGACCAAAACCAACAGCGATAAAGGTCAAGGGTATTCAAATGTCTAACGATTCCGCGTTCAACGGCATTGTCGTCAGTGAGATGGGTGACGCTCATGATTGCACTGGTCTTTTAAAGTTGGGTAGCCGCTGGATGGAAATCAAAAAATGATCACACTCCTATCGGCTGAAAACCTGCAGTTTGCCAAAGGTCATTCACCGGTCGCGTGCGTAGACATTGGCGGAACCAAAGTAGCGGTCACAGTTGTGGACCATAAGGGGAGTAGCCACCGCGAGGTTGAGCAGACGGCTAAAACCGGTGAAAGAGATGCCCTTGCGCAGCAAATCCTCCGGATGCTGACCTCAGGATGCAAGCGCCAAGGACTTTCTAACGATGACTTGTCGGCCGTTGGCGTTGCGTCGTGCGGCCCTTTTGTGTTGGTCGATGGTTGCGTGGAATTGGCTGCTCCTAATATTTGTGGCGGTATGGCTAGCGGAAGGCACGGCTTGCCCAACAATTGGAAAACGGCCCTATTGGAGGCACCGCTCAAACAACTATTTCATGGCGTTCGGGTTGAAAATGATGGAATCGGTGCATTGGAAGCCGAGCGCCGCTGGGGTGCATTGAATATCAACGGCAGACCATTGGATCATTGTGCTTACGTCACCTGGAGCACGGGTATTGGTGTTGGCCTGTGTGTTGATGGCCGCGTATTGCGGGGGAAAAATGGCAATGCAGGGCACGCAGGCCATCTTTTTGTGAGCGATGCTGACGATGCTGTTTGCGGGTGCGGAAATGTGGGAGATGTCGAATCACTGATCGGCGGAAACGCCATGTCCAGACGTTTCGCACATTTGGGTTTTACTGATTTTTCGAAATTTTTCGTGGCTTGTTATGGTGGTGACCAGGAGGCCAATCTGATCCTGGACGATCTTTGCCGCATCATGGGCAGAACGCTCTACAACCTCATCGCCACGCTCGACCTGGAACGAATCAGCATCGGCGGAAGCGTGTTTTGGCATCATCGTGAACTTTTGTTGCCCAAGCTGAAATCCAATATCTACGGAAAATTATCGGCACTGACCGATGGCTGTGAGTTGGTTCCTGCCGGCTTGGGCGAACAGGTCGGTGACTGGGGCGCGTACGCTTTGATCGCTTAAAAATTCATACCGCCGGACCGGAAACCGTCAAACAACCGGACCGCTCACATAGGTGGCTATTGAACGAGGGGGAAGTGCAGCGACAGCTGATTGGCCATCGATTGTCAGCCTGAAATGAATCTCGCCTTCAGTTCGATTCATTGCAATCACTACGCTAGTGCTGTCTGGGTTTGCAAAGGCTGCAACTTCGATTGCGTGCAAGGAGGCGGCACATAAAACCCGATGGCTCCCTGGTTTTGCGAACCGCGTTATGTGGCCCATGTAATAAAAGGAGCTTTGATGCAACAACGCGCCCGTGTTGGCATCAATCAACAGGGGCGCACTGCAAAAATTTCCCACATGGTTTGGACCACCTGTTTCATCCAATACCAAATTCCAGTCAATCCAACCCACAGCCCAACGATTCAAATCGTTGATCATTGAGCGCGCATAACGCTCACCCAAAGCCCAGGAACCCGTATGCGGACCACCCTCTTGGCACCCCTCCGTGAACAGGAGTTTTTTGTCAGGCCATGCGTCATGCACCAATTGGACGTGGTCAAAGTGGTCTTCGCCATACCAGTGAAAGCCGGTTCCCCACACATACTTGGCAGCTGCTTTATCTGCAAACACGATACCGGCTCGCTCAACCATCAAGTCACGGTTGTGATCCCAAATCACAATTTTGATGAAATCCAGGCCCGCAGTGGACAACGCCGGACCCAGATGATCCCGCACAAAGTCCCGTTCTTCCTCTGCCGTATAGGTGCATGAGTCCCAAGATTGCGTGGCCGCCGGCTCATTTTGTACGGATACACCCCAAACCGGTACACCTTCGTTCACATAGTCCTGGATGAAACGTACGAAACACTGTGCCCATAGGGGGGCAAACTGTGGCAGCAATTTCCCACCGTGGTTCATCTGGTTGTTGCTCTTCATCCACGCGGGCGGACTCCACGGGGAAACAAGTAACTTGACCGGTCGGTCTGCCATGCTTAGCGCGGCCTTTATCATGGGAAGGAGCGAGCGTCTATCGCGATCGATAGAAAAATCCGTCAGGTCAAAATCATTCGGATTCTCAGCATGTGCATAGTTGCCCAAGGAGAAATCACAACTGTTCATGTGCACACGGCAAAACGTATAGCCGTGCCCGGACGATGGGCTGAAGTAGTCCTGGATAACTTGGGCGCGCTTGTCCGGATCGAGCTTTAACCAGGTGGTTGCAGCTGCCTCGGTAAAGGCGGCCCCAAAACCATCCACCTCCTGGAACCTGACCGATGAGTCAATCCATACGGACGGAAGGCCACCCGCTTCAGCATTCAGGGCCAGCGGCTCTTGCTCCGTCAGTCGACTAAGTGAGTCACGGGCAGTCAGGAATTGCCGGATCATTTCGGTTTCGACAAAGAAGTGGCAGATGCAAGACCCTTGCTATAGAGCGAGTCTCGCGTCTGCGCTTGTTCTTATTTGCTCCAATAAATCGCATCAATATTCAGTTGCCTGGTCTGCCCCGGCGCATTGCCTGTGTCCTTGTAAATATCTGAAATGATGAATCGAGACAGCACGTATCGCAGATCCAACTTGGGATTGACAGCAATGAATACAGAAACCGGGATTGATACTGCGCACCAAGCCCCTGTGTTGCAATAGCCATAGTCGCCAGGGCTTAGCAACAGATTGGCTTCTGCGCCGCTTCGGTCTTCCGTATCAGTGCCCACACCTATTTTGAGTTTTCCGATGTAATCCGTTTTGATGCTGAAATTGATCCGACCTGTAGCTGCAAAGGCGGAAAGGTTTTCATTGACATCAGTGGATGAGTGGTACAGCAGCCCCCATCCGTAGACCAACGGCTTGGGTGCAATAGACAAACTGCGGGGTCCATCTCCAGGTGCGAAGGTAGTCGCATCGTTCTCATTGCGCGTGGCAGTCGAACCGTCGAAGGCGTCCCATACCAAGCCGGGGCGTACTTCGCCTGCGGTGATCGTATCTGCAAAGATGGTGTAGCGGTTGGCTGTCAACGCGGCAGCAAGAACCGGGGGTTTAAAGTACAGCGCGTCTGCGTCTGTGTATTTCCGGTCGGCATCTGAGGCCAGAACAGGTTCGTATACCCAGGTGCTGCTCGCAGGATTTTTGGCTTGAATGACAAAGCGCGCCTGCCGATCGACGTTAAACAGGCCCCATTTGTCGTCAGAGCCTTTCCACGGCTCATCAAATGCTTCAAAGTACACGATCCCTTTGGGTCCGCTGCTGCTTTTTGTCGCGTCACCCCATGCCAAAAGCCGGTCGTAGTACATTTTTTGGTTGACTGGGTGCGCCTGAAACTTGAACAAGCCTTTACCAGATGCATCCACTGACATCCAGCCTGTTTCTCCAATGATGATCGGAAGGCTGGTTTTGCCTTTTGAATCGAGGTATGCCCGTGCCGTGGCATAGTCTTTTTTGGTTTTCTCAACTGCGGCATCCATCATGGCGTATGCGCGCGCGCTTGCTCCTTGTGGTACCGCCAACTGCTTCCAGTCCCAATCGGGCCGGACATCGCTGTCAGTGAAATCACTATAGGGAATATCCAGCACGGGGTAGGAGTGGATGGAGGCGAAGTCAATTTGCGCGAATACCTCAGAGGCTTGATAGCTGGCATCTTCCGAATAGCCAGCAAAAAAGGCCCAGTTGTCATCTGTTGTGACAGGTTGTGAAATCTGATCCCGCACTTTTTTGATATGGACGGCCATCGTTGCCGTCGGCACTTTGACGAACGACCAGGTCACCATTGTTTCGTTGCCGACACTGACCGCTTTGACGATATGGGGGTAGCTATTGGCCAACGCCACACATCGCGCCACTTCTTCATTGTTGGCCGATTCAATTGCTGCCTTTACGACGGGGTCGGTAATGTAGGTGGTGCTGTTGATGTAGGCGCCCAGCATGACTTTGATATCAATTTTGTGGGTGTTGATCAACCGCAGTGTTCTTTCGGCGACCTTTTCACTGCTGTCAAATAAACGGATGACACCCAGCCCAGCTGCGGCTATCAGATCCAGGTCTTGCTTGACCATGGCGTCGGTGATGGTCTCGGTATCCCGATTGTTGGAGCGAAAAGGTGAGTAAGCCACTGCCCGGCGATCGAAAAAGTCGGCGGGCAGTGGACGCTGTCCGACGGATACAACCCCCAGGTTACTGACGGTCGTCTTGCCATTGACGCCATTGTCAGTCGTGACACCGCCGCCGCCGCAGGCCGTTATCGTTGCGATAGCGGCAATCGCAAAAAGGTGTGCTATCGCCAACCAAATGCCAGAGGTGCTATCGATTTCTGGCTTGCAGTTCGAATTGAATTTCATGCTGTTTTCCGTTGTTTTTTCAGAATGAATAGGTCATTGCAAGGGTTAGCCAACGCCCTTCTGTAGCAATACGTGAGTCGATATTCGTTGCCGATGCATTGCCGGGCATGGACATTGGCGATAGCCCCAGCTTTGCATACCGAACCATTCCCAGGGTGGCATCAAACTTCCATCCGTTGCCAAAGTTGTAGGCAGCGCCAAAGGTGTTGATCAGCGCTGAATTGGTCTGACCCCTATCACTCGGGTTACTGGTTTCCGCCGTACCATGGTGAACCATTCCGGTCGCGAAAGTCCAGGGGCCCATGAAGTAGCGGGCTCCAAGCAACACATCAGTTGAACTGGCGGCGTAACCCTTGAAGCCCGTCCCGATTGGCGTGTTGTAGTCGGCATTGAAGACGGTTGTGAAGTTGTTGGCAAACACCAAGTCTGCCCCGCTCCATTGATTGCGCCGAAGTCCGCCGGAAAGCTCCAGGCGGGCATCTGTTTGGTAGCGCGCCAGCAGCAGCGCAATACTTTGCCGGTTGCCCTTGAACGCCAAGTTGGTGTCGTCAGCCGAAAAGGGTGTTACCCCGCTAAAGGGACTTTGTCCCCAAGCGCCAGCCCCTCCGTTTATTCCCTCCTGAAGCATCACGTCCAGCGCGAGGCTACCTCTGCGGTACTGTGCGTAGAGCTCAATAAAGCTCGGTTTGAGCCGGGTGAAATTGGTATTTCCCTGATCGTAGGTCGCCTCCAGATAGAGATCTCCTTCAGCTACATCGAAGTTTCTGGTTCCGAGCCGGATGGCATTGGCCAGCATGCCATAACCTGCACCTGTTGCACCCCATGCATCTGATAAGCCGAGGTTGCCACCAAACGGATAATTGGATTCGGCGTAGGCGCGTGTCATCATGGAGCCGACGATGAGCTGCCCGTAGTCCTCATGGCGAATCGCCAGGTTTCTTTCATACCAATAGTCGGGCACATCAACAGTTCCACCATAGCGAATTTCAGGGTCGCTTCCGTTGACCGTACCTTGCCGCCATCGCTGACTCAGTAACCCAGACAATTTGTAACCCCGCCCTAGATCAATCTGGGCTCTCAAGTACGGCTGGACTTGCCAATTGGTCGTGGTTACATCGCCATAAGATCGCCCCGGAATGATGGCATCGGCGGCACGCAAATGCTTGGGTGCGTTTCTGTCCGCGACCTGGCAATTCAAACAATAGCTACCTTGTTGCGTGGTTGTAAATTGTGCAAATCCAGTGAATGCGAACATTCCGTCTGGTCCAAAATCAATCGCTGAGCTTGCAGTTGAAACAAAGGTCATCAGCAACAGAGCCCCTGCTTTTCGAGTCAGTGGCTTGCCAAGTGTGGTTGGTTTCGGATTCATGTGCGTCGGTAGTGAGTTTGGCTTGAAAGCGCTTTCAACAAATGGAGATGTTCCGCTTTTTCGAATCGCACTGTTACGGGGCTTTCCCTAGGTCTGGCTAAAAATCAATCTGGGATATCCAGCCGCTAAGAGTGGGGTATCCACCTAGGGGTATCCCAGCAACCAACAAAAAGAAAGCGCTTTCATAATTGGGGACCCCCTTACTTTTCTACACGCAAGACCCTGCCTAAGGAAGCCATCCATGAAATCCGTTATTCGCCATGCCGCGCTGGTGATTGCCGTCGTTGGCATCGTTTCAGTCGCCACAGCGCAGACCGTCAAACTGGGTGCCGGCGCTTACACCCTCACGCCAAAACGAGGCGATGCGAGCGTTCCGAAAGCCTTATTTCGGACAGATGCATTAAAAAGTACGGCGGCCCAATCTGCGCAGTGGTATTCCACATTGATCTACAACCCGACTCCCGAAGCCATTTTTGTTCAGCCTATTACGGTTCGCACCACCAAAGCAGGCCTGGAGTTTGCGCTACCCGCCAAGGAAGTGATTCCGACGGTGCGCCTGGATACAGTTATTCAATATCCGCACAAGGAGCCGCTGGTTATTTCGCCAACAGCTTTTTCTCCGGGGGCGGCCAAATTGTCAAAAGCGAGCGATTGGTCCATTGACATTTCAATGAGCAATGGCCCAGACGACATGCTGGTCACGGTTGCGCATGGCAATCCTTATGCGCAAGTTCAAATCACACGGGGAGATATCAAAGTCAAAATGCCATTTGCAGGGCCAGCCAATGTCCTGCCTTTGGATACCCGCGTACTTGCGCTGACGCTCAAAGAAAAAACATACGCCGTGTTTGGACCGACCGGGGTGCGTTGGGAGATGCTCACGCCCACTGAATGGGTCGCCCGGATGCCGGAAGGCAAAGGATACCTCTCGGTTGCTGCTTTGCCAGATGGCAAAGCGGAGACCTTGGCTCTTTTTGGCCGCCATGCCTACAGCTTTATTCAAGGCACACGCGTAGACTGGAAGTTTGACCTAGGTGCCAGTCGGGTAGAAACCACTTTTAGCACCTCCACCCGGCCGATGGAGGGGCCAAATAGCGGCACGTTAATGGGCCTCTACCCTCACCAGTGGTTTGGCAACACATCTGTTGAATCCAGATTAGGCCCCGAATTTGACACGATTCGCGGCAAAATCAGGCTGCTGGCGGGCACCGAGTTCAAAACCACGGCCACTTACAACGGGTTTGTGCCGTATTGGCCGGCGGTCTCCAATGGTCCGCGCAGCGCTGATTTGCAAGACGTGATCAAAATCGATCAACGCAACGCACGCAGGATGATGCTGGAGGAGGGGCAAGGCCCCTATTGGCAGGGAAAGGGCCTGCAACGCATCCTGAAACTCATGGATGTTGTAGAACAACAGGGCGACTCCGAAGGGCGTGACCGGCTGCTGGCATTGGTGAAAGGTCGGGCAGAACAATGGTTCAGTGGAGAGGACGCTCGTCGTTACTTTCATTTGGACAAAGACCAAGGTACGGTTGCGAGCTACCCTGAAGAATTTTTTACAGTAGAGCAGCTGAACGATCACCATTTCACCTATGGATATTGGATTCGCGCAGCAGCCGATATTGCGCTGCGCGACCCCGCGTGGGCCTCCAAGGAACAATGGGGTGGCATGGTAGATCTGCTGATTGCAGACATTGCAACCGCCAAGCGTGGTTCTGCCGAGTTTCCATTTCTGCGCAATTTTGACCCCTACGAGGGGCACTCTTGGGCATCCGGCATCGGCATGGGTGACATGGGAAACAATCAGGAGTCATCGTCGGAGGCAATTAACGCGTGGGCCGCCCTCATTCTGTGGGGCGAAATTAACGGCAATCACGAGCTGCGAGATCTTGGAATCTACCTGTACACAACCGAAATCGAAGCCATCAACCACTATTGGTTTGATATTCATGGCAAGGTACTCGCACCCGAGTACAAAAACATCGAGGTGAGTCAGGTGTTTGGTGGCAAGTATGCGCATGACACGTGGTGGATTGATGATCCTCGCCAGATCAAGGGGATCAACATCCTGCCATTGACCACCGCGTCCCTCTACCTGGCCAAAAGCCCTGAATTCGTCAAGAAAAATGTCGCTTCCTTAAAACCTGAAATCGAATTGTTTGAGTCCCGCGGCAAACGGGTCACGCCACCTGATATTTGGCAGGATATCTTCGCCCAATATTTGGGCTTGGCAGACCCGGATGCAGGCCTGGCACGATGGAACCGCTGGGGCTCTTTCGAGCTCGGTGACACCCGTACGCATGCCTTGCATTGGCTGCTGAGCCTGCAAGAAATGGGCACTCCGGATTTCAGCGTTACCGCAGATACCGTTCTGTACAGCGTGTTCAAAAGGAAAGACGGGAAAAAGACCTATCTGGCATTCAATGCCGGTAAGGCACCGATCCAGGTGAGTTTTTCTGACGGGCAAAAAATGACCGTGGCTCCCAACAAATTGACCCGTAGCCCGTGAAGATTTCGTGCATCATCACCCTGATGCCTTTGGTGCTGTTGGCATGTGGCGGCGGTGGCTCACAGCCACCAGAAAGCGCCTCGGCCCAAACGGCCACGACACCTGCAAGCCCGGCAACCGAGCCAACCCCGCCACTGGCGGCCCCAAGTGTGGCGACAAGTCCTTCCTTGGCCGGATGGAAGCTCGTGTGGTCAGATGAGTTCAACACCGATGGGCTACCCGACAACACCAAGTGGAACTATGACACGTTTAGAAATAGTTTGGGGTGGTACAACAACGAGCAGCAGTATTACGCCAAAGCCCGATTGCAAAACAGCAGTGTGGCCAAGGGGTCCTTATCCATCGTGGCGGTCAAGGAGCGGCTCTCCAGTGCGCCCGACTACGGCGGTCAAAATTACACGTCCGCGCGTCTGATTACCCAGGGCAAGTTCAGTTTTACTTATGGCTTTGTAGAAGTACGGGCCAAACTCCCCTGCAGCACCGGGACCTGGCCCGCCATTTGGTCGCTGGGTGACACCGCGGGCACCTGGCCAGCCATCGGCGAAATCGACATCATGGAGCAAAAAGGTATGTCAGCGAGTGACAAGTTTTCCGTCTTGGGTACATTGCACATGTCAGCCTTTTTTGGTGGTTCTGGCAAGAGCAGCTCGATTCCGGTGCCGGACGCTTGCACCAATTTTCACAACTACCAGCTGACCTGGGACGCGGACAAGATTCAAATCGGCGTAGATGGGATCATCTACAACACCTATGCCAATCCCAAAGACGGGAAACCCGCAACCTGGCCGTTTGACAAACCTCAGTATCTTTTGTTGAACCTGGCCATGGGTGGTGATCTCGGGGGCGCAATTCCGGGCGCCTTTACTTCCGACCAGATGCAGGTAGATTACGTGCGGGTGTATCAACGTTAGCCGGTCAATCTGTCCGCTGTTGCACACCAACAAGCTTAACTTTCAACCATTGGGGACCACCATGGGCAGCAATGTGCTAAAAAAGATCCTGGTCGTTGGAGGTGGTACCGCGGGCTGGATGTCTGCTTCGGTGCTGCTTCATTCGCTCGGTAAACAATACGAAATCCAGTTGATCGAGTCCGATGAGATTTCCACGGTCGGAGTGGGCGAGGCCACCATTCCATCGATTCTCGATTTCAATGCCCTGATTGGTATTGACGAAGACGAGTTCATGCGTAAAACCCAAGCCACTTTCAAACTGGGCATTCAATTCCGAAATTGGGGCGCTTTGGACGATGCCTACATCCACGGCTTTGGCGGTATGGGCCATGACACCGGCTTGGTGGATTTCACGCACTACTGGCTCAAGATGTTCCAGGAAGGCAAGGTAAGCGGCCTGGACGATTATTCAATCAATCTGTTGGCGTGCAAATTCAACAAGTTCACGCGTGCTGATGCCAGCAAAATAAACACGCCTTTCGCCCACATCCGGCACGCGTTTCATTTTGATGCCGGGCTCTATGCAAGGTACTTGCGTTCGTATTGTGAAAAACTGGGTGTCCGCCGTACAGAAGGGAAGGTTACCTCGGTTCACACCGATGCTGAAAGCGGGTTCGTCAGTTCAGTAACCATGGAAAACGGTGATGTGCACCAGGCCGATCTTTTTATTGACTGTTCAGGGTTTCGGGGTTTGTTGATCGAGCAAACCCTGCACACAGGCTACGATGACTGGAGCCACTGGCTACCCTGCGACAGCGCATTGGCAGTGCCTTGTGAATCTGTCAGCCCCTTGATACCCTACACCCGTTCCACAGCGCATGGTGCGGGATGGCAATGGCGAATTCCCTTGCAAAGCCGAATTGGCAATGGCCATGTTTACAGCAGCCGGTATATGAGCCAAGACGAAGCCAGTGCCATCTTGCTGGGTGGTCTGGATGGTCCGGCCCTGGCTGACCCGCGATTGATTCGTTTTGTGACCGGCAAACGCAAAAAGTTCTGGAACAAGAATGTCGTCGCCATTGGCCTGGCGAGCGGGTTTATGGAACCTTTGGAATCAACTTCGATTCACCTGATTCAGCAAGGGATCGTGCGCCTGACAGAGCTTTTCCCGGATCGGGGTTTCAATCAGGCCGACATCGATGAGTACAACCGGCAGTGCACCACTGAATTCGAGCAAATCCGCGATTTCATTATTCTTCACTACCGCGCAACACAAAGAACCGACACCGAGTTTTGGCGTTACTGCAGCACGATGGAAGTGCCGGAGTCGCTGCAACACAAAATTGACCTGTTCCGAAGCAACGGACGGATCTACCCGGTTAAAAATGAGCTGTTTGGTGAGTCCAGCTGGTTTCAGGTGCTGTTTGGGCAGAGGATTCACCCGGCGGGCTACCACCCGCTGGTTGACAACACATCAGAGACACAGATTGTCAAACTCATGGACAACGTCAAAGTCGTCATGAGCGCGGCCGTTAAGCAGATGCCTACCCATGAGGCTTACATCGCCCAGCATTGCAAGGCCGCTGCTGCTTAAGCAATAAACAGTTGTTTTCCCCCTGGCCAGACGGACTGCTTTTTTCCCTTGGTTATTTGTTTGCTGACTCAGGGAAAGTCCTCGTGTCTTACCTAGGGTAACTCCCAGTGACTACCCATTGCAAAGAATTCCGCCAGTGATACGATTGCATGAAAGCGCTTTCATAAAAGCTGCTTGCCCGTCACACCCTACTTTTTTCAAAAACAGACAGGAGCGCCCTCGATGAGTCACTTTGTAAATCCTTTCAGTTTGTCTGCCTGCGCATTGGCAGCATCCTTGATGATCACCGGATGCGGTGGTGGCTCGTCAACCACGGACACAACGCCACCCACTGTTGCCATCACGGATAACGTTTCGGTCGCAACCGCAACCGGCGCTGTCACCTTTACGTTTGCATTCAGTGAGGACGTTGGCACCAGTTTTGTGGTGGAGGATGTGACTGTGACGGGTGGAACCGCCGGAACCCTGACCAAAGTCAACGCGACGCAATACACCCTGGTTGTCACGCCTGCGGCCAACACCACCGGCACGATTTCGGTCGGTGTTGGGGCGGCGAAATTCAAGGACATTGCGCTCAACGACAACACTGTGGGTGCAACGGCTACGCAGCCTTTCAGTACGGTCATTGTTCCCACCACTTTGGCCACATTTGACGAAACGGTACCACCAGCGTTTGTGGGTTTTGATGGCGCAGAAGGCAGCTCAATAGCGGCTGGACCTAGCGGCGGTGCGGGCAATGCCCTCAAGATTGTTCGTTCCGGCGGACAGGTATGGGCAGGCGCCAAGGTGACTGGCCTGACCTTGGGGGTATCAGCCTCGAACAATATGTTCTCGGCCCGCGTGCATTCGCCAGCCGCCGGCAAGCGTATCGTGCTGAAGCTTGAGGGTAACGGCGATACCGGCGACATTGACGCCCGCGAAACCGTGGTGGCAGGGTGGCAAACTCTCACCTGGGTTATTCCCGCCGACAAGATTGGTCCAGTGCGTTTTGACCTCGTGTTTTTGCCTGATCTTGGAACACTGGGCACCGGCGAAGCCTTTTATTTCGACGAAGTCAAGTTGGGCGTTGCGACGATTGTTGCGCCTCCGCCACCCGCACCTGTAGACTCCATTTTGGCAACTTTTGACGAAACCATAGCCCCCGCCTTTGTAGGGTTCGACGGTGCTGAGGGTACGTCGATTGCAGCAGGACCAAGTGGCGGCTCTGGAAATGCGCTCAAAATACTTCGTTCAGGAGGTCAGATTTGGGCAGGTGCCAAGATCACTGGCCGTACTTTAAATGTCTCAGCAACGGCAAATACCTTTTCAGCCCGCGTTCATTCGCCAGCCGCAGGCAAACGTGTGGTCTTGAAACTTGAAGGCAACGGAGATACGGGAGACATTGATGCCCGCGAAGCCGTGGTTGCAGGGTGGCAAACCCTAACGTGGGTCATCCCTGCCGACAAGATTGGGCCGGTTCGGTCCGACGTTGTCTTCTTGCCTGACCTGGGAACACTGGGCGCAGGTGAGGCGTTTTACGTTGACGATGTCAAGTTGCTCGGTGGAGGCACCATCACGGCGCCCGGGTGCACGCCCACAACACCGGCCGCATCACCCAATCTGGTCACTTTTGACGGCGACTGCAGTTCGCTCGCAGGATTTGAAGGAACGAGCCTGGCCGCCGTTGTAGCTGACCCGGCTGGCGGGAGCAACATGGTGGGCAAGGTTGTGAAGCCAGCGGGCGGTGCGGCAGCCTTTTACGCTGGCGTAACCGTCTCAAACGGTGCCAATTTTTCGATTCCAACCATTCCATTTACCGCCACCTCCGCCAAGGTAACCCTGCGGGTTTACAGTGCTTATGCAGGCATGCGGGTTCACCTGAAACTGGAGAAGGCAGATGATCCAGGAACCAACGTGCAACATGATGCTTTCACAACCCTTGTGAATCAGTGGGAAACCCTGACCTTTAACCTGGTTGAGACGGCAACGCACTTCAACCCAAGCGGCCCAACCACCTACAACGCAGCACAACCCACCGCCAACTTCGTGTTGGGCGCCATCTATAACAAGGCGAATGTGTTTTTTGACTACGGCTTGGGTAGTGCTGCCAGTGGAGGGTATGCCTTGATGCCAGCTGAGCGAACCTATTACTTTGACGATTTGAAATTTGTGCCCTAACGATTTGTCCAAGGCAGCCTGCCCAGCAGGATTAGAGGCTGCACCGGCATTCATGCACCAACAATCGTCTAACAACCCGGGAATTCGTCATGGCCTTTAAACTTCGTCTCACGCCAGCAGCAGCGGCAACTCTGCTGCTGGTGGCTTGCGGTGGTGGTTCCAATTCGAACCAGGCACCTCTCCTTCGACCATCAAATGGCGTGGCTGTTGACGGCTATCTGAGTTTTGCAAAAATCGTTTGTGATACCAATGAAAACGGTGTTGCCGACGTTGGCGAAGCAGCGGTTTACACCTTGGCGAACGGCACGTTTGTATTCCCTGATGGCTGTTCAAGCAGTCTGGTGGCCAGTGGCGGCAAGAATGCGGACACCGGTCTGCTGTTTTCTGGGCTTTTGCGTGCACCAGCCGGTGCAAAAGTCGTTTCTCCGCTGACATCATTGATGGCTGCTGGCATGAGCCAGGCACAAATGAATGCAGCTTTGGGATTGCCAGCGGGCACCAATTTGCTGACGACAGATCCGGCGGCGATGTCAGGCGGCAATTTGGTTGATCCCCTGTTGTTGAAAAAGACACTGGCTGTTCAGCAACTTTTGCAAAAAATTACCGAATCATTTGCCGGCATGGCTGGCGCTTCTGGCAGCGCTACGGTGCAACCGATTTTCCGTGAGGTTGCCGCTGCATTCGCGGGAGCCCTTGCCTCAGGTACACGCTTGATCCGCAGTGACAATTCAGTTGACGAAACCGTTGTCAACGCGATGGTCAAGGCCGCCGCAGACCGGGTTGCCGCCGCAGGGCCCGTTCTGGCAGAAGTCAAAACGGCCATTCGCCAGATCAACGCAACCGCACTGGCGGGCATGACGTCCGGCGCACTAAAGGTGCAAGCAGATGCCATACTCAACGCCACCAATGCAGCCAGCATCACGGCGGTTACCTTGGTTCAGCAGGGCAGCGAAACCATCGCCAGCTATGTCTACCAAAATAAGGCCCTGCTGACCGGCACACCCACCTCGGCAGTCATCGCCAGCTTGGGCTCCACCTTGACAACGCAGGTTTTGGCAGGTCCGACACCGTCGCCCACACCCAGCGGAACGGTTTTGCTGACCTTTGACGAAGCGTCACCGGCAACATCCAACATGGGCGCTTATGCAGGCGCATTGCCCTCTGTCGAGCCGGGGCCCACCGGCGGCTCTGGCAATGCCCTCAAAATTGTCAAGCCGGCAAATCCTGAAACGTTTGGCGGCACCTACTTTGATGTCGCCGCCATTCCCTTCACAGCGACCCGCAAAACGATCACCGCCCGTGTCTTTTCAACCCGCGCAAATGCAGTGATCAGCCTCAAGGCTGAAGCCAGCGACGCCAGTTCAGTCGAGGTGGTTGGCACCGCCACAGGTCCGGCAAACACCTGGCAAACAGTGACGTGGGTTTTAACAGGTGTCAACCCCGCCAAGAGTTACATCCGGTTTGCGATTACGCCCGATTCAACTGTTGTGGCGTCTGGTCAGACTTATTTCCTGGACGATATCACCCTCGCACCTGAGAGTACCGTTACACCCCCGCCCACGGGCTTTACCACGTTAACGTTTGATGAGGCAACCCCGCCCACCTTTGCCGGGTTTGATGGTGCCGAAGGGTCCTCGATCGCAGCCGGACCGGCTGGCGGATCTGGAAATGCTCTAAAGATACTTCGTACAGGCGGCAAGGCTTGGGCCGGTGCTGGCATATCAGGTTTGACACTGAACGTATCGGCCACAGTTAACAGCGTATCTGCGCGGGTCTATTCCCCGGCCGCCGGCAAACGCGTTGTCTTGAAGCTTGAAAACAGTGCCACGCCGCCAGCTGCCACGGCAGAAATTGACGCTCGGGAGACTGTTGTCGCTGGCTGGCAGACCTTGACCTGGGTCATACCTGCAGGCGACATCGGGCCTGCACGTTCCAAGATTGTGTTCTTGCCCGATTTGGGTACCGTGGGTACTGGCGAGGCCTTCTATTTTGATGACATCAAGCTCGAAGCGGCTGTCGTCATGCCCCCTCCGCCGCCGCCACCACCGGCTCCGACCAACTACCTGGCCATTGTGGGTGATGCCCTCAGCCTGTCCAACGGCAGCTCGTATAGCATGACGGCGTTTCAATCGGCTGGCGGTATCAGCGTTTCGTGGCCGATGGCTTCGACTTTGGCGCTGAATCTCAATTTGTCCGAGGTCGGCACGTTTGTTCTGGCACCAGACCAAAAGGTCAACGCTGCCGTATCCATCACTGAAACCGGTAGTGGTTCAGGCGAGGTCAAGGCTTACATTGAAAACGTCAGTGTGACCAAAACCACGTCGGGCCTGGTCGTTACGGTGCCCAATCTGGGCAGTTCCATGGTCTACGGCGTATCAGGCGACGGCACCAAAAAAGCGGTGGTTGACTTTTCGAACAGCGTCTCCAACATCACCAACACCCTGGCCTTGGCGGCGGCGACCACCAATACCTTCTTGGTGGGTAACGTTGCCAACTACGCCATTAACCAGTTGAGCAACGACTTCACCGGAATCAACAGCCTGCGCGGCAAGTATGCGGTTACCATTGTTATCGACGGTTTGCCGCTCAAGAAAGCCGACGGAACCACGCTGCCGGCGGTCTCGGTCGTTGTGCCAACGTCGTTGGGCAGCACGGGGGCCGTTTTGACCAGCAAACCGGTGACGGGGGTTGGGTTGACCGGGTTCATCACCTTGACCGATTAAACAGGGGCAGTACTGCAGATGCGACGTGTTTGAATCCTTAACAAAAGGCTCCAAGCAGTCGGCTGCCCGTTCAAAACCAACGTCCCGCGCAGTCTGGATGGCCATTGTGGCGCTGCTGGCGATGCCAGCAGTCGCCGCGCCGCTGGACGCTCTGTTGACGGCACTGCCAGATTACGCCGTGGGCGGTGGGTTTTTGGAGGTCACGTCTGACCACATGAACCAGAACCTTGATTTTTTTCGGGTTCGCGATAGCATCCCCGCAGCGGCGGGAACCAAAGCCGGGGATTACAAAGGTTTGAGCGTGGGCTTCGGCTTGCGCCCCACGGATGCCCTTTGGTTCACCGGTAATTTCAGACACCGCGGCATCAGCGATAGCGTTGACAGTTATCTTTACAGCAGTTGGCAAGTTGCCGGGCAATACCGGTTCAACGAGGGGGGTGGCGCCATGCCGGCGGTCGCGGTCCGACTGGGGGCTTGGGGAAATTATGCGAGCGAGGTGGCTTCAAACACCCCCGTTACGGTACCCGGCGCCATTTTGAACACCGTGAAAATCACCACCCCGGCCGATCGCCAACTGCAGGCAGACCTGATTGGCACCTGGAAACTCA
>JANOWY010000245.1:0-3698 GCA_031418135.1 Rhodoferax sp. | reverse complement strand
AAAAAACGCACCAATGCCGGCCCCAGCCGCCCGAATACGCTCGGACAGGTTGCCCTGCGGCACCAATTCAAGTTCGAGTTTTCCGCTGCGGTATAGACCGTCAAACACGTAAGAATCGGCCTGGCGCGGAAAGCTGCAAATGATCTTGCGCACGCGGCCCGCCTTGAGCAGCGCCGCCAATCCGGCTTCACCGTTGCCGGCGTTGTAGTTCACCACGGTAAGGTCTTTGGCACCTTGAGCGATCAGCCCATCAATCAGCTCATCGGGAATGCCCGCCGTGCCAAAGCCGCCAATCATCACCGTCGCGCCATCGGGTGTGCCTTGAAGCGCGTCGGCTACAGAAGCTGCAATTTTGTTGATCATGAGGAAGTCAGAATTGGGTCAAAGTCAGAACCTGAGCTTACCGCAGAGTACCGATTTGGCAGCAATATCCAGTGGTTATGGGTCGCAAAACTGTATCCCGGCGCCGGTTGTTTGACGCATGCTACGCTAGCCCAATGTTCCAACCCTCCCAAGCAGACGTGCGCCGCTTCTTCTGTGCGGCCTATGCCAAATCGCAAACCAGCCAGCCACTGGAAGCCATCGAAACCCTGGCCAGTTTGTGGATGGACGAACACCCCGAATACCGTGCCGAACTCGCTGATGTCGACACGGCCCTGCGCAACCTGGAACAAGAAACCGCACAAGACGTCAAAAACGACGACGGCCGCAAAACAAACGCGTTTTTGCACCTCTCGATGCACCTGACCATCAGCGAACAATGCAGCATCGACCAGCCGCGCGGCATTCGCCAGGCGGTTGAATTGCTGACTGCACGGCTTGATTCACTACACGACGCACACCATGCTGCCATGGAATGCCTGGGCCAAATGGTGTGGGAAGCGCAGCGCTCTCGCAAGGCGCCAGATGGCGATGCTTACATTGCCTGCGTACAGCGGCGGGCCACTTCCTGAAATTTGCAAAGCTGTATTGCGCAATAGCGCATCGAGGGGCGCTGCCCCTTCGGCTAGGCCTTTTAAAATCACCTCATCACCCCCCCTCTTTCTAAAACGTGCAAAGGCAACCCCATGAAACTCATCAGCTTCCTGCTCCACGGCAACCCCACCTACGGCATCATCTCGGGCCAGGGCGATGCCATGCGCGTGCTGGATCTCAAACCCATTCTGGGTGACCGCGCACCCGACCTGCGCAGCCTGATCACGCAAAACATGACCGCCGCTGCCGCCGAAGCACTGGCCAAGCACCCGGCCACGCTGAAGTTTGCTGATCTGGAGCTGCTGCCCGTCATCCCCAACCCCGACAAAATTTTGTGTGTGGGACTGAACTACCAGGATCACGTTGCTGAAACCGGCCGCGCATTGACCGAAATGCCAGCCATCTTTGTGCGTATGCCCGCGTCGCAAGTGGCGCATGGCCAAGCCATCATGCGTCCGCCCGAATCATTCCGGCTCGATTACGAAGGTGAAATTGCCATCGTCATCAGCGAAGGGGGCCGCCGCATTCAGGAAGCCGATGCCTGGAAACACATCGCCGGCTATAGCTGCTACAACGACGGCAGCATCCGCGATTGGCAAAACCACACCACGCAGTGGACAGCCGGCAAAAACTACTGGCGCACCGGCGGTTTTGGCCCCTGGCTGGTAACGGCAGACGAAATTGCGCCGAACCAGAAAATGACGCTGACCACCAAACTCAACGGTGTGGAGCTACAGCGCGCCACCACCGACATGATGATCCACAGCATTCCGCGCCAGATTGCCTACATCAGCAGCTTTATTCCACTGCTGCCTGGCGACGTGATCGTCACCGGCACGCCCGGTGGCGTGGGCAACAAACGCACGCCGCAGCTCTACATGACAGCCGGCGACGTCGTCGAGATTGAAGTCGATGCCGTGGGCATTTTGCGCAACAGCGTAAAGGACGAGTAGGCACGGGGTGCGGCAGGGTTTGCTTTGCGGGCTTGGGCTTGGGCTTGGGCCTGAGGCGGGCGGGCAAATCCGCCAGCTGCACGGCAAAATAGATTTACCATAAAAAATGGCCCATAAAGGACCATTTTTACTACATCAAAAGTAGCTGACTGTGCAATAATTATGTGAACGATGATTGAATATTACTTCCAAAAACTTATAAGAAGAGATATTTGACCCTTGGAGGTGCTCGAAAACCTTTCGCTTCGCCGCCCCCCAATGACGCTTCTTCAGCGAAAGCTCGATTGCTTGATCGTCTGCAACTCGCCCGGCAGTTTGCTGATGTAAGCGGCCATTTCTTTCATTTCGTTGTTGGTGAACTGCCTGGCGATGCCGCCCATGACGCCATTGGAGCGGCCCATTTTGGCGTTGCCTTCGGTTTTATAGGCTTTTAGCGCGACAAACAGGTAGTCAGCGTGTTGGCCGGCGATTTTGGGGTAGGTGGGGTCAATCGGCTTGCTGAAGCTGTCGCCGTGGCATGAAATACAGGCACCTTTTTTAACCAATTCGGCCGTTTTGCCTGTGGCATCAGCCGCTTTGCCTGGTACCGCGCCACCGCCTGCACCGTGCGCTTCGTAATAGGCTGCTACATCGGCCATGTCCTGGTCGCTCAAACCCTCAGCCACGGCACGCATCGTGGGGTGCTTGCGGTCGCCTTTTTTGTAGGCGTTCAGGGCCGACACAATGTATTTGGCGCCTTGGCCGGAAATTTTGGGCACTTTGTAGACTTCCGGAAAAGTGGCCTGGTAGCCGGCAATGCCGTGGCAGCCAATACAGGCTGCAATTTTGCGCTCACCCACTTTGGCATCACCTTTGACATCCTGCGCCTGCGCGGCTAATGGGGCAGATACCGCAACCAAGGCGGCGAACAGGTAGGTGAATATTGGCGACAGCGTTTTCTTCATTTTGCGCAGACAATTCAAAGGAATTCGGAGGAAATTAAGTGCCTGATTATATCGGGCGGTATCCGCTGAATCGGCCCTAGCATGCTCACACCCTAAATCCCATGAAATTCCAAGGCTCCCAAACTTACATCGCCACCCAGGACCTGATGCTCTCGGTCAACGCCGCCATCACCCTCAAGCGCCCGCTGCTCGTCAAAGGCGAGCCTGGCACTGGCAAAACCATGCTGGCCGAAGAAGTGGCCGCCGCACTGAAGATGCCACTGCTGCAATGGCACATCAAATCGACCACCAAAGCCCAGCAAGGCCTTTACGAATACGATGCGGTGAGCCGCCTTCGCGACTCGCAGCTGTCAGACATCGACGGCGGCGAACGCGTCAAAAACATCCACAACTACATCGTGCGCGGCGTGTTGTGGCAAGCTTTTACAGCCGAGGAGCCGGTGGCGCTGCTGATCGACGAGATCGACAAAGCCGACATCGAATTCCCCAACGACCTGCTGCGCGAAATCGACCGCATGGAGTTTTATTGCTATGAAACGCGCGAACTCATCCGCGCCAAGCACCGCCCGCTGGTGTTCATCACCTCCAACAACGAAAAAGAGCTGCCAGACGCGTTTTTGCGCCGCTGCTTCTTCCACTACATCAAGTTCCCCGATGCAGAGACGATGAAACAAATCATCGACGTGCACTTCCCCGGCCTCAAAAAAGAGCTGCTGACCTCGGCCATGAAGACCTTTTTCGACGTGCGCAACCTGCCCGGCCTGAAAAAGAAGCCTTCAACCAGCGAACTGCTCGATTGGCTCAAACTGCTGGTGGCCGAAGACAT
>JANOWY010000244.1:0-5846 GCA_031418135.1 Rhodoferax sp. | reverse complement strand
GGCAAGGGTCCCTTCATCACTCAACAAACCCGCCAGGTCCGGGTCGGCCAGAACATTGGCGATGGAGTTGGAAAATCCATTCACCGTCAGCGATCGTTGCACCAGGCGCACGCCATGACTGTAGTCCACCCAGGTGTTCGTGTGTCCTGTGTAAAGCGGCTGGATGGGCACGCCATTCCTTTGATGCCAGCCATAAATGGCCACTTTCCCCGGTGTTTTGGCGCCGTCGTTGACGACAGTCGCTTTGGCTTTGGGTGCTGACGAGCGGAACCGGCGGGTTGCCAGCGCGGGCAGCCAGGCATCTTTGTCGACACCCAAGGCGGACTCCATCACTTCGCGTGCCACTTTGGTTTTGTTGACCGCGTTAACCGTTTGCACCACGATGGGAATACCGGCAATCTGGCCATGCACGTCGGTCGAAGCCAGCAGCTTTTCGCCAAAACCAACTTCACCCTTTTTAAATTTGATCGCCTTGGCCCGCAGCATGGTGTGCGGGAAATCCAGGTTGAATTCGTGCGGCGGCACGTACGGGCATTTGGTGAGGTAACACAGGTCACACAGGTAACACTGGTCTACTACCTTCCAGTAGTCTTTTTTGTCGACACCATCGACCTCCATCGTCTTGCTTTCATCCACCAGGTCAAACAACGTGGGGAAAGAGCCGCACAGGCTGACGCAACGTCTACAGCCGTGGCAAATGTCGAAAATCCGCTCCATCTCGTGGAAGGTCTTTTCTTCGTCGTAATAGTCGGGACCCTTCCAGTCGATCGGGTGACGGGTGGGTGCTGAAAGGTTGCCTTCGCGTGCCATGTGGGGTTCCGTTAAGTGTTCTGCATTGAGCGCTGGCTGTTCAAATGCCAACGCCCAACAAAGACAACTCAACCCGTTTTAATCAACGAGTTCAGCCAATGCCTTGGCGTACCGGTTGGCGTGTGAACGCTCGGCCTTGGCCAGGGTTTCAAACCAGTCTGCCACTTCGTCATGCCCTTCGTCACGGGCCGTTTTGGCCATGCCGGGGTACATGTCGGTGTACTCGTGGGTCTCGCCTGCCACTGCAGACTTGAGGTTGTCACGGGTGGCGCCAAATGGCATGCCGGTGGCGGGGTCGCCACAGGTCTCGAGCCATTCGAGGTGGCCGTGGGCGTGGCCGGTTTCACCTTCGGCGGTGGAGCGGAACAATGCTGCCACGTCTGGCTGCCCTTCAACGTCGGCCTTGTTCGCGAAATACAAATAACGGCGGTTGGCCTGTGATTCGCCTGCGAAGGCGGCTTTCAGGTTGTCTTCCGTTTTGGAGCCTTTGAGTGCTGCCATGGAAATCTCCTTGGGGTTGATAAAAAGTACAGTTTTGCCTTGAATCAGCAGACAGGCTGCCGACCAACAACAGCCGTCAGCGTACCCCAGTTGCATGACGCCGTCTAATTGACTCCGTCAATCTACAAAATCGACTATGACTATTGATACCCCCTGTTTGATATAAGTTATCA
The DNA here is from genome assembly GCA_031418135.1 of Rhodoferax sp. Lineage (GTDB taxonomy): Bacteria > Pseudomonadota > Gammaproteobacteria > Burkholderiales > Burkholderiaceae_C > JANYCG01. The sequence continues at coordinate 4,362 of JANOWY010000244.1, read as the reverse complement.
ATTTGATCAAACGCAAAACAAAGCGTGATTGCAGGGCAGATCAGGGCAGTAAAGGTGCTTCATGCTTATCAACCGGCGGGCCGAGTGTTAGGATTTACCGTCAACAGCCGCCAGAATTGCAGGCAAATAGCCGCAATCCGAGCACATCCCAGGAGATTTCTGCCATGCCCGCTTTACTTGCACCGCCAGCACCCGTCCAGCAGTTGCACCACTACGCCTATCGCTGCGTAGATGCCGAAGCCACCCGGCATTTTTATGAAGACATACTGGGTTTGCCGCTGTACCACATCATCCAGAGTGACATCGTGCCCAGCACGGGCGAATATTGCCCCTACACGCACATTTTTTTCCGCCTGCAAGACGGTTCCTTCATCGCTTTTTTTGACCTGGGGGATGACGAGGGTGCCCTGCCTTCGCCCAATACCCCCAATTGGGTCAACCACATCTCGTTTCGAGTGGATAACGTTCAGGCCCTGACCGACATGAAGGCCCGCCTGGAAGCCGAACATTATGAGGTACTGGGCATTACCGATCACCACATCTTCAAGAGCATTTATTTCTTTGACCCCAATGGCATCCGGCTTGAGCTCACCGCCCAATTGGCTGACGAATTCCAGATGCTGCAAGAGAGCAAAACCGCCCACCATCAACTGGGTGAATGGACAGCGCGCAAAGCACAATGGCGCGCCGACCGCGCGGCAGGCAAAGCGGTTGCGGCTCTGAAACCCCAGCAAAATGACCGCCCGGAACTGCTGGCCAAACACTGAAGCGATTGTCCGCAGACATTTGAATTGGCCCCTCAAAAGGCCGCTGACGTTTTCGCCCTTTCAATCTGCCCTTTCGCCATGCCCACTCGCCCTCCTGCAGCCGAGCCCCGCTTTGCCGCCACCGCCTTCACCAACCAGTATGAGTTCACCCAGGGTACCGGCTACAAACTGCCGGAGTTTCCCTTTGTTGCCCCGCCCGAGCTGACCAGCGGCCTCACCAGCAGTGCCCCCACGCGGCATGGCATTGTCATCGTGGGGGGTGGTTTAGCCGGCCTCACTCTGGCCGCCTGCCTGGCCCAACTGGGCGTCAAAGCCGTGCTGCTGGATGAAGACAACACCGTGGGCGTCAAAGGCGCATCATCGCGCGGTATTTGTTACACACAAAAGTCGCTGGAGATTTTCGACAAGCTGGGCATTTTCAAGGCCGTTGCCGACAAGGGTATTCAGTGGAGCGTGGGCCGCACCTTTGCCGGCGCAGACGAGGTGTATTCGTTCGATCTGAGCCAGCAGGGCCTCAACAACCTCTCGCAGCAGCCCGCCTTTATCAACATCCAGCAGTTCTACATCGAAGCCTTTTTGGCTGAGCGCACACGTCAGTTGGGCCATGTGGATTTGCGTTGGCTCTCACGGGTTACTGCGTTTGTGCAAAACGACCACTTCACCACGCTCACCGTCGAAACGCCGCAAGGCAGCTACGCAATCGAGGCCGATCATGTGATCGACGCCAGCGGCTCGCACACGCCCTTTCATGCCTGGGTGGGCGCCACCATGCAAACCAAAAAGGGCGACGACCGCTGGTGCATTGCCGACGTGCGCTTCACCAAGCGCCCGCCCACCGAGCGTCACACCTGGATCGAAGCGCCCTTCAACGAAAACCGCGCCGTTTGGCAACACAAAATGGCCGATGAAGTGTGGCGGCTCGATTACCAGATGGCCCCCAACGCCGACCCAGCCTACGTGAGCCGTGAAGACGTGGTGCGCGAACGCCTGCAGCGCCAGTTTGGTGAGGGGGTTGAGATTGAAATCGTCTGGGTAGGCCCCTATGCCTACCGCAGCATTTGCCTGGATCAATTGCGTGTGGGCCGCGTCTTCTTCATGGGCGACACGGCCAAGGTCGTCAGCCCCTTCGGCGCCCGCGGTGGCAACACTGGTATCAGCGATGCCGACAACCTGGCCTGGAAACTCGCCGCCGTCGTGCGCGGCCAGGCACCTGTTGCCCTGCTGGCCAGTTACAACGATGAACGCCTGCAAGCCGCGCAAGAAAACGTGCTGGTCACCAACCGCACCGCCCGGTTTTTGCGCGCACCCGAAGGCATGGAACGCACCCTGCGCAGCGCCGCTATCAGCCTGGCCAAACGCCACCCCTTTGCCCGGGCCCTCATCAACACCGGGCGCATGGCGGTGGCCAACCGGTACACACGCTCGGGCGCACTCACCCCACAAGGTGGGTTCTCGGTGCAAAACGTCAGCATTGCCTTTTATGCGCGGGGGAAACAACGGGGCACCCTCAATGATTTGCTGCTGTGGAGCAACTGCCACCTGTTGCTCCTGATTTTTGGAGCCATCCCGGCGATGGACCTGCCGCGTTTGCGCAAAATTTCCACCGAGTGCAACATTCGCATCGTGCAAGTGCTTGGCCCCCGGCAGCAACCCGATGCCAAAGAACATGTTTATGACACCCACCTGCATCTGCGCCAGGCCGCTGGCGCGTTGGACGCCCGCTGGGCACTGGTGCGGCCTGATGCCTACCTGGTGGGCGTTGGCCCAGGTGGCCCACGCTGGCAAACCGACGTGCGGACGATGGTGCAACAAGCCCAAGGAGGCACCCCATGAAAACCCAAGCCCATTGGACCGATGCCGATGCCTTTTACGAGCAGCTGCTGGACGCGCACCAAGGCCTCACGCCCGCGCAATCCGAGGCCCTGAACGCGCGGCTCATTTTGCTGTTGGCAAACCAGGTGGGTGATGCTGCGGTGTTGAAAGAATGCATCGATGCGGCAGGTCAACTTGAGTGAGCTGCCGCATCAAAAACCGTACCTAGTGAAACTCCAATAGCCCTACGCCCAATTCGCCGCAATCACAGGTTGCATACTCGTTGCGTAATTGGTCGGCAAGGTGGTCTGCCCGGCTGAAGGCGGCGCAAACGCCGCCATCGCGCTCACCAAGTTCTGCACCTGGCTGTCCAGCAGGGTTTTGCCGTCGCTGGTTTTGAACTGCTCCACGTGGTACTGACTACCCAAATACCAGTTGGCAATAGTAATTTTGTCTGTCGTCCCGATCACACTTACCTCAAGATCATTGGTGACCTGACGAAACCAAAGCTGATCTTTCGCAACAGTAGCATCGTACTGGGCAATATCAACCACGCCCACCGTACTTTCGTTTTCATAAATGGTGTCTGCACCATGGCCTCGCGCAAAGTGATAGGTATCACCGCCGGCCCGACCTTCAAGGTAGTCACTACCCGCGCCACCGTTCAGCGTGTTGTTTCCGGTATTGCCAAACAAACTGTTACTCACTGCCGTACCCAGCACACTGGTATTGGCTGTTCCCTCCAAAACCGCAGCCTCGATGTTGGTGTAATTTGCCAACGACAGATCTCCCATGGAGCGCACATAGTCAAAACCACCGGTCGCCGTCTCCACAACAAGATCTTCAGCGCCTACCCTGAAGCTGTCGTTGCCATCGCCTCCAACTAGGGTGTTGATCGCCGTGCTCTCCCACCCGTATAAAACGTTATCTCTTGCGTCACCAAAAAGCGTTATTGAATTGGTTCCACGCGCGATCAAATATTCAACGTTGGCATCAATTGTTCTGTCCACAGTCGTATAGACAAAATCATTGCCGCTGCCAAGCGCTTCAGTCACCACATCACCCGTGCTGTCGACGATATAAACATCGTCACCCGCTCCACCCACCATTGTGTCCAATCCTAGGCCACCTTCAAGTCGGTCATTTCCTGCGCCACCGTCTAATCTGTTGTCGCCGGTATTACCGTAGAAAACGTCATTGAAAGCACTGCCAGTTAGGTTTTCAAAGTTGCTCACCGTATCAGTGCCAGCGCCACCCGTGGATTGCGCCGTCGCGAGCGCCAGGTTTAGTGTGATGCCCGCTGTGGCTGACGCATAACTCAACGTATCGGTACCCGCTGCACCGTTCAGAAGGTCGTCGCCCAGCCCACCTTCAATGGTGTCGGCCAAGGTGCCGCCGGTGATTGAGTTGTTTTGGGTGTTGCCGGTCAACGCCAGGCCCGCTGTCGTGCTGGCAGCTGTCAAGTTCTCTTGGTTGGCACCCAAAACATAGTCCACGTAACTCAGCACGTGGTCAACGCCCTCGTTGGCTACTTCTACAACGCTGTCACCAATGCCAACGTAGTAGGTGTCATCACCTACTCCACCAGTCAATACGTTTGCTGCAGTGTTGCCGCCGTTGCTGTCACCGCCGTAGAGAACATTGTTCAGCGTATTTCCGGTGGCGTTTACCGCTGCAGTACCGTATAGATAGAGTCGATCTACGTTCGCTGAGAGGGTGTAAGTCACGTTGCTGTAAACAATGTCGTAGCCTTCGTTTGCGTTTTCAATCACTACGTCCGCAG
>JANOWY010000243.1:0-1759 GCA_031418135.1 Rhodoferax sp. | reverse complement strand
GGTGGGTGGCTTCAAGGGCATTGCGCGGGTAGCACCGACCTGCCCGGTTTTATACATTTACGGTGAGCACAAACCGTTTATGTTCCAGTCGCCCGAATGGCTGGCCGAGATTGCCGCGCGCCGAGGCTCTGAGGTGCACAGTTTCAAATCCGGCCATTGGGTCATGTTGCGCTGGCCGACGGAGTTCACCACCTGCGTGAAGGCCTGGCTGCTAAAGCAGACTGCCGGTTGAGTGCGTGGCCCGGCCAATGAGGCCGGCGCAGAACCCAGCGGGTTTGAAGGCCCGTCAGCATCACAACGGCTGACCTGTAAGAACACCCTGGCTGAAGCGACCAACTTGCACGATGGACTGCAAGCATTACTTTTTTGATTTTTTGCGGCGCTTTTGCGGTTCCAGACTGTTGCTGGTTGCCCTGTTTATCGTAGTGCGGCCCGGTTGGGCGATGGGACTGAACGTCCAGCCCGCACCTGCCGCCTGCGCAGCTTTCCAGCATGACGCGTCAGCGAAAACCATCGCGCCACCACAGGCGGCTAACCGGTTGGCCGATAGCCAAGTGGTGCGGGGTAACCGCAATATTGCCTGGGCCTGGCTGGCATCGCCGACCAGGCGCTACCCGCATCCAGCGCTGGGGTCTACGCTACAAGCGGGCAGTTTCCACGTTTTGCTGCAACCGCAAGCAGGGTACACGCCACACCTGGTCTTGACGCTCCCGCTTAACCGGGTCTACGAAGACCGCGTACCCCGGCTGGTTGATCTGGATGGCGACGGTACCGACGAAATTCTGCTCATTGAATCTGATCTGATCAAAGGCTCGGCCTTGGTCGTCTTGGGCGTTCGGACCATCCTCACTGGCAGCATTGACAAACCCGCCCTGATTGAGCTGGCCCGTGGGCCTTATACCGGCTCCACCTTTCGTTGGCTCAACCCGGTAGGTGTCGCTGATTTTGACGGCGATGGCCAACTTGACATCGCCAGTGTGACAACACCCCATATCGGCGGCGTGCTCACGCTTTACCACTACCAGCCTCAAAAACTGGCCATTTCTTCCGACCAGCCCGGTGCGCTCGTGCCCTTTGCCAGCGTGATGGACGTCTCAAACCACAAAATGGGCGAACTCGAACAGAGCTTGTCTGCCATCGTTACCCTGCCTGGTCATCGCCCGGCCATCATCGTGCCTGACATGACGCTTATGGCGCTGCATGCGTTTCGTTGGGAAGCGCCAGGGCGCTGGAAGGAGTTGGCGGATGTCAAGCCATTGCCTGCCCGGGTCGAACGCATCGTCGCGACAGCCCAGGGTGCCTGTGCGAGGCTGGCCGATCAAACCTGGCACCTGATAACCCTGGCATCGTAATCTGCGCAAAGCGCCAGCCCTTCTCATTCAAGCCGCGCTTAACGCCCGTAGCCTATCGCCTATCGCCTCAACGCCTAACGCCCAAATTCTTAACCAAGCTGGAAACGCCATGTCACTACCTGCCCTCATGCCCCGCCAAGTTGTCCCTGCATTGCGTGTTGAAACGCTCGATCACGGCCCCTTTGATCTACACGCAGATGCGCCCGAGCGCTTTTCTCTGGTGGTGGTTTACCGTGGACTGCATTGCCCGATTTGCGCCAAATACCTGCTCGAACTTGGCCGCCTGCACGACGATTTTTCGCAGCGCGGCGTGAAGCTTATTGCCCTGTCGAGCGACCCGCAAGACCGTGCCCGTGCCATGGCTGACAAAATCAAGGCACCGGGCCTGCGGTTTGGTTATGGGCTTG
>JANOWY010000242.1:0-4473 GCA_031418135.1 Rhodoferax sp. | reverse complement strand
CCGTGGCTCAAATCATTGCTGACCTCGTGGGTCATGTCCAGCAGGTAGTGGTGGCGTTCTGATGCCGGCCAGTAATCCAAGGCATTTTTTTCGCTCAAGACCTGCAGGTTCACCTCGCGCAGGGGGGCATTGCTTTGCGCCAGCAGGCGGCCTATGTCGCCCAAGCCACCGGTTTCATTGAGCATGTCCAGCACCATTTGGTCGCCGCACAAAATTTGCCCATCTTGCGAATGCACGCGCTGAGTGCGAAACAACATTTCACCGGCCCGGGCAACATGCGCGTCTTGCACCGTATCGAGCACATTGCGCAAGCAGGCCTGCACCACCAGGTCAATGAAGAGTGGCGGCAGCTGGATGCGACCAGAGCGCAGTGTGGCCAGATACCAGGCTTCCAGCGTGCCGGCCGCCAGCAAGGCATCCCGAAAGGCCAAAAAATGACGGTAGTTGTCGGCCACATCGGCGTCTTGCAGCGCCTGCAGTTCGGCGGCGGCTACTGTACGGCGGGGCGCGAGCGTCAGCGCACCGTGCAGTGCGGTTTCAGCGGTACAAGATTCTTCAACCAGCGCCAGTTCTGGCCGCGCCAGAAACAGGCGCAGATACGCGTCAGTGGGGATCAGCCAGCCGCGCGGGTCGCGTTGCAGGTGGGTAAAACCGCTGGACGGCCAGAAGTCATGGGGATGCGGTTCGGTCAATTCAGGTTTCACTTGGAGATAAGGTCAGGCCCGGTTCAGCACGGGCGAGCCTGACATGTCACTGGGGTGGAGGCGTTATTTTCGGCCCACCGCAGTGTAAAGCTCGCTCACGGGCACCACGCGGCCATGCAGGGGCAAGATGCGTTCGACGTTCAGTTTTAACCGATCCATGTTGTCGACCAGCACCTTGTGGTTGTCGTTGATGCGGACTGGGGTGGGTGAGTTTGGCGCACCGGGCGTAAAAGCGTCAGCTTCAATCAACAGCTTTTCGGCTGGCAGATACACCATGTTGAAACCCACGGCATGCACGCTGCCCTCGATGAAGTGCACCTCAACGTTGCGTTTGCCATCGGTAAATACCCGTTTGCCGTCCACACCGCTCAGGTTGGCGCGTTTGCCCGATTTGGCCAATGCATCGGGCGCAACCGTGTTGGGGTTGGCCAATGTGCGTTCAAAGTAAGGGCGGGCCACGGCGCTGGTGACGATTTCAATGCCTTCAGCGGCGGCAGTGCGCAGGCCACCGGCGTGGTCAAAATGGTGGTGTGAATTGATGAGGTAACGAATCGGTTTGTTGCTCAGCGTTTTCACCGCTGCCAGCATGGCGGTGGCGCGGCCGTCATACAGCGGGCTTTCCACCACGATCATGTGGTCGGCCATTTCGATGGCAACGCTGTGGTGTGAGCCACCGGCCACATACCAAACCCCTGGCGCCACCACGGTAGGCACCGCGTTCTCTTTAAAAGCGGTTACCAGGGCAGGTACTTCAATGTTCACAGCGACGTTGGGCTTGACGTCCGTTACGGCAAGGTCAAACACCTCGTAGCCACCCATGTTCTGGCGAATGCGCATCGGGAACTTCACGCCGCCCACGTCTTTGTAGTCGGTGTACCAGGTGGTGGTGGCGGTATCGCCGCTCACCGGGTGGGGTTGAACCGATTCGACGCGTTCCACCAGTTGGTCCGCGTTGATGAAGGCCTTGGCGGTAAACATGCCTGGCTGGCCAAACGCCACCATGGTGTATTTTTTGCCATCCTCCGTAACCGACCAAGCACCCGAGTTGCTCTTCAAGGCTGCTTTGATGGCGCCATGGGGTGACGTCCACAAGTCGTGGACCCGTCCGCTCAGCGCCAAGGGTGAAGCTGCAGGCGCCGGTCCAGCCATGTTCCAGGCATGGCCGGCTTTCATCAAGCCAGTGGCCCGTTGTTCGCCTTGGCCCATCAGGGGGATACCGCCACCGCCTGAAGGCTCCGCGCGGTTTTGAGCAAAATCCTGTCGCAGTGCGCCGCCTTCGTAATCCATCACCCGTGAAAACATCGTCACATTCAGCACGGGCCAAGCCATACCGGGCTGGTAAGCCTGGCCAAAAATGCCACCCGAGCCGCTGGCGTCGAACTCAAGCGTACGAAGCAACGTGCCGCCCATGGCGACGTTGGCCTGGTTCAGGGCGCTGGGTGCGTCTACTGACGGCATGGAAGCGCAGGCCGACAGCAGCGCCACGGTCCCAACCAGTGTGAAAGAAAAAAGGCCGCGTGGCCTCTGAGCAGTAAAGGTTTTCATGGGGTCTCAGGAGTTGATTTTGGAAGTAAGCTCGTTTCTGAGCAGGTTCGTGTCAATTGGTTTCTGTTGCGAGCCCTGATTTCATCCGTATTTACCCCCGATATTCATCTTTTTTAAGGCAAACATTTTCATGAACAACCTGTTTTCACTCGAAGGCCGCACGGCCCTGATCACCGGCGGCTCACGCGGTATTGGGCGCATGATTGCCGAAGGCTTCCTCGCTCAGGGTGCAAGGGTTTACATCTCAGCCCGCAAGGCCGCGGTGGTGGAGCAAACCGCCAAGGAGTTGTCGGCCAAAGGGTTTTGTGTGGCTTTGGCGGCTGATGTTTCGACGGTTGCCGGGGCCAAGGCACTGGCAGCCGCCTTTGCGCAGCGCGAAGAAAAGCTCGACATTCTGGTCAACAATGCCGGAGCCGCCTGGGCCGCGGAGTTCGACACCTTCCCCGAATCGGGTTGGGACAAAGTGGTCAACACCAACCTGAAGGCCCCGTTTTTCCTGACCCAGGCGCTGATGCCGCAATTGCGCAAGGCTGCGGCCACGCGCGTAGCCAAGGTGATCAATATCGCCTCGATTGATGGGGTTTCCGTCAACATGATGGAAACCTATCCCTATGCCGCCAGCAAATCCGGGCTGATTCACCTGACGCGCCGCATGGCCATGCAACTGGCCAAAGACAACATTGTGTGCAGCGCCATTGCCCCCGGGCCTTTCGCCTCCGACATGAACCAGGACGCACGCGACCACGCCGATGCAGTCGCCCAACGGGTGCCGGTAGGCCGCATTGGCACCCCCGAAGACATGGCCGGTGCCGCCATCTTTTTGGCCAGCCGCGCTGGGGATTACGTGGTGGGTTCAACCTTGGTGGTGGATGGCGGTGTGACGCACATGCGGTCGTGAAGATGGTTGTAATGTGTATTTATCTATTTGATTAAAATAATTAAATTAAAATAGGTGAATTGTTAATTAATTAATAGTACTTATTGATTCATTAATCATAGTGATAGTGACTATTTTAAAATAATTTCTAGTGTAAAAGTCACAAAATTTATTTTCTATGTCTTGGCAACTATGTTTCAATTCGCAAAAAGCATGAAATTTTGGTTTGAATTCCGTGAAGCGATACGGTCGCACTGTGTTTCGGCCGTGGCGCTTTCACTTTTGGTTGCTTGTGGTGGAGGAGGTGGTGGCGGGTCGGGTGCTGGGGCCGACAGCCCCACGTCGCAAATTGAAACGCCCTTGACGGGTCAAGTTGTCAAAGGGCTGACAGCCGGTGCCACCGTCAACCTTTACAGATTGGCGGCTGATGGCAGCCGCACGGCCGTCGCCCGTGCGACCACCGATGCCACGGGGTCCTATTCAATCCCGCAACTGTTGGTTCAAGGCAATGTCTACCTCCTTGAGGCAGTCAACGGAACCTACGTCAACGAGATCACTGGGGTTGTCGAGCCCTTGACAGCACCGCTGCGCGCAGTTTTTGTGGCCGGTACGCCCGGGTTAACCGTTGCGCTGACTGCTTTGTCCGATTTGGTGGTTCGCGAGATTGAACTGTCTGCAGGCTTGAGCAAGTGGAGTCCCACAGCGGTCACAGCCTTCACCAAAATTGTCGGGGAACGGTTGGGACTGACTGGCCTGGTCCATCAAAAGTACGTCGATTTGTCGAAATTGACGCGTGAAACCGTGGTTGGCTTGGCCGAAGCAGACATTTCATTTTCAAATTGGGTGGGCATTTTTGCCGGATTTTTGGCAGAAGTAAAAGCCCGGAAACCTGCAACGACGTTGTCTGAAGCGCTGGAATCATTTCGCCGCGCGAGTTCACCGGCGGCCGGTTCAAATGAAGAGTCAAATTCGCAGTTGGTAGCAGGATTGATTCGGTTCTATGAAACAGTGCCTGTTGTGCGTCAAAGCATCACATCACCATATGCAAGGCTGGGTCTGCCTTCAGACGTCAAGTCCGCAGATTTTGCGGGCGCCGAGTCAACAGGCGCATCGTCTGAACCGATACCGAATTTCAAATTGCGCTACCTTGGGGACTACGACGACGACTTCAGAATCGGTACAACTAAAACTGTTTTCAATTCGAGAGGGGCATTGATTGGTGTACCGCCTGCCGCTGGCATTATCGGAGACAGTTCTTTTCGGCAGGTGGGTTATGCCAGCGTTGCAGATGTGTATGGCGATGCCGAGGTTGCAATTGGCCGGTGGAATCGGGGATACTTTTTTAGT
>JANOWY010000241.1:0-23659 GCA_031418135.1 Rhodoferax sp. | reverse complement strand
GCGGTTTTGCGGAAACCGGGGTACATCTCGGTGTATTCGTAGGTTTCGCCGTCAATGGCGATTTGCAAGGCACGGGCAGGGGTCATGCTGGCCTTGGGGTACAGCAAATCGAGGTGGCCAAAGGCGTGCATCACCTCTTGGTCGGCAGTTTCTTCAAAGGTGCGGGCGGTGGCTTCGTCACCGGCTTCCCGGGCCAGCTTGGCAAAGTACCGGTATTTGATGTGCGCCATGGATTCGCCCGCAAAGGCGGATTCGAGGTTGGCCATGGTTTTGATTGCGGGGCGAACGGGCGTTGTTGCGGTTGCGGTGGTCATCAGCATTCTCCTGTGGGTTAACGAACAAGGTTCAAGTTACGCTTCAGCCGGTTGATGGGCCCCGTAGATAGGGCTTTTCAATCAGCACAGGACGAATGTTAGTTTTAAACTATAGTTTTGGCCAATTGAAATTGGCTAATTGATTGATAGGGGCTATGGCCAGCGGCCGGTTGCATCGGACCGTTTTGACCCCATGGCTCGACCAGCGCACAGGCTCTGTGCGCTGGCTGGGGGGCGCTTATTGCGCCTGTAGGTTGATGGATTTGGCCATGGCCGCACCGGCGGTGGCTTCTTTTTTGTAGAAGGCATCCAGTTGCGGCAAGCTCATGGGGTCGGCGATCACAGTGCCGGAGCCTTCGATGATTTTGCGGATGTCCGGGTTGCCCAAGGCCGTATAGGTTGCTTTGTGAATGGCTGCCATTTGGGCATCGGGCGTTTTGGCGCTGGCCTGGATGCCAATCCAGATGCTGAACTGGTAGTCTTCAAAACCCTTGGTGCTGCTTGCGGGCACGAGCTTGGGCAGGCGCGCAATAGGCTGGTTGGAGGCAATCGCCAGGGCCTTGATCTGGCCGCCATCAATCGCACCCAACACGGGGCCGACCAGCGGCACCACGGCAAAATCGAGCACGCCACCCATCAGGTCTTTGAGGTAAGGGGCCAAGCCGTTGTAGGGCGCGTGCAGGCCATTGGCACCGGCGTTTTGCAAGGCTTTTTCGGCCATCAGGTGATACAGCGAACCGATGCCGGTCGAGCCAAAGCTCAGGGGTTTGTCGGCCTTTTTGGCCAGCGCGACAAATTCTTCGAGCGTGTTGACGGGCAGGTCTTTTCGCACCGCGATAGCGATGTTGGTGTGTCCTACCAAGGCGGCCATGCGCATGTCGTCGGGCTTGTTTTTGGCAGCGGCAATGCCCAGCGGGGTGTAGATCAATTCCAGCGGCGAGCCCGCCAGGAGGGTGTACCCGTCGGGTGTGGCATGGGCGGCTTTGAGCACGCCCAGCGAGCCGCCCACACCCACTACGTTTTCAACAATGACCGGCTGGCCGAGGGCCTCCGCCATGCCTTTGCCCACCGAGCGACCCAATACATCTGAGCCGCCGCCAGGGGGAAAGGCGACGATCATGGTCAGGGGTTTGTTAGGATAAGTTTGTGCCAGGGCCATGGGGGCCAGTGTCAACAAGCCGATGGCGGCCAGGCTTGCGGCACTTGTGGTTTGTAGGGTTTTGATCCAGGTTTTCATGGTTGCTCCTTCATGTTTAAGTTTGCGTGGTGAGAATTCAAGGGGGATCGGTCAGTTTGAAACGCGCCGATGTTGACCAGACAGCGGGCGTCGAGAAAATCTGGCGGCTGCTTCGCCACGGCGCTTTCACCCCAGGATTCAGCGGGGGCGATTCAAGCCGCAAAACGCAAAATCGACCTCAGGCGCCAGCCCGCTCACGATGTGCGCAATGCTTTTGCCCGAGCCGCAGGCGTGTGTCCAGCCCAGCGTGCCGTGGCCGGTGTTGAGGTACAGGTTGGGCAACTTGGTTTTGCCAATCAGCGGCACATTGCTGGGCGTGGCCGGGCGCAGGCCCGTCCAGAAGCTGGCCTGGGTGGCGTCACCCGCGCCGGGGAAAAGCTGCTCCACCCGGCGCACGATGGCTTCGCAGCGCACGCGGTTCAGGTCGCGGTCATAACCATTCAGCTCTGCTGTGCCGGCAATACGCAAGCGGTCGCTGTCGGGGCCGGTGAGGCGCGAAAACACGAGTTTGAATTCGTCGTCCGTCAGGCTAACCTGGTGCGCCATGGCGGCATCTTTCACCGGCATCGTGACCGAATACCCCTTGGCCGGGTAGATCGGCAGGTTGATGCCCAAAGGCGCGGCGTAAATCGGGCTGAGTGAGCCCATGGCCAGCACATAGGCATCAGCCCGCAGGCGCTGGAAGCGCCCTTCGCTGTCGGTCGCCTCCACATGGTCCATCTGGCCGCCCGCCTCACGCAAAGCGGTAATGGTGTGGCTCATCAAAAACTTCACGCCGCCAGCCTCGCACAGCTTGACCAGTTCACGGGCAAAACGGTTGGCATCGCCCGATTCGTCTTCGGCGGTGTAGGTGGCCCCGGCCAATTGCCCGCGGATGTGGGCCAGCGCGGGCTCAATTTTGATCGCCTCGTCGGCGCTGATCACCTGGCGTTCGCAGCCCAAGGCGCGCATTTGTTCGGCTGGGCCGTAAGAGGCCTCAAACTCCTTCTGCGAGGTATAAAAATGCAGGATGCCTTGCGTGCGTTGGTCGTAATTCAGGCCGGTTGCGCGGCGTAGCTCTTGCAACATGCTGCGGCTGTAAGTGCCCAGGCGCACGATTTGCTCAATGTTATGGCGGGTGCGGGCGGGTGTGCATTCGCGCAGAAACTGCAAACCCCAGAGCCATTGGCGCATGTCGGCCCGAATGCGAAACAGCAAGGGCGCGTCTTCCTTGCCCAGCCACTGCAAAACCTTTAGCGGTGCACTGGGGTTGGCCCAGGGTTCGGCGTGGCTCACCGAGATTTGGCCGCCGTTGGCAAAGCTGGTTTCGGCCGCCGGGTTGGCCTGGCGATCTACCACGGTGACATCGTGGCCGAGTTGGGAGAGGTAATAAGCGGAGCTGACACCGAGCAGGCCGCTGCCCAAGATGAGGACTTTCATTGAACAACCTTTGAAGGATCGGAGTGCATGCGCCTTGCGAGGGATGCCCATAAACAGGACAGCTTCGCGCGAAGCCTACACAGCCGCTCCCCCTGTCCTTGGTACCTGAGAGATTCACGCCCGGCCCGGTGGCCCTGCGCTTGCTCCTTCGGTGCGCCTTGAACAAGTAGTCAAGGCGGCTCTCCAGACGGCGATCAACAAAAACAAGCAGTGGTGGTGACCTGAGCGTTCATGGGAGTTTGCGCCTTCGGCGGAGGTTGCATGCAAAATAATGCCGCCTCTCTCTCCTGCTTTAATGAACTATATTGCATGTTGTGCGGCCTGTCAAGTAGCCGGGCTGACAAAGATGAAAAATATAACTAACGTTTACCCTCGGACGTTGATCGGAATGTCAGACCGGCCGGTGACTTCAAATCCGGCTACACCTTGCTCTTGCGCAGTGGGCAAATCGGGCATCACGGCAGAGCGCTTGTTGCCGGTTTGCGCAATCAGCCGCAGTTTGCCGTCTTTCACAAACGGTGCCACCGCCAGATTGCTGTTGAACATCAGCTGTACTTGCCCGCCCGCCAAGTCGGTCAGGGCCGGTGCCGCGCCCCGGTAAGGCACATGCAACATATGGATGCCCGCCATCTGGCTCAGCATTTCACCCGCCAAATGCAGGGTGTTGCCAATGCCCGCCGAAGCGTAGGTGACCGCGCCAGGGTTCTTTTTGGCATGTGCGACCAGCTCGGGCAGGGTGCGCACCGGCAGGCTGGCATGCACCGCAATCACCATCGGGCCGGGCGGAACAATTTGCGCTACAGGCACAAAATCTCGCGCCGTGTCATAGGGCAACTTGGGATACAGCGACGCATTGCTGGCGTGTGCTGCGCTGGCAAACAGAAACGTGTGTGCGTCGGTGGATTTGGCCACAAAGTCACTGGCGATGATGCCATTGGCGCCGGGTTTTGAATCCACGATGACCGGCTGGCCCCAGGCCGCGGAAAGACGCTCGGCCATCAGGCGGGCCACGACGTCCGAGGTGCCACCAGACGGGAAGGGAATGACGATGCGCACCGTGCGTTCGGGCCATGCGGCTGCGTGCAGCTGCGTGGGCAGGCCAATGGCAAACCCTGCAAGTCCGCCTGAAATGGCCCAGCAGGCGTGACGACGTGAAAAAGCGAGGGGGAGTCTCATGGCGGGGCCTGGCTTGTTTGGGTAGAAAGCGTGAATGCGGATTGGCTTATGCGTGCGGTCAGTGGGGAGCCAGCGTTTTGCCAATCGACGGTTCGTACACGCCATCGACCAGAATGAACAACATGCGGCACAACTTGCCTGAGCGGTTGGCCCAGGCGTGGTTGGTGCCGCGTTGGATGACCACGCTGCCGACCTTGAGTTCAACCTCCGAGTCGTCGAGAACGAGTGTGAGCTCGCCTTCGATGACGATGCCGTAATCGACCGTTTCGGTGCGGTGCATCAGCGGGTGCGGCGAGTCGGCCTTGACGGTGGAAGTGGCGGCGTTGCCGGTTTGTTCAAAAACGCCTTTCATACGTGCGGCGCCGTTTTTCAGAAGGTCGTCGGTGTCGGGCGGAATGTCCACATACCGGATCCGCGTGCCCTGTTTGGGGGGCGACAAGGTCAGAGGGCCAGTGCTGGGGTCTGCGCCGTTGTCGACCACCACTGGCGTGGCAGCGGTGCTCCAGACTTCATGGAAAACGGTACCGGGCACGCCGGTGATTTGGGCGACGGTGGGCAAGGGGCCGTTGCTGCTGACGATGGCTTTGCCAGTGGCATCGTGGCCGGTGACGACGCGGTGTATGGGCGGGAAACTCATGGAGGGGCTCCTAAATTGGAAAAGGTGAATTGAAGAAGGTTTTTCAGTGCGCGACGAGCTGACGATCAAAAGGTGGCCATCAAGTGGAGGGCACTGGCATGTCCTGTTTTGTATAAGGCATCATGGATCGTGCCTCGGGCGGAATCGGTGGCAGCGCGGAATCCCACGCTTCCCAGGCGCTGCGAAGCGCATCGAGCTGCGCCGGATATCGTTTGGCCAGGTTGGCCCGCTCGCGTGAATCGGTGGTCAAATCAAACAAATAATCAATGCCGTCCACTCGCAAATACTTTTGACCCGCGCGAATCAGGGCGCGCTGCTCGCGGTGCTTCATGCGCCAGGCCAGGTCGCCAGGGCGTTGCCAGGCCGAATCGGTGAAGACGTTTTGCAAATCAACACCATCCAGCGGGCAAGAGGGGTCGGCCTGAACGCCTGCTGCGGCCAGCATCGTGGCCGTCCAGTCCATCGTCAGGCTGGGGCAGGCGCTCACACTGCCGGGTTGGATGCGGGCAGGCCATCGCGCCAGCAGGGGCACCCGGATGCCGCCTTCAAGCAGGTCCATTTTCTGGCCCACAAAAGGCCAGTTGTTGGAGAAACGCTCGCCGCCGTTGTCGCTGGTGAAGACGATGAGTGTGTTGTCGGCCAGCCCCTTTTTCTCCAGCGCGTCGAGCAGCCAGCCAATGCCTTCGTCCATGTGGTGGATCATGCGGTGGTAAGTGGCCAGCGAGCCGCCATCCAGATGCGCGCCGTTGTTGAAGGTGCGTTTGGATTCTTCGGCGTCGTCGCGGGTCAGCCAGGGCCAATGCGGGGCGCTGTAGTGCAGGCTGAGCAAAAACGGGGTGTCGCTGCTTTGTCGCTCCACGAAATCAACCGCCCGACGGCTCAGCAGGTCGGTCATGTAACCCTCGACTTCCACCGGGGTTTCGTTATCCCACAAATCCTTGCCGCCGCGCGGGCCGGTGTGGGCAAAATAGTCGGCACCGCCCGAGTGAAATCCAAAATACTCCTGGTAGCCCGATTTGCGCGGCCCGAAGTGCGGTGGGTAGCCCAAATGCCATTTGCCCACCAGCGCCGTTTTGTAACCCGCCTTACCCAACAGCGACGGCAGCGTGGGGTGCTCTGGCGGCAGGCCAATGATTTTGTCGCCAAACGCCGCAGCAATAGGCTCCTCGGCGGCCCCGCGCAGACGGTATTGCCAGCGGCCTGTGATCAGCGCGAACCGCGTGGGTGAACACACCGCCGAGTTCGAATAACCGTGGGTGAAGCGCATGCCTTGCGCCGCCATCTTGTCCAGCACAGGTGACACGTTGGCAGGGTTGTTCTGGGCATCACGAGCACCGGCGCAACCCAGGTCGGCGTAGCCCAGGTCGTCGGCGAGGATGAAAATCAGGTTGGGGCGGGTGATTGAGGCGGTCACTGTCCTACTCCAGTTTCAGGTTGACGCGTTTGGCGGTATCGGTCCAACGCAGGGTAATTTGATCCAGCTCTTTCTGCGCGGCTTCCGGCGTCGTGCCTTCGACTTTGGTGCTGTTGATGCCCATGGCATCACGAACCTCGGCGGTCCTTATGGATTCGTCCAGCGCTTTCGAAAATTTATCCAGAATCTCCTTGGGCACGCTGCGTGCCGCGTAGGCAGTCAGCCAGAAGGTGGCGTCAACCGCGGGAAAGCCTTGTTCAGCCACTGTCGGTAAATCAGGCGCCAAGCTTGAGCGGGTTTTGCTGGACGTTGCCAAAGCCACCAGCCTGCCTGACTTGACAAATTCATTCACCACCGCGCCCACCAGAAACCCGCAATCCACTTGGCCACCCATCATGTCGGTGACTGCCGGTTGCGGCCCTCGGTAGGGCACGTGCGTCATGCTGACCTTGGCTTCCGCCAGCAGCATTTCCATCGTCAGATGTCCTGGTGAACCGGCGCCACCACTCGCATAACTCATGGGCCTGGTTTTGGCCTTGGCGATCATGTCTGGCACGGTCTTTACGCCAACGCCCGGATTGCAGGTCAGCACCTGCGTGAAACTGCCGATCAGGTTAATCGGCATCAGGTCGGCCTTGTTGAAGCCCACATTTTTGTAGATCAGCGGGTTGATGGTGAGAATGGACTCGGTGCCGATCATCCAGGTGTTTCCGTCTGCGCCGGTGCGCAGCAGTTCAGCCGCCGCAATATTGCCGCCGGCGCCGGGTTTGTGTTCCAGCAGCACCGGCTGGCCCAAGCGTTTCGACAGCTCATTGGCAATGTTGCGCAGCACATGGTCCGGCCCACCACCAGGTGGCTGCGGTGCCAGGATGCGGATGGGCTTGCTGGGCCAGCTTTGTGCAAAGGCGCTGGCCGCTATCATGCTGGCGGCCACAGCCAGACCCGCCAAGCAGGCGCGGCCCAGTTGCAAAGTCAAACGGGTCGGCTGGTTCATGTTTTTTGTCCTTTGGAGTCAATATTGAGGTCAATGACCTTTTCGCGGGTGTACAGCTCGGTCCACTTCAGGCTGCTCAGGTTCGTTACCTGCCAGGGGTCGTAGGCTTTGCGTTCGGTGGACATGCGCAGTCCGCCCTGGTACACCGCCGCCACCGCATCCGCCTGCAGCAAGATGTTGACGTCAGCCAGCGGGTCACCTTGGATGAACAGAAAATCCGCGTGCCGCCCGACCTCAATCGCGCCTACCTGCGCGGCCTGCGGTGTTCCAGGGCGGCCCCGTGGCATCAACCGTGCGCCCACTGAGGTGGCGGCACGCAATGCCTGTGCCGGCGTGAAACCCAGCCAGTCCACCAGAATGCCGATTTCACGGGCATGCCACTCGCCATAAGGGGTAACGGCGAAGCCCGCGTCACTGCCGGTCATGAAGGGCACACCGCGTTCACGGGCGCGGTTCAGGTTGCGTTTGGCGATCTCGATGACGCGCTGCTGCATGGCCAGGTAGCCGGATTGCGCCGAGGGTTCGTGCGGCAGGCAGAACTCCACGTTGTTGCGCAAAAAGGTGAGGGTGGGGGCCAGCGCGGAGCCAGAGGCCAGCATGGCGTCCCAACAGGCATCGTCACCAAAGAAGGCATGGAAAATCACATCCACACCAGCCCGTGCGGCGTACAGCACGGCCTCTTTCCCATAGGCGTGGGTGGCGACTTTCAGGCCCAGGCGATGCGCCTCGGCCACCATGGCGCTGATCTCGTCCTGCGTGAAGGCGGCAATGTGGCTGCCGTCTTCGCGGAAGTGGGTGCCGTCCATCGCGATCTTGACCAGATTGGCACCCGCTTTGGCCTGGCGTCGCACCTCTTCAATCTGTGTGTCGTGTGTGGTGCACAGCCTGCCCGTAAAGTAGTCGGGCGTGCCCACGTGTTCGGGAAACCAGTCGTTCAGGCTGTGGCGGTTGGCGATCACATTGCTGCTGGCGGCGATGCGCGGGCCGTCAAACAGGCCTGCTCGAATCGCGTCGCGTACGGCGATGCTGCTGTTGCCGGCGTCCCCCGGCACCACAATGCTGGTGTAACCCGCCGCCAGCACGTGTTGCGAAAAAAACAGGCTGCGCAACGCGCGGAACTCCGGGGTGACCCAGAGGTCAACGTCTTCTTCGCTGCGGGCGTTGCCGAACACCAGGTGGGTATGCACGTCGATCAGGCCGGGCATCACAAAGTGGTCGCCCGCGTCAATCTGGGTGTCACCGGCTTGAGCTTCGGGAGCATCTGCGCGTGCGCCAACAAAGCTGAACTGGCCGCTTTCAATCACCAAGGTCTGATGGTGGCGGACCTCGTCTTGCAGCCCGGTGAACAGGCGCTGGCAGTGGATGAATTGGCGTGACATTGGCTGGGGCTCCGTGTTGTTACTCACGCCAAAATGGCCCGTACCACACGTTGCTCGATCACCCCAAACGGCCCCGCGCGTCCATCAGGGTACTGGGCCTGCATACGAATTCGGTCGCCGAATTTCATGAACGCCGTTTTCGCGCCACCTTGGTCGATCATCTCGATCACGCGGCGCTCGGCGATGCAGGAGGAACCTGCGGTGCGGCTGGCGTTGGAGACGGTGCCCGAGCCAACAATGCAGCCAGCGGTCAGCTTGCGGGTTCGGGCGGCGTGGGCAATCAGCTCACCAAAATGAAAATGCATTTCGCGCCCATTGGCTTCGCCAAAACGAAGGCCGTTGTAATCGCAACGCAGGTTCAAGTGGATACGGCCGTCGTGCCACGCATCACCTAACTCATCGGGCGTTACGGCTACGGGCGCAAACGCAGTGGAGGGTTTGGCCTGCAAAAAACCAAAGCCGGTTTTCATCTCGTGCGGGCCGAGAGCGCGCAGGCTCCAGTCGTTGATCTGCACCAGCAGGCGCACGCAGTGCAGCGCCGCATCAGGCGCGCTGGCCATAGGCACCGGCCCGACGATCACACCAAATTCGCCTTCAAAGTCGATGCCGTCGGCTTCGGTGGACATTGGGGAATCCGCGTGGGGGCCAAGAAAATCGTCACTGGCCCCCTGATACATCATGGGCACCGTGTCCATCAGCGGCGCGGGGGGTGAATTGAAGGCCTTTTCCATCAGGCGGCCGTGGTTCAAAAAGGCCGATCCATCCAGCCACTGCGGGCTGCGCGGCAACGGTGCCAGGCATTGTGTCGGGGCGAAGGCAAACGCCTGCGGGATGCCGTCGGCGTTCAGGGCTTCATAACGCTGCTGCAAACGGGGCTGCAATACGTCCCAGTTTTGCAGGGCCGTGATGAGGTTGGGCGCAATGTCGCTGGCGTCTGTTGCGGTCTGCAGATCGCGCGAGACGACGAGCAAGCCGCCGTCTAAGGAGCCGTTGTTCTGGCTGGCAAATTTCATTCGGGGTGTCGTTTTTTTGGAGGTGGAAAATAGAGCGGTAAGGTCAGGCCAACAGGGCTTGCTCAACCAGTTGTGAAACCGAGCCATCATGGCGAAGGCCCAGGCGCTCGGCTGTTGGTGTGTGCAGCGGCGGGTATTGGGCAAACAGGCGTTCGATCAACGGGTCGGGCGCGTAGGTCACCAGGGCTTTGCGGTCTGGACCAAAGCGTGCTGCCAGGGCATCGACAACCTGTGCCACGCTCAAATGCAAGGCCGGCATTTGGTAGCAGCGTTGTGGGTTGAGGCTGGCGGGCTCAAGCTGGGTGGCCCGCAACAAGTTGCCAACGCAGGCCTGGGCTGAAATCCACCATGCCATACCACTGGAAGACACCGGCACCGTGATGGGTTCACCAGCTGCCAGCTTCCAGAACAGTTGGCTCATGAAGGCTGACATCAAACCCGCGCCTGAGCCGGGCCGCGCCACCACCCCTGGCAGACGCAAGGAGCAGCCTCGCACCCAGCCTTTGCGGGTGGCATCGGCCACCAGGTATTCGCCGGCCAGCTTGTGTGCGCCGTAACTCAAGGCGGGCGCCGGCAAGGTGGTTTCATCCACCACGGCAGGCAGGCTTTCGCCATAAACCGCTATCGTGCTGGCAAAGACAAAACGGGGTGCCACGCTTGCCTGACCGGCCTGTCCGCTCATGTCTTCCAGCAGGCCGATGGTTGCATCCAGGTTGATGCGGCGGCCCAGTGCGTAGTTTTTTTCGGCAGCTCCACCCGGCACGCTGGCCAAATGAAAAACAATATCCACTGGATTCGCATAGGCTTGGTTGCGCAAGGCTGAATCTGCAATGCTGCCCGCTACCTGCCGAACGCGGTTGTCCGGGTGGGATTGGTGAAACGCCAGGTCGATCAAGGTCAATTGGCTGATGGCTTGGCCGTCAAGTCCGTTTCGTAACAACCGTCGTGCCAGAACCTGGCCGACAAAGCCGTTGGCACCCGTGACGACAACATGGGTCATGAGCGGTACCGGTGTGTCAAGGGCCTCAGCCGCCTACGTTGCTCGCACGCGCAAAAAGGCTTGATGCGATCACGCCCACTATGACCACAGCAATGGCCATTGCCGAATAGCCAATTTGTTGCACCAACACACCACCCAAAATGGGCCCGATGGCAGCACCAATCATCAGCGTGGCGGCAGTGGCCGCAACAGCCCGCCCGCTGGGGTCCAACTTTGCCAACAGGCCAAACGCAAAGGTGTGCGTAAAAATCATCACCGCAATAAAAATGCTCGCGGCAAACGCATAACTGGCAAACGTGGCGACAAACACAATCAGGCAGGTCAAAACGGCTTGCAAAATGGGCCCGGCCATCGTCACGCTGCGGGCTGACAAGCGGGTTTGCAGTACACCGGCCAGGATAGGTGGCAGCAAATTGACAAAACCCAGCGCAATCAGCACCGCCGTCACTTTGTCGCCGTAACCCCGGTCAAACCCGATACGCTCAACAAAACTGAACACCATGGCCTGGTTGAGCGCCATCAAGATGACGCCAAAAATGACCAGCCAGGTTTCACGTGAAAGCGGTACAGCCTGTGCAGCCCCACCGGATTGCACAGCCGCCAATTGCGGGAACCCCAGCGCACAGGCTACCGTGGCGAGCGCCATGATGGCGGCAAACATCACAAACAAACCGGTTCCGCCGGTCTTGGGAATCACCTCTTGCGAACCGCCCAGAAAGAAGATGGCCGAGACGCACAAACCCAGGCCGACAATCGCAAACAGCCGGTGCGGATTCGGGCTGCGGCCAATCGTGCCATGGGTGAAAGACAGCGCTGCGCCTGCCGCCAAACCGGCCACGGCATGCAAGACCGCCATGGCTGCGAAATCGCGGGTTTGGGTCAAGGCCAAAAAGGCAAGACAAGCTACGCCATACCCGGCGCTTGAAAACACGCGGGCTGAAAAGCGGGTGAAGCGTGAAGCGAAAAACACACTCGCCACCACCGCACCCAGCAGATACATCGTCACCATGCCACCCGCTTGCTGCGGGCTGAACTTGTATTGCCCGATGAGGGCCGCACCCACCCAAACTGGCAGGGCCACCATGTCAATCATGCCGGCAATATGGGCCAGCAATAGAACCAGGCGACCTTTGAAATTCTCGGTTGTTGTCATGTTGTTGTCTCCGTAGGTATTGTTTGTCAGATGGGGGCACCCAGTGCCATCAATGAGGTTTGCATGATGCGGGTCTGCTCTTCCTTGTCGCCGCCCGAGACTTCGAGTTCACCCAGGCGCAACGAGTTCTCCACCACCATGCGGCAGCGCTCAAAGCGGCGGTTCTGGAAGGCTTCCAAAGCGGCTGTCACGGTATCTGCCTTGCTCAACTCGTCCGCCAGAACGATGGCATCTTCAATGCCGATACACGCACCCGAGGCCAGGTGCGGCGTAGTGGCATGGACGGCATCGCCAATCAGCACCACGCGGCCCTGGTACCAGGGCTTGGGCAGTAAAAGGCCTTCCAGGGGCCGGTAGACAATTTCAGACTGGGGGTGAATCTGCGCTTTGATGGCCTGCACTGCCGGTGCGGGGAATCGCGCCAGCAGACCGGCCAAAATGCCGGGGAAGGCCGCCGGATCGAGCCGGTCATTGTTGGGCCTGTCTTCGGTGACAAACATGTACATCTCGGTTTTGGACACCGGATTCACGCCAATCTTGATTTTGGGCATGCCCATCCACATGGTGGGGCGCTGCAGTTCGGGTGGCCGCGGCAACACCATGCGCCAGACGCACTGGCCGGTGTAGCGGGGCTTGGGCGCATTGGGGAAAATGGTTTCGCGCAGTTTGGAATAGAGGCCGTCGGCACCAATCACCAGGTCATACTGCTGGCGCTGGCCGTCGGTGAAGGTCACGTCCACACCATCGGCATCCTGCTGGATGGTGCTGAAAGTGCAGCCCAGGCGCACATTCACCTGGGCGGCGCGGGTGGCTTCGGCGAGTATTTTGGCCAGCACCGGGCGCATGATGGCGCCGCCGCCGGGCAGGTCCGGCCCGGCCAGGCGAGGCGTGGGCAGTTGGGCCACTTCCATGCCGGGTGGCGCACACAGTGAAATGCCGTCAGAGCCATTGCCGTGTTCGAGAAACTGCGCCGCTATGCCCAGGGTTTTGAAAGCGCGGATAGTGGCCCCGCCCAGGCTGATGCCCGCGCCATAAGACCGCCAGCCGGAATCGATCTCCACCAGATCAACGCCAACTCCCTGCTTGCGCAGCTGGATGGCAGCCGACATGCCCGAGAAGCCGCCGCCCACGATAAGTACTTTGAGGCCGTTTTTCATATGCTGATCTCCTGGTGTTGTGTTGGTGCGAGCTGGACCTCGCCGGCATGACTGAGAGTCAATGCCAGAGGTGTGAGCCGCTCACCCTGGCACGGCCCGAGGGTGCAGATGCCCGTTGCGATGTCAAATTCCGCGCCATGGCCGTTGCAGACGATGCGGTCGCGCGCGGCATTGAGGTAGCGGTTTTTTTGCCAGGCCAGCGGTGAGCCGTTGACGTGGGGGCAGGCGTTCTGGTACGCGTACACGTTTCCCGCCTGGCGGACTACAAACACCGAATCCCGACCGGCAGCATGCGGGTCAAAGCCGCGCGAATCGCCGTCGGGCAAGTCGTCGAGGCGGCACAGCTTGATGGCGGGGTTCGTCATGCAGGAGCGCGGCAAAGCAGCGGCGTCAGTGTTTCGGCGCTGCGCCAGGGGAGCCGGGCGGAGGCGGACCGGGCGACCATTTGTCGCGCTGCTGGAACAAAAAGAGCTGCGAGTTGTCAGCGTTCATCGGAGCCACACGCGCCACCCAGCTGTCGTCGTGCAGGTCCATGTCGGCGTCGTATTCCACGTGGCAGGCCAGCGGGCTGTTGAAGTACCAGAACCAGTTCGAGCCAAATTTGTGGCGGCCCGGTCCCCAGAAGGATTCGTAGCCCTTGTTCACAAACCGCGTGCCAGCCTGCATCAGCTCGGTCGGGCCGCCCAGGTGGAAGGTGAAGTGCTCCACGCCTTTCATGAAGGGCGGGGTTTGCAGCATGAACAGGCAATGGTGTTCTTGCGCGCCAGCCGGTCGCAAAAACGGCCCGGCGCCCAGCAGGCGGTCGGTGCATTTGAACCCCAGGCGCTGGACGTAAAACGCCTCGGCTTTCGCGGTGTCTGGCACAAAATAAACCACGTGCGAGAGCGAACGCGGCTTGATGACAGCGTTTTCATCCACCGCCACATGGTTGGGCTTGCGGTGCAGCGAGGAACCTGGCGCGTTCACGGTTTCTGCCGCCAGGTTAATGGCGCGTTTGGTCGACACCAGAAAGCCTAGCGTGAAGCCCATGTTGTCCACGGACTCAATCGACCCGTCAGGCAAACGCCGGACGGTGCGGTCTTTGCCCAGCTCGGCGGCAACCGCTTCCAGTGCCTGCGTGTCTGCCACGCCGTAGATCGTCTTGCGCAACATGCTGGCGGTGCCCAGAGCCGGCGGCAAGGTGGCGTCGTCCTTGTGGGCGATCACGACGCAGGAACCGTCAAGCGACTCAAAACGGCCCCCTTGGGCGGTCACGCCAACAGCGTCCAGCCCGTAGTCACGCAGGTACTGGGAACATGCGGCGACATCGTCCACACCAAATACGAGGGCATCAAGTCCAATAATATTCATGAGGCAATTCCTTTAAACAATACGGCGTCTTCAGCCATCAGAATGAAATGGGATTCGGCTGCAATCGCGCCTGCGGCCTGCAGCGGCGCAACCATGGCGGACTGCACGGCCGCAGCCAGTGCATGGGCAAACGCCAGGTCTTCGACCCAAAACTCGTCAATGGCGTCCACCAGGGCGACATCGCCCGGGCGGTTCAACACCTCGTTCTGCGTCTGCCCATAGGGCAAGCTGCCTTTGACAGAATTGGCCAATGCATTGCTGCATTCGCGCCAGGCTTTTAGAAATGAGGCGCTGTCCATAGCCGCTACTTTGTTGAAGAACGAGAACAACTTGATGTTTCCGCCACCATTCAGCGGCATCGAAACCTGCTGCTCCCGCACGGCCAGCTTGACCACCGAGGCCTGGTCCACAAAGCGGTCTTCATCCGGCCGTAGTTGCTCCAGATAAAAGGGCTGTTGCAGCGAGTTCATGGCCTGGGCCGGGTCGTCAAACCAGATCTGGGTGACAAAGTCGCGGTTCAACGCGAAGGGATCGTTGGCAGGCCCACCCTTGCGAAAGCTGCCGTCCAGCACGCGGTTCTGGGCATACCGCCTGGGCGCATGCAGAGGATCCAGCGCAATGTATTGCGTCACCATGGCACCATGCACATTCAGGATGTGGTGGTGGTGTTGCGCCAGCGTCATGCCAGCGCGTCGGCGGCCAACGATCATCAGCTTGAACGCTGGGTGCTTCATGCGAATGGGTTCATGCTTACCGGGTCACCCGACCGCCCACTTGCCCGCCCAATACTTCGGCCACCCAATCAGCAATAAAGGCCCCGGCGTTGGCGGAGTTGTCAAAACTCGAATGCTGGCAGCCGCCCTCGCGTTCGGTGAAAATTTTCAATTCGCGTTTCGGCGAATTCACCAGTTGCTCATAAGTGCGGTGCGCCCAGGCCAGCGGGATTTGTGAATCTTTTTCGCCATGGGTCACCAAGAAAGGCACCTTGATGCGGTCCAGCACGCCATCGAGGTGCATGTTTTCGGCCAGGCGCATGAAGTCTTCCTGGTCTTTCGCGCCAAATACCCAGCGCACATGCTCCCAATAATGCGGCACCGGAAAGCTGCCCTCTTTCAACAGGCGTTTTTTCTGCACATCGCGCCAATCGTGGTTGGCACCCCAGCAGACCCCCATGGCAAAACGCGGCTCAAAGGCCACCGCGCGCGGGCAGTAATAACCGCCCAGTGATACTCCTTCGAGGCCGATGCGTTGGGCATCGACTTCTTTTTGCATTTGCGCGTCTGACTCGATCCAGTCCACCACCTTGCTGGCCCAGATTTCGCTGTTGTAGCTGGCCACCAGGTTGTGCAGGCGCAGTGCTTCACCAGTGCCGGGCTGGTCAATCACCAAAGACGAGACCCCGCGTTGCGCCAACCAGCGCGGCAGGCCCACGCGGTATTTCATCTCTTTGGTGGAATCCAGCCCGTTGATCTGCACCAGCAAAGGTGCTTTGCCGCTTGGGCTGTCGGCGCGTACATAAAGGCCCGAAATGACGGCATCACCGTAAGGAATCTCCACCCGCTGGCAGTTTTCACCGGCCAGGCGCAGGCCCTTGGCAAACACCTCCTGCATGCGGGCATACAGCGCCACACGGCCCGGTGCGCCATGTGCTTGCAGGCGTTCGGCGGTGAGCAAATAGGTAGCGGCGCGGCCATATTTGTCGCCCGCAGAAATCAGGCGGCCCTTGGCTTCGTCCTCCAACGCCAGTTCACACAACTGGTCGGCCATTTTGGCCCAAGTCTCGCGGAAGGCCTTGGTTCCGGCGGCATCGGGCTGTTTGGCCGCCTCTTGCAAAGGCGCACACATGGCTTCGATTTCGCCAATGCGGGCACCCATTTCGATGGCCAGGTCAACCGACAGGTTCCAGACGTAATTGGTGGGGAAATATTTAAACATGGCGGCACTGTAGTGAGCTTGTGGCTATTTGCATAATGGTTTGTGTGGATGTTTCAAATCAGATTTGTGAATACTATTTGGGTTAACCCTTGTATCGATGCTCCCTTGGCATTTCTAGAAATTCAAGTGTCGGGATGCAGTGCAAGGCGCAAAACGCAGCCATTCAACTGTATTGCGAGGCTTTGTAACGCCGCAATGGGCCCGGCAATTGGATTTATGGAGATGCCAAGATGCGCTTCAACAAGCTCGATCTGAACCTGCTGGTCGCGCTGGACGCGATGCTTTCGCTCAAGAGCGTCGGCCGCGCGGCCCAGCAGTTGAACTTGAGCCAGTCGGCCATGAGCAATGCGCTGGCCCGGTTGCGTGAGCACCTGGGTGACGAACTGCTGGTGCAGGTGGGCCGCAAGATGGAACTCACCCCGCGCGCGCTCCTGTTGCAAGACGCGGTGCGTGACGTGCTGGTGCGGGTCGACACCACCATCAGCGCCAAGCCGGAGTTCATCCCGGCCAAAGCGGAGCGCGTGTTCCGGATTTTTGTTTCCGACTACACCATGGTCACCCTGATGCCGCACCTGCTGGCGCTGGCCTACCGGGCCGCGCCCAGGGTGCGCTTCGAGCTGCTACCGCAGGTGAACGAGCCGCAACGCCTGCTGGACCGCGGCGAGGTCGATTTGCTGGTGATTCCGCTGATTTACTGCTCTCCCAACCACCCGGCGCAGGTGTTGCTGGAAGAAGATTTCTGCTGCATTGTGGATGCTCAAAGCCTGCTGGCAGCGCGCCCGCTGACGCTGGAAAGCTTCAAAGCCGCTGGCCATGTGGTGATGCAGCCATCGGGCGCTTCGCCGCCGTTTGAAGGCTCTGCCATGCTCAAACTGGGCATTGAGCGGCGCGTGGAAGTGTCAACTTTCAGTTTTGTGGGAGCGCTTTCGCTGCTGGCCGGCACCCACCGCATCTGCACCGTACATCGCCGTCTGGCCCGGTATGGCCTGGGCCTGGTGCCGCTCAAGGTATTGGAGTTGCCAGTGGAATTGCCCAAAATGCAGCAATCCATGCAATGGCACGCCTACCGCACCCATGACCCTGGCCTGGTGTGGCTGCGCAGCGTTTTGCAGCAGGCAGTCGTTTTAATGGATAAAAACTTATTGTAGGATTTTATACTAGAAAAAATGCATTAATGTTGCAATGATAATTGTATAATTAGCTATTAAATATATATCATAAACGTATAAATTAAACATTTTAATTTCATTAAAATAACAAAATTTGTATTTCTATCTGCGCCATCAAAACCGCAATCTAAACCGGCGTAAACCCGGTCACCGGCAGCAAAGCGCCGCGCTGTAACCAATTGCGAGGCGAATACACCGAGCTGGCATCTGTTACGTGCAACGTGTAGGCCAGGCGCGATAGAGGTGATCGGTTGTGCGCGCTGTAATGGGGCAAAAGGCCATGCATCACCACGAGTGAGCCTGCGCTCACTTCCACGGCAACAGCAGCAGTTTCAACAGGCCAGGGCGTTTCTATGAGTTTTTCCATGCTGACGATACCCTCGGCTGAGCGCACAAAACGCTCCCGCAGCGGTTCCCGGTGGCCGCCAGGCTGCACCCACAGGCAGCCGTTGTGACGGGTCGCATCCTCCAGCGCAAACCAGAAGGTGGTAACAGTGATGGGCGTGGTGTCAAAAAACGTCGCGTCTTGGTGCCAACGCACCTCACCGCCAATACCGGGTTGTTTGAAGATCACCATCGATTGCCAAATCAGCGGTGCCGCCAGGCCCAGGTCTGCGGCCAAACCGGCCAGTTGCGGCCCGCGTGAAAAGGCGGCAAATACTGGGTCCAGGTCATGCAAGGCGTGGCCAATCTTGTTGATCGACAGGGCCTTGGCTTGCTTCAGCCGGCCCAGTTGCGGGTCGCCCTCAAACGCTTCTTCCTCAAAAAAGCAGTGGATTTTGTCGGCGGAATCCAGAAAGTAATCGTCGGTGGTGCGGGTTTGGTCGTTGGTGGTGAAGATGGCGGCGGTTTGGGGTGGCTCAAACGCTTCCACGATCGCGCGGGCCCGCTGGCTCACGGTGGCGATTTCGGCGGGTGATTTGAAGGCGGGCAGAACGAGGTAGCCGTTTTGCGTATAGGCGTTTTTTTGCGCTTGCTTGAGCATGGCGGCAATTTAACCCAGATTGCCCGAGAACCCCAGGGCAAGCTGGACGTGTAGGGAACACAAGTCAAACGGAGCACGCGGGACATGCGGCACTTGCAAGAGCGCGCACCGCAGCCGCGTGATTCGCGTGAAGGATTGCTTTGCCTGCAACCCGTATCATGCCCTCCATGCCCAAAGACCTGCCCCCCTTGCTGATTGAGCGGACGCGCCTGTCGGACGCGGTTTACCAGCAATTGTTGAACGACATCATGGCGGGCAGCTTCAGTGTGGGCGAGCGCCTGCCGCCTGAAACCCAGTTGGCGCAGCGTTTCAAGGTTTCTCGCCCGGTGGTGCGCGAGGCCTTGCAGCGCCTGCAAAACGACGGCATTGTGCAATCACGCCAGGGCTCAGGCAGTTTTGTGCAGCGCAGCCCGTCGCAGCGGGTGGGCGAACTTACCCAAACCTTCTCACTGCATGAAGTGCTGCAAAGTTTTGAGCTGCGCATGGCCATCGAGGCGCTGTCGGCCAGGTTGGCGGCGCGGCATCGTAGCGATGCCCAATTACGCCAGATTGAGCAAGCGGCCCAGGCTGTGCGCGCCGGTTTTGAGTCAGGTGCACCGGTGCGAGATGCCGACTACCATTTTCACCGTTCGATTGCCGTGGCATCGGGCAACCTGCTGTTGCTTGAAACGCTCGATCAACTGGCGGGCCGCTTGAAAAGCGGCATGGATGTCACCCTTTCCATCACCCGCGAAGCCGCCCTGCCGCGCCGTACCCGTGTGCTCGATGAGCACGACCGCATCGTCAATGGCATCCGTGTGGGCGATGCTGAAAGCGCCGCCATCGCCATGTGTTACCACCTGGACCAGGCCCGCAGCCGTCTATTGGACGGCAGGCTCGACCGATAGTCCTGACCCTCTTGTTTCAGAAAATGCGGCACCAGGATAGTCATTACCCAACCTGAGTGGCGTCAAAGACACTTTAGGGTCTCCGAATTTTTGAAGGGGCCAGGACCAGCGACATGACATACTGAAGTCCCCCCAGCCCCTGATCCACAACCGAAAGCGGAAGAAAGCCATGCTGCGTCGAATTTTGCCCTCCCTATTGTTCGTGCCGATGCTCGTCCTGTCATTGTTCGCGCCAGTCAATGTCTCGGCCCAAAACACCGGTAACTGGCCAGAGCGGCCGATCCGTTTAGTGTTGCCTTTTCCGCCCGGTGGCCCCAGCGACATGACGGCCCGGCTAGCCGCGGAAAAACTTCAGTCCATCCTGAAGCAACCTGTCGTGGTCGAAAACAGGGCCGGCGCAGGCGGCAACATCGGTACGGCCGAGGTAACCCGCACCGCGCCAGACGGTTACACCTTCATGATCGGGACCGACACCATCGTGACGGTCAACCCGCATGTTTACAAACAGTTGGGTTTCAAAGTGGAGGCGCTGGTACCCGTAACGCTGGCGACGGCTTTCAGCCAGACGCTGGTGTGTCATCCGTCGGTGGGGGTTAAAACGCTGCGCGAATTGATCGCCAAGGCCAAGGCAACGCCCATGGCCTATGCCTCGGGCGGGCCTGGTGTGCCGGGACACCTCTCCATGGAGTTGCTGCAACACATGGCGGGGTTCGAGATGAACCATGTGCCTTACCGCGGCCCGGCACCTGCGACGCAAGATGTGTTGGCCGGGCAAGTGCCTTGCGGACTGCTGGCAGGGCCCACCGTGTTGCCCCATATTCGTGCGGGCAAGCTGCTGGCGCTGGGTGTCTCAGGCAGCGAACGTTCGCCCACCTTGCCCGATGTGCCCACCATGGCCGAGGCCGGTGTGCCCGGCTACGAAGCCAACTTCAAACTGGTGTTGTTTGCACCCCAAGGTGTCAACCCGGCCATCACCGAGCGGTTCCGTCAGGCTTTTATCGAGGCGCTCAAATCGCCCGACGTGGTCGAAAAACTCAAGGCCACCGATCAGGTGGTGCTGGGCAGTACATCCGCCGAAGCCGCGCGGGTGATGGCGGCTGACAGCGCCAAGTGGGGCGAAGTGGCGCGGCGTATCAAGCTGGGACTGGACTGACTTGCATTTCTGCGCCAGGGCGGACGGCACAAGCTCAGTCCGTTCGGTTCAGGCTTGCCAAAGCCACTGCGTCGACACGAAGTGCCGTCTGGTGGACTATCTGGGTTTAACCCGCTTGCGTCACAATAATGGGTTCGCCCTACCCACGGTTTTCCAGAAAGATTTCGATGACCTACCCCCACACCCAACTCTTCATCAATGGCCAGTGGCAAGAGGCCGCTGAAGGCAAAAGCCTGGCCGTGTTCAACCCCGCTACCGGCCAGGAAATTGGCCGGGTTGCCCACGCCACCACGCCAGATTTGGACCGCGCTTTGGCTGCTGCCCAAAAAGGCTTTGAAATCTGGCGCGACATGCCACCCATCGAGCGCAACAAGATCATGCGCAAGGCCGCAGCCCTGATGCGTGAACGCGCAGGGGACATTGCCGCCCTGCTCACGCAAGAGCAAGGTAAACCGCTGCTAGAGGCCAAGGGCGAAGCCATGGCCGCGGCCGACATCATTGAATGGTTTGCCGATGAAGGCCTGCGCGTTTATGGCCGCATCGTTCCCTCGCGTTTCAACCTGGCCACACGCCAAATGGTGCTGAAAGACCCGGTTGGCCCGGTGGCCGCTTTCACGCCCTGGAACTTCCCCATCAACCAGGTGGTACGCAAAATGTCGGCAGCTTTGGCCACCGGTTGCTCGATGATTGTCAAGGCACCCGAAGAAACCCCGGCTGCACCCGCTGCGCTGATTCGCGCTTTCGCCGATGCAGGCTTGCCACCCGGCGTGCTGGGCCTGGTGTATGGCAACCCGGCAGATATCTCCAACTACCTGATTCCACACCCCATCATCCGCAAGATCACCTTCACTGGCTCCACGCCAGTGGGCAAACAACTGGCCGCGCTGGCGGGCAAACACATGAAGCGGGTGACGATGGAACTCGGTGGTCACGCCCCGGTGATCGTGGCAGAAGATGCCGATGTGGCGCTGGCTGTCAAATCCGCCGGTGCGGCCAAATTCCGTAATGCCGGCCAGGTGTGTATTGCACCTACCCGCTTCCTGGTGCATGAAAGTATCAAAAACGAATTTGCCGCTGCGCTGGTGGCGTACAGCCAGGGCCTCAAGGTGGGCAATGGCGCGGCAGAAGGCACCACCATGGGTCCGCTGGCCAACCCCCGGCGCGTGACGGCCATGGCCGAGTTCACCCAAAACGCGGTTGAACACGGCGCGACCGTCGCGCTCGGTGGTGAACGCATCGGCAGCGAAGGCAATTTTTGGCAGCCAACCATACTGACCGATGTGCCCTTGAACGCCAAGGTGTTCAATGACGAGCCCTTTGGCCCCATGGCCGCGATCCGCTGCTTCAACACGCTCGACGAAGCCATTGCCGAAGCCAATCGCCTGCCCTATGGCCTGGCTGGTTATGCCTTCACGCGTTCGCTCAAAAACGCCGACCTGCTGGCACGCCGGGTTGAGGTGTGCATGTTGTGGGTGAACATGCCGGCCCTGCCGTCGGCCGAGATGCCGTTTGGCGGTGTGAAGGACTCCGGCTATGGTTCAGAGGGTGGCCCGGAGGCGATGGATGCTTATTTGAACGCACGCGCGGTGTCGATCATGAACGTGTGAAGATTTGTGCGCCGGGGCGCCCTCGCCAGGCGCTCAGGTGCCGGGCACAAAAACCGCTTCGGCAATGCCGCGAATCGTGCGGCGCAGCCACAAGTGCGCCGGGTCATAAGCATGTCGGTGATGCCAAAGGGCATCGACATGTACGGTGGCCACAGCAAACGGAAGCTCCTGAAACGTCAGTTCACCGGCAATACCCGTCACTTTGACAAAATGGCGCGGCAGCACAGTCAACAAGTTTGAGTTGGCTACCACGCGCCCGGCGGTAAAAAACTGGTTGACGGTCAACACCACGCGCCGGTTTTTGCCCAGGGCCGCGAGTGATTCGTCAATAAACCCAAAAGGCCGCCCTGAAAAACTAACCAGCAAGTGGCGGGCCACGCAAAAATCGGCCAGTGTCAGCGTTTGTTTTGCGAGTGGGTGGCCCTTGCGCATCACACACACATAGTGGCCGTCGTACAGACGTTCGTGTGCGAAGGCCGTGCCTTGATCGCCGTGGGCCTGGGCCGCCAAATCGGCAATCGCAGCCGGGAAAAACCCCAACGCCAGGTCAGCCCGCTCGTCGGCCAATAGCGGGCGTGGGTCCCGCGTGGTGAGTGGGCGCACACGTACTGAAATACCAGGTGCCTGCGTTTCGAGCACATTGACCAGCGGCGGTATGAGTTCGGCTGCGGTTGCATCGGCCATGGTCAACACAAAGGTCTGGTTGGAGGTGGCGGCATCAAAGGCTTGCCCCACCAATGAATGCTGCAAGTTTTGCAAGGCATCCCGAACCGTAGGCCACAACCTGAGCGCAACCGGCGTCGCCTGCAAACCCTGTCCGCTGCGCACTAAAAGCTCATCACCCAATGTTTCGCGCAAACGCCGCAAAGCATTGCTGACGGCAGGTTGTGTCAGCGACAAATTGTGTGCCGCTTTGGTCAGGCTGCGTTCTTGCATCACTTCATCAAATACCCTGAGCAGGTTCAGGTCCAGGGTGCGGAAATTGAGTGTTTTGGGCATTGTCAGCAAAATACATCATTACGGTGAATGACCATCATTATCAATATAAAGTTGAGCAACATAAGTAATTACCCTAATATTCAGCCATATCTGCAGCATACCCGCTGTCTGGATATATCGAAAGGAAAACATCATGACCCGTTTTGTCAACCCAGACTTCCCTACAGAACACCCTGGTGTGGTGCGCGCCGAAGCCGCTGCGGCCCGTATCCGGCGTTTACCTGGCCTGTTCGTCGAAATCGTGCAGCAGGCAAAAAAGTCTGTCGCTTCCACCCGTGGCATGACCACCTTGCTGCTGGCTGCGGTCGTCGCCGGCCTGGTGTTGTTGGCCGACCAGTTGGTCGATACGTGGGCAGATGACCACTTGTTTGCTGCCTGGGTAGCGCTGTGGACCCTGTTGTTTGCAACACTGGCAGTATTCGCCCCGGTTATCAAACGCGGTTTGGATCAGGTGTCGCTAGATTGGACCGCCTGGCGCGGCAAAGTTGCCGAGGCCCGTTCAGAAGCAGCGTTTTTGGCCTCTGCCTATAACGACCCGCGTGTGATGGAAGACTTGCGTGCCGCCATCTTGCGCCATGAAGCCGCCCATTTTGAAACCCATGGCGTGGCAATGGAAGCCGTCGAAGTGCCTGCACCCACCTTCAATGTGCGGCCTATGGCGCTGGGGCACTGGCGTTACCT